>CAZPYX010000243.1:0-5139 GCA_964590635.1 uncultured Bdellovibrio sp.
TGGAAAGGTTAGAAACCTTTTCTACGTTTGATTTCATGTTATTACTCCTAAACATTATCAGGTGACTACTTCAGCGAAGCTGAAGTGCAGAACGGCGCAGTTGCGCTAAACCGATGGATCTTAGAAGATGCTCACTGTATTGGCATCAAATAATGCCATGCGCAATGCCTATATTTCAGAGGTCAGACACACTTAGGGATCTATGAAGCAAGAGATTCACTTTGTGACGGGAAAAGGTGGGGTAGGAAAGTCGGTTCTTGCCGCGTCCCTGGCCTTAAGACTCAGTCAAACTGGAAAAAGAGTTCTTCTGGTGGAGCTTGGCGATCAGAGTTTTTTTCGCGATTTTTTTGATCTTCCGCAGGTTGAATTTCATCCCACGCAAATTAAACCAAATCTTTCAGTGGCTCTTTGGTCTGGAGACACCTGTTTGCGTGAGTATGCGCAATACTTAATCAAAGTTGAAAGTCTTGCGAAGCTGTTCTTCGATAATGCAGTGATGAGGGCGTTTATTAATATTGCACCAGCTTTGCCAGAGTTGGCAGTGCTGGGAAAGATCACTAGCGGACCTCGCAAGCACGGCCCGCCGTTGCCGTTTGATTGCATTGTAGTGGACGCCTTTGCGACGGGACATTTCAAAGCTTTGTTAGAAGCCCCGAAGGGTATGGCTCAAGCAGTTCAATTTGGCCCGATGGGTGAGCAAAGTCGCAATATCGACAAGGTCATTCGCGATAAAGAGCTCTGTCACTATCACATCGTTACCTTGCCGGAAGAGTTGCCACTTAAAGAAGCCGCAGAGCTTTCGCAGGATTTAAAATCTGAATTCGATATCGAGGCAGAAATAATTCTGAACAAGATGCTGACTGTTCCTGTTTCTGAAAAATCCATCGAAGACGCCAGTGAAGATCCTACAACAGGACTTCGTGATTTTGCTTTGTATTTGCAGCAACATTTGAGCCGACAAAAAGAAATGTCGAAGACTGCGGAAAGTCTAACAAAGAATTTAAAATCGATTCCCTTATTTTTTGAAACACAACCGTGGAAACTTATTGAGATGATCGGAGAAAAACTCTGATGTCTGAATTATTTAACGGAACCAAAGTGTTAGTTTGTGTAGGCAGTGGCGGCGTCGGTAAGACAATGGTTGCTGCTTCACTTGCTGTGACGGCTGCTAAAGAAGGCAAGCGCGTTCTTGTTTTGACCATTGATCCAGCGAAACGTTTGGCGCAAACGCTGGGTATTGAGGGGACCAAAGACATTACGAAAGTCCCAGGGCAAAATTTTTCAGGCGAGCTTTATGCCTCAGTCATTGATCACAAGCAAACTTTTGATGAGTTCGTGACCCGAGCCGCACAAAAATCCGAAGCTGCGAAAAAGATTTTTGAAAACAGTCTTTACAAGCAGTTGTCCACAAATTTGAGTGGCTCCCAGGAATTCACATCTTTGGAAAAACTGTATACATGCTATGAGTCTGGAGAGTTCGATCTCATTATCTTGGACACTCCGCCTACTAAGCATGCGATTGATTTTTTGCACGCGCCACAAAAGCTTTCCGCGTTGTTCACAGAGGGTGTGGCAAAATGGTTCCGAGATCCTGAAGGAAAGAAATCGGGTTTCTTTGGTCAGCTTTTGCAAACTGGAACTCGTCAGGTGTTGAAAGTATTGGAAAACCTCACCGGTTCGCAGTTCATTCATGAGCTGGGTGATTTCTTTATAAACATCGAGCAGTGGCAGGGCAAACTTTTGCAACGCACGGTCGATGTTCATCGCATGATGGTGTCTCCAACCACGAAATTTGTTCTGGTTACAAGTTTTGATCAGGCAAAGCTCAAAGAAGCGGAGTATTTCTCTCGCGAAATAAAAAAAGGTGGCTACCACCTTGACACTGTGATTTTGAATCGCATCTTTCCTTACTGGCTGGACTTGGGAACAGGTTCTGAGAAGAGCGGACCGGATAAGCAGCTCGTCGACTTGTACATGCAGATGAAGTCCTTCTACAATCAAAGGGATGCTCTGTATAAGCAATTCGAATTGAGAATGGAAAAGGAAGCACACATATTGCGCATTCCTGATCTGGTTAAAGACATCTCAGATCTTTCAGGACTGGATGAACTTAGTCAGCTTATAGAAGAAAGGGAAAAGAAAAGATGAATCTAAAAGCTCTTGGTCTTTGTTTTCTTCCATTTCTTTTTTCCTGTACATCTATGCAGATTGATCGTAGCGCTGAGGCGGCTCGAGCAAATCAAAAACTGGCTGAAGAAAATGAGATCAATAACGCTGAAAGACTTTTAGCTTTAGGTCGTTTTGAAGAAGCGCAAAATGGGTTCAAGAGTTTTCAAGGGACTTATCCACAATCTATCTATTATCAATCTTCGCGCTTGGGAGAAGCTCAATCGCTAGAGGGATTGGGGCAGTGGTCCGAAGCGATTCGTATTGATCGCGACGTTTATGAAAAAACCCTCAAGCTGCAACCAAAGATCGCCGCTCAAGCTCTTTATCGAATGTCATTTGCTTATGAGGCCTTAGGAGATGATTTAAAAACCTTGGCCGCTCTTTTAGACGCTTATAAAATGCGCTCGTATCTCCCTAGTGAAGTGGGACAAGCAGAAGTCCCGGCGCGACTTGCATCTGTCTATGGCAAAGCAGGACGTGATAAAGAAGCGATGGATTATTTAAATATCGCCGAAAAAGGCATTGCTAAAGTTCGCGAAGAAAAGCGTAATGTGAATCAAGATTGGTTGGCGAAGACCTATGTGCAAATGGGCACGGTTTCTACCAATCAAATTTCCAGCGATACTTTTGAACAAGCCGTTGAAGGCCAAAAGATGGTGCAAGTCTATTTGATCAAGGCGATGCAATTGAATGACCCCGTGTGGTCGCAGCATGCAGCAGAGCAGGCGCAAAAAACTTATCAAGCATTCTTCACATTGGTTCAAGCAGAACAAAGTAACAGGCAAGTCCAAGCCAATCTAGGTGGCAGTTTGAGTGACTTGATTGAGCAAGCCGAGCTATTTAAGCCAATGCAAGGGCAAGTAGGAAATAAGTACGAGGAGCAATTTTTTTCCTATCTACAAGAAGTCAGAAAAAAAATAGAAGTAATTTTATATCAAACCAAAGAGACAATGTCTTTGACCGAAGAATCGCAAAGAATGAACAGCGTGAAGCGGCCGGGCCGGGTCAAGGTAGATTCCTTGCTTCCCGAAGAGGAAAAGCGTCCTATCCAGACGCCTCCAAAAATTGTTCCCACTGAAGATCCGAATTTGTAAGGAGATACGATGGCGAAGCTCACACTTCACAAACAAACCCTCGCCAATATGAATGAGATTTGCGCATGGTTCTCGGCGAAAACTGCGACCTTGTCTTATCCAATTTATTCAAGCTATGACATCCGCGATTCTGGCTACAAAATTTCGAATGTCGACGCGAATATCTTTCCTGCGGGATTTAATAATATCTGTCCAACGGACAAAGAAACTTCGGCGGGCCTCATGACTAAATACATTACCAAACACTATGGTGATGTGAAGAACGTGATGTTGGTAACGGAAGAGCATACTAACAATGCTTTCTATTGGGAAAATGTCTATACGATCAAATCGCTGATCGAATCTTCAGGAATCATAGTGAAAGTGGCTATTCCAAAGGATTTGCCAGAGCCGTTGAAAGTCACTAGTTCCACGGGCAGAGAGATCGAAGTTCATTCGGCCTTGGTTGGTGGTCCTTTATTGAAATCCTTTAAGCCGGACCTGATTATCAGCAACAATGACTTTTCAGAGCAGTATGAAGAGTGGTCAAAAAGTGTTTTAGACTATCCAATGAATCCTCCGCACGAGTTGGGTTGGTATCAAAGAAAGAAAAGCACTTACTTTAAATACTACAATCAGTTGGCGGAAGAATTTTCTGCTATTGCGAAAATTGATCCATTCCTTTTGACCGTTGAGACCGAACTTTTCGAGCATTTCGATATTGGCGATGAAAAAAGTCGCGAAGCTTTGGCTGCGCGAGTGGATGCCATGATCGAAAAATTGCGAGCTGAGTATAAAAAACGCGGCATCGCTCAAGAACCATTCGTCTTCGTAAAAAACAATGCCGGAACCTATGGTTTGGCAGTCATCCGTGTTGGTTCAGGCGCAGAAGTGAAAGAGTGGAGCTATAAATCTCGTAAAAAAATGAAAGCGGCCAAGGGCGGTCGTGACGTGGAAGAAGTGATCATTCAAGAAGGTATTCCGTCGGTGGTTCAATCAGACGGCGCCAGTGCGGAACCGTGTATTTATATGATTGGTTGCGAGCTAGCTGGTGGCTTCCTGCGCACGCACTCAGAAAAAAGCTCTACAGACAGCTTGAACAGCCCTGGCGCCGTGTACAAGCGTTTGTGCGTTTCAGATCTTGCGATCAACACTCCGGGTTGTCCTCAAGAAAACGTATACGGTTGGACTGCGAAATTGGGATTGCTTGCCATTGCCCATGAAGCTCAAGAGTTGGGAGCGCGCTTTAAAGGATATGCCCAGACAAGTTGTGGCTCAGGGCAATCGGAATAAGTCATTTCAGAAAAGCCAACTGTCGTTTATGACAATTGGCTTTGATTTAGAATATTAGAAACAAGCGCGAATTTTATTAGTAATCTTTCCGCCAGCATCAAGCGTGACAGAGCTATCCCACGTTGGAAGATTTGGCATAAAGCTGATGGTCGAATCCGTCGGCATATGGCAAGGGCCACCGCCCAAACCAAGTTCAATCAGATTCATTTTTTTATCGAATCTGAAAATCGTTTCTTGAACTGAATCGGCCACCAGTAGCCCTGCGCTTGTAAAAGAATTTCCCATATAATCGATCTGTGTATGAGAAGTGCTTGGTCCAGCAACCTCGGTCACTTGCTCATTCGCATCGAACTTCCATTTGGATCCAGATACAATGAAAGATGAGCCATTGTGGCTGTATTGAAAGCTTGGCAGAGAACAAGCAAAAGATGCCGCTAAGCTAGTATCAATATCCACACTGACAAGCTGGCCACTTTTAGAAATAAAGGCGGAGCCCAGGCGTGGATTGGCTTCGTTATTAAAGCAAGAGTATCTAAAATAGTTTTTTCCGATGGCTTGTTGTGAAGATAGGCTGGCAAAAGTAATGAGATCCTCTTCAAAATTC
>CAZPYX010000244.1:0-5117 GCA_964590635.1 uncultured Bdellovibrio sp.
ATCAGGGGGGTCAGTTCGTTGAAAACGAGGGGGTCAACTCGCGTGAAATCGGGCAACCGTCCGCCGATGGCTTATCCGCCAGAGCAAAAATCAATCCCTCACCGGAAGATAAACCTGTCTGAACTCTATCTTTTGACCAAGCAGGTGCAGAGTTCTTAAAAAGATTTTCGATTTCACCCCATGCTGTCCCTTTTCGGGCTTTCGATGATATACCTACATTGACAACAAAAAGATTAGCACCATGTCTTGTGGATCCAACCATTGTATGAGGGCCACGACCTACAATATTACCAAAAGATGCCAATAGCTGACTGAGAAGTCCCATTTCGTGGGCTTCAGATTCTTTGGCAATCGTTCTAACAATTTGTCCGGCAAGCCCCCAATAAGCCATCGATCTTGCATTAATTGATTGTACTAAGTTTGTCATAATACGCCCTCTGCTCTCGCGGTCCGGATAAATAAGTCAATTAGGTCAAAGAAGGCAGACGCTACTTCGTAAACTTGATCTTTGATCGTCGTCCCTCCCTGTAAGTCACATTGAGAAATAAGTCGTAAAAAGTAGACGAAGGCATCCGAGGCGATATTCGCCGGCTGTGCCACATGAAAAGCATAATTGATCTTTGATTTTTCGAGCTTATTTTCCATGTGATACCTCCACGACCTCTTTTTTAAACTCATCGATTCCCAAAACATCGACAAGAATTTCGACTTCTTCTGGCTCAAGACTTAAAAGTCCCTGCTCTGCGAGTTGAATTCTATATCTCGGAACTCCTGCCGCCTTACTAAGCTCGATTTGAGAGAGACCTCTTTCCAATCTCCAAAATTTTATATTTACTTTCATAACCTTTTTTCTCCCGTTAAGATTTACAGCCGCCATTGACTGTGATAGCTATCCTGCCACCCACGAGATATGTTCGTCCTCAAATGAAGGTTCGACAAAATGGAACAGAATTCGATTAGGCAATTTATTGATTTAATTGGGAAATTTGAATTACCACAAAAAGAAAGCGGCGTGGTACAACCTCGGCTCCATGAATGTCTTACGGAACTTCTGGTTAGACTTTTAATTTATGATTTCATTTTTGAAGTTCAAAACAGTGACCAAAGAAAAAGAATAAAGAGCCAAATAACAAAGACGCTCGATAGGGACCACCAAGCTATTTTTAGCGTAAAGCATCACTTACATCTTTCACTAATGGCCCTCGATACTTTTTTATCGTACCCCCAAGTCATCATCGTAAAAAACGAAGACTATTCTTTAAAAAAGATTGATCACAAAAGCGCATTCATTTTGAATGAGATCCTAAAAACTCAGGATAAGCTCCAAAAATTTTCACGCTATGTAAAGTCGGCACTTGATAATCGCGATCAATACAAGACACCTTACTCCTGGTTGGCATCGGCAATGCAGAACAGTTCATCCTTTTTGAAGGGACAAGGCATTGATAAAATAAAAGTTAAGTTTAATGATTTCACAGAGTTTACGGTCACCGGTGAGAAAAAAAGAAAATATGATATAGAAGTTATCGGCATGTCCGATAAAGCTTATTTCGACAAATCCAATATAATCCGACATTTTTTTGAATCGTTAGAAACAATTGCCAAAAATAGTGGTGACCTGGTTGAGGTTTCAAAGTCCAAGGTTCTCGTTAAGCGTACCATTGCTGAAAAGTCTGTTATTGTGGGGAGGCCTGGAAAAAAATTAACTGGATTTTTTGTTTCACAACCGTCAAGCCAGCAGTTGCTTATAATGTTGGAAGAAAAAGTAAAAGACGAGTTTTCCGCCACCAAAAAAAGATAATCTGGCAATTTTCCGAAACCAAAAGAATGGTAGGGAAAACTTCTTCAGTCCCACAACCCCCTCAAAGATATATGTTAACTCTTGATCGGGCCCAGTGGCTACCTGCTTCGGCGGACAAGTGATCGACTGTTTGGGTCGGGTATTTTTCCGAGGCCAAAGAAGAGGGGGGCCTATGCCCCTTCTGGCCCACAAAAAATACCCTCTATTTGCATTCGACGGGATCAATTACATAGCCCTTTGAATCAAGGGGATTGTCATTAGCAGACATTCCTGCGAGGGCCCATTCAGCTGCATTTGATTTCACCCATAAGGAGTGATCCTCTGCAGATAGCCCGTCGACTTTTTGCGTGCACTTATCGCCAAGTTTCTTGTGACAAGCACAGAAAATCGATTTTATGCGGTTTTCCGCATTTACCTTTTCCGTCGTGTTGAACGCATTGCTATTCACGCGTCCTTTAGCAAGTACTCCCGCATAGTCGTCTCGTTGAGCTTGAATTTCCTTCATATCCTCAGCAGAGTAGCCACGCTTTTGGGTGAACTCGTTTTTTACTCTTTGTCCCGCGCAGCCGACCATAAGAGCCGTAGCTGAAATTGCACCTAATATTAAAAATCGTTTCATGGATGGTTCTCCTTTGCGTTGTTTCTATTTAGTTATCTTCTTGGTGTCAGTGATCTTAATGCGGCGAATGCTAATCTCAAACGTGCCGCTAAAGATGTCTTCGCGAAGCAGCTTTGATGTTGGCTCTTCGGAGTCTTCTTCGCCAAAAAGAAGAAAGTGCATGCTAACTCCCAGGAACTTCGCGACGGCCTTAACCTGGGAGGGGTTTTTCGGCGTTCTGTTAGCCTGCCATTCCGCTAAAGTTGTGGCGGGAACACCCGTCACCTTAGAGATCTCTTTAAGCGTGAAGCGCCGTTCTTTAATAATCTGAGAGAATACTTTTCCTATTTGAGTAGACATACAAACACCTTTTCGTCTAACGCCGGAATGCCCATTAAGGAAATCCGACGAGTCGCGTTTAAAAACGAGTGAAGTGATCTTTGAAACGGAATACGGGATGTTCGTTGTTGGAATTTTGTTGGATGAGGGCAATAAAAGACACCAATTGCCACAAAATCACGCAAATTCCCTGTTCGATTTCTTGGGCTTGGTAATTTGATTAAATTACTGATTTTACTGGTAAAAATAGTGCTTCGCTTGAACCAACATCACAACTAGGAAGTGATGACGAGGTGCTTCCCCTTGGGAACGCCAATTCGCCTTTACCGCCTCAGCCCTTCGGGCCTCGGCTAATCCAGCAACGTCATATGGCTCTTCTCTTTTCCCTGTTGGTACTTTCAAAAAGTCTTTCAAGAACAAGCATTTAACGTTCTTAATCGGTAGTTTTTAAAACGGTTCTGGCGTTTGTTAACCCAGTTTTTCTAGTAAGGGCACATATGCCAAGTTGGGAATACATGAGATTAATTTTATTAAGATAAGCAAAGTTCAAACGAAATACACGGCGGCTCAGGTGTATTCAGATAAATAGTAGTGTGCCTTGAAGTCGTAAATATTTGAACTTAGAAGGCGCCATTGTGTGGGGTTCATCGCGATTGCGGAGAAAAAATAGCAGTCCGAGGCATCCTTCGATCGCAATGGTGTCGAAGATGAGTCAGCTTCAAGAGTTTGAGCTGCCTGAAACCCAATCCCAAAGATTGGGCCTCGTAGTTTTAATTCATATCATAACTAAACGTATAAAAATGCTGACCATCAACAATATCAATTTTCATTTCACCGGAAATGTTTTTGAGTTCATCAGTCCCACTGTCAGGAATAACGGAAATAGATTGTGACGGCTTGCCGCGATTCATAGTGGAACTGTGCTGAAAGCTAAAGCTGCCTTTACGCCCATCGACGGTACCTGTCACTCGCTCAAGGGCGACGTATCCACCAGAGCCTTGATCATTCATCACACCCATCATTGACACTAATCCCGTCGCATCCAGCGGTCCCGAGAAGCGCTTTTCAAAAGTCATTCTCATAGCGCCAATCTTTTGTGTGGTCTCGTCAGGAGTTTGTGGTGTGCCCTTAACTTCGAAAGAGCCTTTAATAGTATTTTTCATGTTTTTAATTATAGCAGGTAGAATTTAGGCAAATACAGAAAAAAGAAACGCCGCTGTTGTAGCGGCGTTTCTTGGAAATACTAATTATTGAACAAAGGCTTCACCCACAACGTTTGCTCGCG
This sequence comes from uncultured Bdellovibrio sp., assembly GCA_964590635.1. GTDB lineage: Bacteria > Bdellovibrionota > Bdellovibrionia > Bdellovibrionales > Bdellovibrionaceae > Bdellovibrio. The sequence goes on from CAZPYX010000244.1 coordinate 4,024, forward strand.
GCCTGGGCCGACAGAGATCACGTCAATCGGAGTGCCCAACTGAGAGCCGATATAATCGATATAATTTGTCGTTGGACGTGGAAGATCAGAAAGGGTTTTTACTTTCGTCAAATCTTGGTTCCAACCTGGAAGCCATTCGATCACAGGTTCTACTTTTTCCAACTCATAAGGTGATGTTGGAAGTTCCGTGATGATTTCGCCGTTCAATTTATAGGCCGTGCAAACACCTAAGCGTTCGTGACCTGTTAAGACGTCGATTTTCATCATCGCCAAGTTTGTGATGCCATTCACGCGAATCGCATATTTCAATGCAACAAGGTCAATCCAGCCGCAACGACGGGCGCGGCCCGTTGTCGAACCGAACTCATGACCATCCGCTTGAATTTTTTGGCCAACTTCATCAGACAATTCTGTTGGGAAAGGACCGCTGCCAACACGAGTTGTGTAAGCTTTGAAGACACCAATCACTTTATTTACGCTCATAGGGCCAATGCCAGTGCTTGCACAAGCATTCGAAGCCAGCGTTGAAGAGCTTGTCACAAACGGATAAGTTCCGTGAAGAACGTCTAACATCGTGCCTTGCGCGCCTTCAAATAAAACTCGTTTTCCGGCCTTCAAGTTTTTAGAGATAAATAATGAACAGTCTTTAGCACGGTAAGGAGCAAGCTCCTCGGTCACAGCTTCAAGATCCTTCATGATTTCATCAATATTGAAAGGAGCAGTTTTATAGTAATTTTCCAAGATGAAGTTTCTTTCGCGAAGAGCCAGCTCTAGTTTTTTGCGAAGAGATTCACGATCAAAAAGATCTCCGAACAAAACGGCGCGGCGAGAAGCGCGGTCTTCGTAAGCCGGGCCGATGCCTTTGCCAGTTGTTCCGATTTTTTCATCACTCAATGCCGACTCACGAGCCGCATCCAAAGCCTTGTGGTAAGGCAAGATGACTGTCGCTGTGTCAGAGATCATAAGTTGTTTTGGATTTTGCAAAAGACCTGAAGCTTTCAGGCCTTTGATTTCTTTGCTGATGGCGAAGACGTCGATCACGACACCTGAAGCGATCACACAAGTAGTTTCAGGACGAAGAACTCCTGAAGGTA
>CAZPYX010000245.1:0-5035 GCA_964590635.1 uncultured Bdellovibrio sp.
ACTTTGTTTCCAGCTGTGTATTGCCATGACAGTCCGGCCATTTTTTGAAGCGCCAGCAGCATGATAAATCTGACCTTTAGGCAAAGATTTTCTATCAGGGTGGACCGCCGCTAACGTGGCTTCGTATTGTTGTTTGGTACCGCCTGGGAAAAAATGTATTACACCATATTCCAAGTTAAACTCCTTTGCTGATGTTTTGCTCAGGCTAGGAGGAATATTGACTTCAGTGCAATCAGAGAAGAGAAGATTTGGCTAGATACATTAATGATGGTCTAAAGTTCCTAGAGTTGTCGGAGCGGATGTTTTTTCTTGTCTGGCACAGTTTGAATAAAATAGGCAGATAAAAAGATAGACCACCGAAAATGTCAGAAATCCTTTAACTCTATTTTTTGCCATTGAAGATCCTCCGGGCCAGCTCATCTTTATTTTTCCCTATTTTCAGAGGGAGTGCGACGCTTGGTTGCAAAAAAATGATTTAAGACTCAAATTGTGTCAGATAGTTTTTCGGCCGAAGATTCATTTTGCTAAGTTTGCAGAATTTTGTCGAACTTTCGGACGCCTTTCTGGGCATAGGCGTTGAAAAACAGGACTGGATCGGCCACAATGAGCGGGTGAGTCTTAGAGCATTCCTTCTTCTTTTTGTGGTGATCTTTATTGGGAATTCGAGTCCAGTCGAGTTCGTGGGGGGGGGGGCCTGGCCCTGGTCCTTTTTAGATTCTTAATCTATCCTTGCTTCGAAAAGAGCTTGTAGTCCGGTCTTCGCAAGGCTTTCTTATTAGTTTCTATTTTAAGCCCGCTTTAAAGCGGGCTTTTTCTTGCTCTGACAACCGAGTATGAAAATTCAATCGCTCATTCGAGAACAAGATCGTTTAGTCCCTGTTGAAGTTGAAATTAATTTCACCGCAGGTCTTCCGCAAATTCAGTTTTTAGGTCTTCCAGATCAAGGCATTAAAGAAAGTATTCATAGAATAAAAAGTGCGATTCGCTCGCAAGGCTATGAGTTTCCAAAGGCGCAGCAAGTGTTGGTGAACTTAAGACCCAATCACTTAAAGAAAAGTTCTCGAGGATTGGAGCTGGCCGTGGCCTTGGGAATTTTATGGGAGTCAGCGCAAATCGAAAAACCTCCGATGGATTCAGTCTGTATTTATGGAGAGTTGGGATTGTTGGGAGAAGTTTTCGAGCCAGAAGATCTCACCGAGGATTTTGATCCTTCTGAAGAAATCATGATTTGGACAGGGCAAAGTCAAGGCGGCCCCGCTGTGTTTGATCGAGCCGTTATGCATACTTTAAGAGACGTTCAAGAGCCCACTTACATTTCAGCTTTACCAAGAGAGTACGAGGTTGAAAGACCTCAATTGGGGATGAACTTAGATTTTCCGGAACGGCAGGCGGATCTTTTAAGTTTGATCGCTCTTGGTGAGCACTCACTTTTGCTGGCAGGACCTGCGGGATCAGGTAAGAGCACTATTGCGAAAACTCTGTCATCACTTCTGCGTGCTCCCACACAAGATGAAATGCATGTGATTGCTCGTAACAATCGGGACAGCAAAGAAGCACAACTTCGCTGGCGTCCCGTGGTGCATCCCCATCATTCGACCTCCCCCCTGGGGTTGATTGGTGGGGGTGTCCCCCCTTTTAAGGGCGAGGTCACTCGTGCGCATAAAGGTGTTTTGATTTTAGATGAACTTTTAGAGTTTCATCCTCGCGCCCAGGAGTCTTTGCGCGAGCCGATGGAAGAATCCTGCGTCCGCATCAGACGGGGCCGATTTATGGAAGAGTATCCCGCGGAAACTTTGGTGATGGCGACCACAAATCTATGCCCTTGCGGAGACTGGGTTCCCGGAGCCCGGGTGGTTTGCGGGCGTTCCCTGAAGAAGTGTCAGTCCTATTCTGAACGTCTTTCGGGACCGCTCGTGGATCGCTTTCAAGTGACTTTCTTTACTCAAAAAAAAGAAGGAGGAAAGAAGATGCGAGGAAGTGATATTCTGCAAAAGATCGAAGAAACGAGAAGTTTTCGCAAGCAGCTGGCTGAAAAAGATCTGAGATTCAAAAAGGTCGCTGGCTTTTGGCGATTCGAAGAGCTGACGGCGGATTTACCGAGCTTTTATATGCGAGAACTCTTTCCTCAAGAGCTGTCGTCCCGTCGTCGCGAGCTTGCGACGCTTCGAGTCGCAAGGACCATTGCGGACTTAGATGGCTCAGAAAAGCTTCAGCCTCAGCATATCGAGAGTGCTCTAAAATTAAGTTATCACCCATTTGAGTCTTTAAAACGACTAGGGTGTTAGAGAAGTTTGTTAAATATTGACTTAGAGGCTCTAAAGCCGTAATTTAGATCTTCACTCATGGGGTGATGTGGCCGAGTGGCTAGGCTCAGCTCTGCAAAAGCTGCTACAGCGGTTCAAATCCGCTCGTCACCTCCAATTTTCCTCGCAAAAAGTCTCACAACCCAAGCTAAACGCTTAAAAATATTAACAAAAGATTTCAATCACTTACGGGTTTTCAGAAATTCAAACGTAATTTGAAATAATCAAAAATAACCGCGTTAGGTGGCATTTGGGTGACACCCAGGTGACACTTGCACGATTGATTTTGAGTTCAAAGCTACGGTGAGCTGAAACCTTTAATTCGGAACTTCAAACAAGAAAACAGAGACTATTCGGTTGGATTTTACGAATCTAACGAAAGGATTTTTTATGGGTGGAGTTGTTCAATTTGTCAGAAGCGTTTTTATGTTGGCCATTGCTTTGGGGATTGCTGGCACTCTTGTGGAAGCCACTGGTTGCGTTGGTCGCGAGGCTGCTCGGGCTCATCAGCGTGGTGGTATTTCTTTGAAGTGGTTGAACCAGCAGTTGGTTGGCCCAGGCCAAAAATAAATTTTATTGTAGAGTCTGCTAAAAGCAGAGCAAAGAGCTATTTTTTAGAAGAATTGAATAGAGGTCGATCAGGAGTCACCACCGCAAATGGTGACTGAATCGAATATGACGATTTAAAAAACTTAGGATTGTTTTTTTGGGCTTTGTCGAAGGAGTCCACAACCTTCATATCAATCTTCGGATTGTTCTGAAGAATTTGCATTTTCAAATCCAACTTCTTCTCTCCCATATAAACACCTGCCATCCTCTAGTAATGGTATCTCGTATGAACAAAACTTGGAATCCCTTTTTGCACTAAATAATCGACAAAAACATCGTAATAGCTATGAATTTTGTCATAAAGCTCCTTGGTCGCACCGTAATCCTCAATTTTAAGGTTCAATTCCTTAACCAGGGTGCTCATATTGATTCCTCTGGCATGGCTGTGCCAGCGCTCATTGTTGCTCAAAATTTCCGCTATTTGCTTGGCTCTTTCTTGTCTCATCTCTGGCGTAACAGCCACGCCCTTGGTCTCGGTAGTAACCCAATCCTTAAATTTATACTCCGATAACCATTTTTCCAGAAGATCAACAGAAAGGTCGAACTCAGCTCTCGGAGCTTTGTCTCAAAATCTTTCTTATGATAACTATGGGCAGCTGTCTTCTGACCAGCATTTTTCTGGTAAAACCAACTTGTATTCTGCAACCTATTTAACTGACAAACTTGGTCGTATCATTTCTACGAAAGTAACAACCGGTACAGAAACTAAAACCTTCGAAATTGAATATGACTTGCAAGGAAGAGTTAGTAAAACAATCAAAAATGGTGTTCCAGCTAAAGAGTATCAGTATGACTCTAACGGAAATAGAACACGAGTTGTAGAAGATGGTAAATCAACTGAAGCCATCTATGACGACCAAGATCGTTTAATTAGGTACGGAACTGCAGAGTATCAGTACAGTGCTAATGGGGATTTGATCGGAAAAGTCGAGAAAGTTAGCGGCCAAACTCAATACCAATATGATGTATTTGGAAATCTGCGCTCTGTGAGGTTGTCGGGTGGCAAAGTGATTGAATACCTTGTTGATGGGCTAAATCGCAGAGTCGGTAAAAAAGTAAATGGCAAATTAGTGCAGTCATTTATTTACCAAACTCAATATCAAATTGCGGCGGAGCTTGATGGCGGCGGCAATATTATTAAACGCTTTGTTTATGGAATGAAGCCAAATATTCCTGACTATGCGATCGTTAACGGGAAAAAGCTAAAAATCATTTCAGATCAGGTCGGAACTCCTAGACTGATTGTTGATTCAACTTCTGGTCAAGTTGTTGAGAGGCTAGAGAGCGACGAGTTTGGTATCCCTGAAAATGGAAAATTTAGTGCCGTTATTCCGTTTGGTTTTGCCGGAGGCCTGGTTGATCAAGACACTTGACTCATTAGATTTGGCGCTCGTGATTATGCGCCTGAGATTGGAAGATGGACTACCAAAGATCCAATTTTGTTCCAAGGTGGGAGCACTGGCTTGTATCGTTATTGCAACAACGATCCAATCAATAGAATTGATATAACTGGGAAAAAGGACGACGCAAATGAGTCACTAATGAATTACTTTGATTTCACAGCTCAATTTAATAACATGGGTGCAAGTGCAGTTAGTACTGTTGTGAACGCGTATACCACGGTAACTGGATTGTTTGCCGTGACTGCCGGAACTGCTGCTGTGGCTGGTCCTGCTTCAGTGAATTTTTGTTTAAGCAATCCAGAGCGTTGCGCAAACACAGCCGCTGCAATTGGTTCTGGAGTGATAGGTGCATTTGATGAAGCAGCAAATGTGCCTGACGCGACCCAAAATCCAAATTATGGTATTCTTGAACTGATCAGTCAGGCTGGCGTCGAAAAAATAAAGGAGTTGTGTGAGCAACGAAAGTAACAAACCATTCGGTGACAAATGGATGTTTTTGATTCCAATCGGACTTAGTTTTCCTCTTTATGATTATTTCACTAAGGGATGTTTTAGGATACCTCGTACCACTGAAATTTGTGGTGGTCAGGCTACATTGGCGATTATCGTATTATGTTTTTTCTGGCTTTCATTCCCTTCATTTTATCTTTATCGAAGATATAAGATTAAGGCGGAAGCTAGAAAAGAATAATTTTTTGTGGCTATTGAAGTGTGAGTAGG
>CAZPYX010000246.1:0-4953 GCA_964590635.1 uncultured Bdellovibrio sp.
ATAAGATTCATAATTCACAAAAATTTTAAGTGCACTTCAATGGTTGAATGCCCAACTAAAACTCGCAGAGTAAAATCCCCTCGAGCGCTCGTTCATTGCGACCATCTATTTAACTCAAACGGAAATCGATTGGACGATTGCGGTTCAACATGCCGCCAACGAGCATCAACCGATTCCAAAATTCCCCCTCTCGAGAGGGCCACAAAAACCGCGCCTCATAGACCTGGAGCGAACAATCCGTCTTTACAACATCGTACAAACCACAAAAGATCCCGAGTTCATAAAACACCGCGACAACATACGCGCAACGATCCTAGATCGCTGCCAAAGCTTGTTAAGAGAAAAAGCAAGTTAGTCCAATTCGTCATTGAATCCGGCGTAAAAAGCCTTGAATTCCAAGGCAGGCCCTGCTAGTCGACATTTTTTGAATCTCAAACCGCTGATAAAAAGCCCGAGTGGCAAATTGGACGCGTGATAAATCAAGAAAAGGGCCTTTATAAGTTACAAATTTCTGACAGCACCAACTGGCGCAGCTTTCAGGAAAACTAAATCACGAGATCGAAAATCCTCTTTCTTACCCCAGCGTTGGAGACTGGGTCTATTATACTTTTTCAAACCAAGATGAGCGAGCCATCATTCACCAGGCGATGATTCGCAGAACTTGTTTTTATCGTGGGGGTGATCAGGTCGTTGCCAGCAATATCGATACAGTCTTTATCGTATCCTCTGCAAATTCCGAAATGAGTCTGAACAGATTAGATCGCTATTTGGCGATTGCCTGGGACAGTGGAGCGACACCGGTGATCGTGCTTAGTAAAATCGATCTTTGTCAAAATCCTGAAAAGATGATCTCAGAGATTGAAGACCGTCACATTGGTGTCGCGATTTGTCCTATCACAATGGCTGATTTACAAAGTTTAGAGAAACTAAGGTCGTATTTGCAACCGGCCACCACGGTTGTTCTGCTCGGCTCCTCGGGTGTTGGCAAATCAACTCTGACGAATGCTCTTTTAGGAAACGAAGTTGCCGATACGGGCGGCATTCGTGAAGACGATGAAAAAGGTCGTCATACAACGACTTCGCGGCAACTTTACCGACTGCCGGAAGGCGCTTTACTGATAGACACTCCGGGAATGCGTTCCTTAGCTTTGGGAAATCATGAAGAAGGTCTGCAACAGCAGTTTGCAGAGATCACTGAGTTGATCTCGCACTGTCGCTTCAGAGATTGCCAGCATAGAACAGAACCTGGTTGCGCAATTCTTGCGGCCCTTGATGAAGATCAATTGGATCCGGCGCAATGGGAAAGCTATCAGAAATTGCAACGAGAAGTGTTCTATCAAAGCATGAAAGAAGACCACGTTCTTTTAGAGCAAGAACGGCAAAAGTGGAAACAAAGATCTAAGGACTTAAGGGCCCGAGTTAAACAAAAGTCTCGCGGTGAGATTTAGTATGACCTTGCAAATAGAAAAGGGAGAGGGCGCAAGTCCTCTCTTTCTTAGCCATCAATTCATTCGACGTCTTGATGGCGTTCTGCTTTGTAAGCTTTGCGTCCCGCTCGATGCACCAAGGTATTCGGAGCACTTGAAGTGATTAGATAGCGCGAAAGCTCGGCGCAGCGATCTACTAACTCTTGCGCCGCTTCTTTTAAGGCATGACTTCTTTGTACATAGTGAACGTTATGAGCCATGTTCTCCATGCTCCATCCTAAGGAGTGAGCGATATAAGGAAAGGGCGGTAAATTATATCCAAGCTCAGAAAAAAATCCCATCATTTGCCCCGCCACGGACTGCACGTTGTCTTGTCCACCCGTGATGATAAACCCCGACACTTTATTTTTTATCAATTGATTGTTATGAGTCGTGATTTGATTTTGAATGCAGTTTAAGCGCTCGACCATTTTATAATAAAGCGAACTGGCTGAGCCCCAGCGAATCGGCGTTGAAACAATAATTACATCGGCCCAGTGAACTAAGTCTTCGTATACTTGATCCAACTGATCGGTCGCGTCGATTTGCGTGATCGAGCAAGGCCAGATACAAGCATGGGCATCTTTAGAATAAAAACCTTCGCAGTGACGAAATTTAAGCTCACGCATTTTCAACAAATGAGTGTCGTAGCCTTTTTCTTTGGCATGGCGAAGAGATTCTTCCAACAACAACTCGGAAGTAGAAACTCGCGGATATTTTAGATCCATGATCGTCGTGGAAATTCCCGCAATCCGCAAAGGCCCTTGGGCTCTTTCGGGTTTTCGCGCTAAGGACATTGGAGGATGTGGAAGTTTATTGCGAGTCGTTGAAGGATTCAAATCAATCCACAAATGACCATTCTCTACTTTCAAAGGATAAATCGGTACCCGATCCCCTTCGAAGCCAGGCTCCCCTTCCCCTGTTTTCCAATGGAACTTATAGTAATGCCAAGGACAGACCAGATAGTCGCCTTCAATGACTCCATTTCCTAAAGGCCCACCGACATGATTGCAAACACCAGAAATCGCGCTGAATTGTGAATCCTTATAAATCAGTGCAATTTTAGTTTGCTGAATTTCAATTTGTTGCACAGGTTTCTGCGCTAATTTTGCAATGGGACCCAGATCATGCCAGTTCGTATTTTCAACCATAGAAGGCATCCTAACAAGACTCCGCCCCAGAGTGTCCTTTTAAGAATGCCATCTTCCATTGTCATCCAACATTATCATCCAACACCAACAAAGCCCGATTTAGTCACCCCAAGACAAATAGGGCATTACGACCATGCAAGGTAACTAAGAGCACTCACCTATTACACACAAATTCAATTTTCCAAGGCATAGAACTTGTAATTGCCCAACCAAAACAGAGGTTATAAAATGAAGTCACTGATCGTCATCGCGATAGTTTTATTAGGCGCCCAATCCCACGGCGAGCCATTGCCATTAAACCTATCCCCCTTCACTCCAGAAGTTCAGGCCATCATCCGACAACAAACCATCGCCTATGAGCAAGAAGAAGCACAAACCAATCAAAGAAGAATGGTCATCATCACAGCCCCACAAGAAAGAAAACCACAACGCCTGACAGTTTTCGGTTTCACAGAGGAAGACGTCCTGCGCGCTGACGGCGACCCACATGGCGAAGCCTGCTCCTCAAAACACAACCAAGGAGACATGTCCAACCGCTGGTGCCACGCGTATTTCGTAAAACTAGCCGATTCCTATTTACGAGAAAAAGGAGTGAACAAAGAGATCTCAGCGATCCTGTCAGTCTCAATCCTTGTTCCAAAAGAATTTCTAATAGACCTACACCCATCAGCATCAGATTTGGTCATGACAGAGTATGAATTCTACAACCAAACCCACCACAGAAAGAACACCCGCGCGACAATCACAGTCTTCGGCGACAAAGCCATATTCATGACTTTGCAAAAGCAATTCTAAAACTAGTTGAACGCAAAATTGGTGGAAAGTTAAATCTTGACGGTTGCAGAAAGGCCTTCATCGGCGCTGGATGCGCGAACCAGCAAAGATTTGGCTATGCACCAAATCTTCGCATTGACGCTATTTTTAGATCCCCATTTCTGCAACGAACTCCCCGGTTTTTACTGGGAAGATCTCCAGGGAAAGTAAGTAATTGATAACGTCTTTAGCACTATAAGAAGTCTGACCAGGCTTTATCATGCGTGCGATGTTATTTAAATCATCACCAGCAGTAAGAAGAGGCATCTCTTCTGCTCCGCCCGCTTGAATTTGTCCCATGCCGATATCTGCCATCAAGGCATTGCACAGACATTTTCTGCCGACGGTGTCTTCTTCAAGTCCGCCTTTTTTAACATAGTCCTTCACTGGTTCTGCAGGACAACGTTGTCCAACACTGCCATCTTCTTTTTGATATGCATGACGAAGATAGCCTAAGTCGCAAATACGTTTTCTAGAAAGATACAAAGCCTCTTCAGAAATAGTTCCAGGAAGACGAGCGGCTTTGAATGGAAAATTTGTTGGAGATGAACGAGGATCTGTAAAGATCCAACCACCTTCAGGAGCAGGCTTCGTTAAGATGTCATGAATGGCACTTTTACGATGTTCTTCTTTCACACCCGACTCATCAGAGAATGCAAACAAAGTTCCCACTTGCACGCCATGCGCACCCAAAGCACGCACTTCAGCAAGTTTTTCTGGAGTGGCATAGTAACCTGCCATCCAAAATGGAAGTTCAAGAGCACACATCTCTTCCAAAGAAACTTCATCGCGAACTCCATAGATCGGCTCGCCTTGTTCATTCAATTTCATCGGACCACGTGGAGGTGCATTGTGCCCCCCCGCTAGAGGACCTTCTACGATAAATCCATCAACTTTGCCTGTGGATTTTTTCTTAAGATTCGCTGCCAAAATTGCTGAAGACACAATCGGGAAAAAGAAAGGTCTTTTCAATGGCACAAGAGGAGTGTCTTCCATGATCTCTTGCGGATCAAAATAAGTGATCGCATCTTCGCTGGCACCAGCTACTGGGATTTTCAAACTCGCTTTTTGATTTTGGCTCAGAAGATCTAAGGCACCAGGAATTTCACGAGGAATTCCCGCCCCCATAATGACGTAGTCGACTCCGGCAAGCAAAGCTCCATAAAGACAAGCCAAGTTGGGAAGTTGAACCTTCTCTAGAAGATTCAATCCAATCACACCTTGATGTCCTTCGCGAGCCAGCCATACTTCAACGAAGCAAGCCGCCACAGTTAATTGCAAAAGGGCTTTGGGAGAGTCAACGGAATACAAAGGAGCTCTTTTGTAGGCCTGAGTACTACTGCGACCACCCTCAACAAAATAGGTGTCCAAAATTCTTTGCGCGATACTTTGTGATGGAAAAGCCTGAAGGCCTCTGCGCACATGTCCATCCAGGTCACCATCTTGCAGACGACGAACCATAACGGAGTTGATTGCGGTTCCGGAGACAACTCCGAGTTGACCAGTTTGCGAAACAGTTTTAG
>CAZPYX010000247.1:0-4952 GCA_964590635.1 uncultured Bdellovibrio sp.
GGCCAGTTCCGAGACATCGCCCACCCCCTGAATCAAGAGACACGGACCATGATTGAAGACATGGTTTTTGAGGCCTATGAGAAGGAGCTCAAATCGATGGGTGCGACCCTCGTCAACCTGAAGCGCCAGAAGGCGCCGGTCAACACCTACGACGATGAACTCTAATCCCGAAAGCCGCGGAGCCACCGCCCGTGCTATGTATGGGTTCCTTTTCATTATTGCATCGCATAAACATGTCTGTAATTCGCGCGGTCTCGAGAAATTACTTGCTCTTGAGACCGCTTTTTTTTTAATTTACGAGCTTCGTAATCAGTCCACTGTTGGGGCGTCGACAAGTTGGTAAGTTAGCAGATTTTGATTCTGCCATTCGCTGGTTCGAGTCCAGCCGCCCCATCCATTTAAAACCCGCCGCAAGCGGGTTTTTTATTTTCTGGGATTGTAAGATTCTACGATTCTACTCGGTCGATGGTGGAACCCACTCAAAATCTCAAAAATCTTAAATATTTAGCAACCGAAGTCTGTAGTTATTAAAGCTACGAACTCCAAAAGCGTTGTATTGTTCGCCCTTTGCGCGTCGGTTGTAGCCCTCAGTTCTTGCATTGGTCAATCCAGTTTCAAAGTAGTGAAGTATCTCAATACGCCATTTCATCAGAGTTTTGCGTAGCTTTAAGATCTCTGGCAGCTTTGACAAAGCCATTTGATCCGTAAGATTCGTGAAGGCGCGCAAAGCGCGCTTGAACCCTTTGGTGCGATACAATTGATGAAGGGCTTCCTTGTGCCAATAAATTTCTTTAATTCGTACATGATGATTCAACCATTGATCTAGAGCTGATTTTTCAAAGTATTTCAGCCGATGTCGATTTCGTAGAAGTAAAACTCTGATCGGGTTTGAACGTTGATCGCCGGTAATATCGTGGCGAGCTTTATTGATCAAAGGATTTACCAAACGAAGCACGTGAAACTTATCCGCAGTAAGCTGAGCATTCGGAAAAAACTCGCGAACAAATTTCTTGAACGGATCACACATATCAATCGTGACTTCACGAACGCGCTCTCGACCTGGAATATAATCTAAAGCTTCCTTCATCGCTTGCACTGTTTTGCCATTCACCACCTCAGCTACACGCCCACGATCATGATCAACTATAAGTGATGCAAACTCTGTAACGCCATTTTTAGAGCGTTTCTTCCTCCAAGTATGTTCGTCAATTCCCAAGCGAGTTCCCCAAGGATTATTCATTCGTTCACGAGTTTTTAATTCAAGTCGTTCATAGAAAACTTTATGCGTGAGCCAAGCAGAGCAAGCATAAGCTTTCTGAACGCGCTTTAGATCTTTGAAGTTTTCGCAAGCCCACTTTAAACCATGTCTATAACGTTCACTGGTTTTAAAGCCTTTACGAACTCCATGCAGAGGTTCCGTGAAAACTTTTTTGCAGCCGGGACATCTGAACCTGCGTTTAAGCACATGCAAAAAAATACCAGCGCCACGAATAGGTTGATCAGCAATCTTAACCCATCTGCGATCATGCACCGACGACGAAGGTGTTGCACATTTAGGGCAGATTTCGAATTCAGACTCTTTTTTGCATTTATAGTGAGTTCTAAATTTGCTTGCCTCCCAGTGGGTCAGAATTTTCAGTTCTGGTAAAAGTATAAAACGATTGGTAGAGTCCCAATTGGGATCCATCCTTACCTCTTCTTTCCTTAAAATTTAGCTTCAGTAACTAAAATCTTAAGTAAGTCTGAGATTTGAGTGGATCCCTTTATTCCAAGGTCTTAACGCCTAGCGTTCCACTATGAACCGGGAAGAGCCTGAATTCTGGCGCCTCTATATCTCTGATTGCAAAAGCACTTGGAAACAGCGTTTTAGTTTGTGAAAAGTATTACCTTGGCTATGCTCTTCAAGAAGAGGGTATTCAGATGATTCATAATCTATTAAGCAAATAAAAATGGCCAACCGCTAGACCTGCTTTAGTTCGCTAAGAGCTATTGAGATTACTCGTGGCTTGCTGTGATATATTCTAAGACACCAGGGACTTCAGGTTTCGATGGCGTTTGATCACCGACAAACGTGACAGTCTCATTGAGCGGTGCTCGGCTGGTATGGGTGTAACTCACAGTAATGTCCTCGAACCCAATCGACATACCACAGAAGAGGATAAGCTCTTCTGGTGGTGATAAGATCTCTGCGACGGTCTTGCGGTACACTGACCAAGCCATCTGCAGACAGCTATGAAGCCCTTCTGCACGGAGCAATAGCATAATGGTCTGCAGATACATACCGACGTCGGCCCATTGTGGACTGACCAGATCGCGGTCAATGTAGCAAAATAAAGCTGCTGGCGCACCAAAACAGTCCCAATTCGCAGCAGCGGCTCTCTGTCGTGCCACCACGTCCCCGCGAGAAATACCAAGTTCGCCATAACGTTCTCTCCCAAATGCTTCGCGACGCTCTCGGTATGGGGACCTCAGCACGGGAGGATACATTTCGTATTCCCGCTCGTCCCATGGGTCGCCTGCGACCACACGCTCATTCGCGCGCCTCTTGAGTTCGGCCAGCGGCTGGCCGGTTAGCACATAGGAATTCCACGGCTGGAGGTTTGATCCCGACGGTGACTGAGCTGCCGCAGACAGGACGCGCTCTAGCGCATCTCTTGGAACTGGCTGGTTGAGGAATCCGCGCACTGCTCGTCGGGTTCTAACGGCTTCGTAAACTTCCATAGTAGTCCCCAGATTTTATTTTCTAGATTTTGGTGGAGGATTATTCGATAGCCAATCACGATATTTCGTAGCGCAGATTAATGCATTAGGTCCGGGAACAAGGCTGCGATCATCAATCTCCGTTCCAAAATATTTTGCGTGAATATTAGAGACGATATCTTTGGAATCTTTAACGCTCTTTAAAAAAAAGTCGACAAACACTGCCATCTTGGCCTTTTCCGGGCCTGCGACTTCAACGGTGGAGTTTTTCGGAGAACCGACGGCGAGATTCACAAGTGTCTCTGAAACATCTTCCGATGAAATAGGTTGGAAATCCGCATCCGGAAGAAGAACAACATTCCCCGAAGTTCCTGATTGAACAATGCTGCCCATAAATTCAAAAAATTGGGTGGCATGCAAAATCGTGTAAGGAACGTTCGACGTTTTAATGAGTTGCTCTTGCTTCATTTTTGCGCGGAAGTAACCACTGCCTTGCAAACGCTCAGTTCCAACTACACTCAATGCCAAGTGATGCTTTACGCCTGCTTTTTTCTCCGCATTCATTATGTTTGTTGTCCCTTTTTCAAAAAAATTCATCACGGCGACTTCTTCAAATGAAGGGGAGTTGGAGACGTCGATCACTGTATCAGCTCCAGTCATGGCTTTATCCAGACCTTCTCCTGTCAGAGTATTCACTCCTGTCGCGGGAACGGCCACGATGACCTCGTGTCCTTTCTTTTTTAATTTATCAACAACTTTAGAACCGATCAGGCCTGTGCCTCCGATAACAACAAATTTCATATACTTTTCCTTTATTTTGAAGTTATGTGGGTTATTAAATCTTTTGAATAAATATAAATGGGCAATGAGAGAAACCCGCAGAGTACGATTACGGCGTATGTTTTACTCAGCTTTCGTGAAAGTTGAACATGCCTTTCGGTTTGCAATAATCCTAGCGACAAAAAGATCGATCCAACGCCATGGGAAAGATGTAGTCCTAAAATTAGTAAACAAATGCAATACCAAAGTACGTATTTATAGTTGTGAAAAACTTCGAACAAAATTCCGGCAAGATCTCGCATCACAACACCATTCACGGTCGTTTCGTAGTATGGACCAAACTTAAACGTCATCAGATGAAAAATCAGAAAGAATAAAATTAAGAGACCTTGAGCCCCCATGGTGCGAGAAGCGATGGTCGCTGACTTTGCTCCTTTAGCACGGACGTTATAACCAGTGTTTTTGGCACGACGATTTCCAATAGTCAGTGCTGTAGCCATATAGACATGCACTAGGAAGGCCAAGACCAAGAGTGATTCGATCACATAAATAAGAGGTGGAGCACTGGCAAAATGACCGTAGGTATTGTAGGCATCCTTTCCGAAAAATATGACAAGGTTACCAGCCATGTGTCCAAGGACAAATCCCGCCCATATTGCAGCCGAGATTCCCATAAGAAACTTTTTTCCGACTGTCGATCTTAAAAATGCTATTGCCATCCAAAGAATCTCGCTCTCTGTGAGAATGAATTGTGTAGGTCTGTTATCTATGGTGCCCAAGATATTTATCCATAAAAGAATCACAAAACATAAAAACAGATAGAACATGGCGAAATACAAGGATAGCCACGGTGGATAGGTTGAAATATTTGAACCAACAAAGGCCGGATTCAAGAATGTTACAAAGAGGAATCTTCACAAATTCGCCAATTCCCCTGGAACCTGCCGGGGTAAACTCTGGGTCTCATGGAGGATTCTCATGGAACCAGAAAAAGAACGAGAGCCGACTCACTACTCGCCCCTCAAACCTGTGAAAGAACCACCGAAGAAGCAACCTCCGAAAACGGAAGAGCCAAAGAAAAATCCACCGGAGAGCGAACCGCTCGATCCCGAAGTGGATTTTCCACGGGACTCACCTCCATATATTGAAAATCCTCGTTGATGCACATACTGATGAAGACAAATCGTTGCAAATTACATCTAAAGGTAGAGTGAAAAACTATCTATAATAAGAAGTGAATTTATTGAACAAGGAGAAAAAAAATGTCTTACTTCAAAACAAAACAGGGAGATCTGATTTTTTTTAAAGATTGGGGAACTGGCAAACCCATATTGTTTTCACACGGCTGGCCATTGACGGCAGATGCCTGGGACAATCAAATGATGTTCTTTCTTCAAAAAGGTTATCGAGTCATTGCCCACGACCGCAGAGGCCATGGCCGTTCCGATCAGACTTGGGATGGCAATGACATG
>CAZPYX010000248.1:0-4913 GCA_964590635.1 uncultured Bdellovibrio sp.
CTAAGTCTTTATCTCTACATCGCAAAGAAGAATGAATACAGATTCATTTGATTGGAGATAATTGCAAAATTTGGTGAAGAGTTAAGATTTTGCTGATCGGAGTTCGGCCTCTGCTGGCGCCACGACGGCGCGAACCGAGCGAAGCTCGGCAGCAGTTGAGCCTGGATGGCGTGCCGAATGAAGCATCAGTAAAAGCTTAGCTCTTCACCAAATCCTCGCATTTAGCACCACACTAATGGCGCAGTTTAAAGTTATGCCGGAAGGCGCTTGCTCTTCCCACTTTGCTCAGTTGGAGCAACACTTGGGAATTCCTTGAGGACATTGATAAAGCCGTAGGCCACCTGCGCATTTTTTCTAAAATCTTCATCCTTCATCATTTCGTGATGTAATGCCTTCAGATTGTATGAAGGAATACTTTGAAAGAAATGATGTCCCAAGTGATAGCTGCATTGGCGCGGAGCCAAGAAGATCACGTCAAATAGATTCGGCACCACTGTGCGTGTGTTATAAGGATGAGGTCTATCGTGCACACCTGTATGGTCTGCAATCGCGCGCACGCGCAATACCACCTTCAACCAAGTAAAGAGTGGAACCGCCCAATAAAGAGCGAATAATTTCCAACCACCGAATGAAGTCAAAAGAGCACACAAAGAGGCATAGTAAACAATACGAGCCAATTGTACTGAACGCGGAACGTTGTTCTTCTTAAGACGTTTCAGCTCACCAAACTGTTGCAACGTATTTAATGCCAAAGCATCTGTTACGAGCATGCGGATGATTTCTTTTTTTGTTTCAGGGAAACGCTCTTTGCGGAAATCTGGATCAAGCTCTGTATTCGCATGACGGTGATGTAAATTGTGATTCTCGCGGTATGCAGCCATGCGGAAGAACATAGGCCAAGCGCAAAGAACTTCACCTACGATATTGTTGATTCGACGATTCGGCAATAAGCGGAAGTGGGCGGCATCATGCATTTGAATTGCCAATGAATGTTGACGATTTCCGATGATCATCACTGCCACGATATAAAGTGGGATGCTCCAGTAAGCTTCGGTAAAGGCTATTACTCCGGCAACAATGGCCCAGTCTGCAACAAGATAAGCCAAGGACTTTCCAATAGACATTTTTGAGAACTCGCGAATTTGCTGAGTAGTCACTGGTAATTTCACCGGAATCTCCTAATGATAAAAGTTTAAAGTCTTCAATGAACTTACAGAGCAAGGAGCATACCCACATGAGTGGCCCTCGTTAAACCGAGTTAGCCGCCCAACTTTTTGACGGCCCCCACGCACAATTGCGCACCGCTACCCGATTGACCAAGCTGTCTCAGAATAAGACGATATAATCATGTTCGTGAAAATGAAGAGTGTGATTCTATTATTAGCTTTTGGATTTACATCCATGGCACAAGCGGAGTTTTCATCTCGCGCGGATCTCTATCTCTTCGGCGATGCCCGCTACTTGAATCAAGATCAATTCTCTGAGTATGAAAGCATTGCGGAATTTTCCGGTGCCGCGGGCGTGGACCTCACCTATCGCCATCGCAATTTTGAATTTGTCGTGCGCCCTGAATTTCGCTGGATTAACAGTCCCGGAGTCGGTGTCGATCCCAACGACATCAGCTATGTTTCCGTTCTTGGTCCTAAACGCTATTTCAATTTAGGCGGCGAGATTAAAAAGACCTCCGACTTTCAACTTGTCGGCGACCTTGAAAAATTAAGTATTTCTTTTCAAACAGCACACGTAGAGTTTGCAGCGGGCCGCAGACCTTTAGGCTTAGGCGTTCTTAAGTTTTTGCCTGTTTGGAATAAGTTCACCGTGGTTTTACCAAATCAATCTGGACCACCTTATATTTACAATCCCGATAACGCCATTTTACGTTATCAAAGTGGTGCTTGGTCTGAATCGCTCTTGGGTATTGCTGGCGCAAGTGCCGAAGACGCTGTTGCTCTTGGCCAAATTAACTACTTTGGTGATTGGATTGAAATTCAAACTCTGTTCGGCAGCTGGTGGGAAAATGCTGTTGCTGGTTTTGCTTTTACGAAAGATATCAACGGAGTCACCCTGCGCATGGAAACCCTGTGGGTCGGCCTAAACCCAAAGGACCCAGAACATCTCACACAGATCGGCGCGGGCCTTGAGTATGCGTTCACCGAAAAATTTTCTGCAACCATTGAAGGACTTTATTTATCAAATGGTGTCGATGATCCAAACAAATACGAACTCACGCCAACATCGCGTTTTAGCCCCTTTCGAGCAAGTCGTTATGCTTTGTTATCTGCGGAGTACAAATTTCTGCCTAACTGGCGTTTGATCGCAGGACCCTTTACCAATTTAGTTGATGGCAGCTCTTTGATCCTGGCTGATTTACGTTGGTCGACTTCGGATGACTCGGAAATGATCCTACAAGCTAAAGTGCCTGTGGGCCCAGAACAAACTGAATTCAGCGCTAAGACTTTTACTTTTCCAGATGGCAGCTTTGTTGGATATCCTTACTTATTGGATCTTTCCTACAAAGTTTATTTCTAAAAGACTCTGTCTTCTATAAAGCGATACCGACCTTAAGAAAGCCTCTTCTTCTCCCACTCATAGGCGGAACGACAGATCAACTCAAGGTCATCTCGCTGCGGTTTCCAGTTTAATTTTTGTTTAAGCTTACTCGAATTGGCTACCAAACTTGCAGGATCCCCGGCGCGCCGATGTGTTTCCACCACCGAAAAGTCCACGCCTGAAGTTTTCTTCATCGCAGTAATAACTTCTTTAACGGAATAACCATGACCATAGCCACAATTGAAAACATCAGAAGCTCCCCCTGCAAAAAGAGACTGCACGCCAAGGACATGAATATCGGCCAAGTCCTCAACATGAATATAATCCCTCACACACGTCCCATCTGGAGTAGGATAGTCTGTGCCGAAAATACTTAGCTGCGATCTTTTTCCCACAGCAGCCAATGAAGCTAAATGAATCAAATGATAGGCGTCAGCAGTGCGCTGGCCATTCTTCCCGTCAGCGGATGCCCCAGCCACATTAAAATAACGGAACCGCACCGAGCGCAAGCCATAAGCTAGCTCAGCATCACGCAAAATCTGTTCGCTAAATAGTTTGGAGTGCCCATAGGGGTTCAAGGGCAACTTCGGAGCATCTTCAATAATGCTTCCTACTTGTGTGGAGTCACCATAGACTGCGGCGGTTGACGAAAAGACAACTTTATCAATTTTATTTTCCACACAAGCTCGAGTTAAAGACAACACCCCGTGAGTGTTGTTGTCGTAGTACTCGAAAGGCTGTTTCAAAGACTCGGCAACGTTGAGTTTTGCAGCAAAATGCACAACAGCTTGAATACTTCTTTCCTGCATAATCTTGGAAAGAAAAACTCTGTCGCGTACATCGCCATCTACAAAATCAACACCTTGGGGAATCGCTTCGTAAAATCCAGTGCTCAGGTTGTCAAATACACAAACCTCAAATCCTGCTTTTATCAATTTCTCTGCAGTGTGAGAACCGATATACCCGGCTCCTCCTGTCACTAGAACTCGCACGCAATCCTCCGATTCACTTCACGACTGTTCTAGTAATTTACCCGAGCACGGAGCAATGTACAAACTTGTCTAATGCACTGAGCCTCAAAAAGAGGACGGCATTCAGTGCGCCCTCAAGGGCTTATTCTTTGTCTTTAAAAACATCAACGCAATACACGTGAAAAGGGCACCGACAGCACCATAACTAAAGGTTGCAGCTGATCCAAAGTGATCCCACAAAAGCCCTGCCACTGTGCTAGCAACCAAGGTGGAAATCCCCATAACAGTTCCTAAATACCCAATGGCAGTAGCCTTCTTATCTTCATCTAATAGATCAATGGCAAAAGCTTTCCCCACACCATCCGTGGCCGCCATATAAAGACCGTAGATTCCAAACAAAATCCAAAAGTGCGAGGCACTTGTGGCCAAAATGAATCCGACATAGACAATGGCAAATACTAGAAGTCCAAATAGCAAAACTTTTTTTCTTCCAATACGATCTGACATTCCCCCAAGATAAGGACTCATCAACGCGTAGATTAAATTATAGAAGCAATACATTAGAATTGTCTGAGTCAAACCGACTCCAGACTGTTCTGTTTTTAAAATCAGAAAGACATCACTGGAGTTCGCTAACGAAAAAATCGTCCAAGTAAATAAATAATACTTAAAATTTGTCGGCAGAGAAAAAAACGAAGCCCAACTTTTTCTGTGAGAAATTGCAACTCGTTCAACCTTCTTCTCTTTAATACTTAATGCAACAAGAACCGCAAGAAGGCCCGGAATAAATGCCAGATAATAAATAGATCTTAAGTTGTCAGAGTATTTTAAAAACAAGATCGCAAGCAATGGCCCGACCGCAGCCCCCAACGTATCCATAGCCCGGTGCCAACCAAAAGCAGCTCCGCGCAGATGCATCGGTACTGACTCCGCAAGCAAGGCATCCCGAGGAGCCGTGCGCAGACCCTTTCCTGTGCGATCAAAAGCCCGCGCAAAAAGAACCTGACTCCACACTTGAGAAAAACCCGTGAGAGGTTTTGCAACGGCAGCAAATAAGTAGCCCAGCCATATAAAAGGTTTTCTTTTCTGAATTCGATCTGACCAGAAGCCCGAATAAGTTTTCATAAGACTGGCGATGGCCTCAGCCAAACCTTCAATAAATCCCAGGGAGGTCACAGAAGCACCCAACACCGTCGTCAAAAATATAGGCGTAATGGGATAGAGCATCTCGCTTGAGACATCCGCAAGAAATGAAACCAGTCCCAATTTCTTAACCGTGGGACTAAGAGCTGTTTCATTCTTTTCTGCATCTTTTATTGGCATAACATCACCTCTACCGGACCATCATCTTACTAAGACATTAGCAAATACAATTTATTTCCGATCTCCTCC
>CAZPYX010000249.1:0-4903 GCA_964590635.1 uncultured Bdellovibrio sp.
ACCCCAAAAATACAAAACCCACAATTCGTTAGAATTGTGGGTAATAGTAAGGTCGAAAGACTCCCTTTTTTTTATTTGTCCTTTTAGGAATCAGAACTTCCAATAAGCAGCTGCGGTCAGATCTAACTGGATGTCTTCCTTTGGTGCTGCAGGATCATATTTATATTGGCTTAAAGCGGCTCCATATTTTAAGTACCAATTGGACTTTGCAGAGAATTTTTTGTAAGCATCAGCTTCAAAGCGATAGGCACTTTTTACTTTGAAATCGCTGCTAGAAGAACCTGGGAAGTATTGTAATTTTAGCTCTGACCAATTCATAAATCTTGCCAAAGTTTTTTGCTTGGGTTGTTTTTGCCAGAAGGCGCCTAAGCCGAACATCGTAACACTGGCGCTTTCTGCTTTGACCATCTGTACTGGTAAGCTCAAGCCCCAAGTTTCATCGACCATATTAAAGCCAGCTTTAGCTCTCCACAGAAGTTCGAATGTGGTGATGTCAACTTTAGGATAATCAGTTTTGTCGTTTAAGTGTTGTTGGAGATCAAGAGCCAATCCCCAGTGGAAACGACTCCAAGAAGAATTTACGAACAAGAAGTTTTCAATCCACCATTGGCCACCCAAGGTAGCAGACATCAAACCAGATGGCAGTTGATAGCGACCTCCGAGGTACAAAGCATAAGGAGCACCGCGATCTGTGTCGTATCCGGCAACGAAAGTGTTTTCCGCAGTCTTGACATTTAAATAACGTCTTTCTTCGCCGGATGGAATTCCAGTCAAAGACCAGCGGAAGCCCGCACCTTGTTGTTCAAGACGGGCGGTGCTGTCTTCTGCATTGGGAAGGATTTGTCCTTCTGTAGGAGGCGTCACGCTCAATGCCAATGAAGAAGCGTAAGTTTTTGATGCTGATTTTGCTCCTACATAAGGACGGAATTTTTCCTGAGGAAGGGGACCTTTAACATTGAACTCTTGGCGCATAGGAATATCTCCATCGCCTTTGAGGTAAACAATCGGACGCTCCTTAGGAAGAACAACTTGCCAATCCGTCGCTGAGATCTTTTTTACTTTTTTCTCGTCAGCAGGTTCTGCGCCAGAAGCCGTTAAGATCAAATTGTTGCCGTTTTCGACAACGTCTTTGAAGTCGACATCATTTCTGCGAGTTTCAATTTCCAAGAAAGATCCGGATTGAGTTTGTGCTCTGAAGTTAACGGCTTCGCTGCGATCATTCAAATAGATGATGCCTTGATTGCCAACGGTCGCACCGTTGATTTCAACATGGGCTTCTTTTTTGTTCAGATTGCGGGGTTTTACAACGATCTGACCTTTTTGCGCAGAAATATAAAGTTCTTTAGAGCACAGATATAGGCGAGTGCCTTCTGTTTCGCGATAAATACAGAACACCATGAACGGGAAGTACTTCATGTCTTCGACGATTTTTGCGTCAACTGTTGTAGAGTAAGAAGCGATGTCAGAGCGCAAATTTTCACGGCCTTCCATGGGAGTGCCGCGGGAAATTTTGACTGTGTGGGGGCTAAGCTCTGTTGCTAAGATAGCTTTGCCAGAGTTGTTTTTGATAGCCAGTTCGCCTTCTTTCAAAAGACCTGCGGGCCAAGTAAAACGAATGCGGTATTGATTTTTCTTTTCTGTCGATGGTTCAAGATCGAAGGTAACTTGAGTCGAATCGATTAGAATGTCACCAACGGAAAGACGGTCTTCATCCCAAAGAGAGTACTCAAATCTTTGCGGCAAAACTTGAAGATTATTTTTATCCGCCTGAAAAAGAAGAGGTTTTAAATCGCCCTTTGATTGGGCGAAAGACGTCAGCGGAAGAAGAGTCGCAAGGACAGTGAACAAGCTGAATTTCATTAGAGAAGCTCCTTCGTAATTTCATCGGCATTTTTGTGAGCAAGGATGGCGCGGATCACAGCAAGGGAAGTCGTTATTTTAGATAAAAAATCAGCGTTGTGAGTGATCACTAGGCGACGTGGATGACCTTCCCAGGCATCTTTGATTCGAGTATTTAAAGCCAAGGCTTCGTCGATATTTTCGGTACGAATAGGATTTGAAGAATCATAGAAGTCACCAGAAGCGGTATCAAGATGAATGACCCAGTCATAGCGGGCAAGTTCGGCTTCCCGTGTGCTTTCAATTTGATTGAAGAAGTGACCTTCGCTAGTTGGCCAATAAGCCAAACTGTCCATGGTGCCACGATCACACACAATCAAACTTTTTCCACTCATCGTGCAGATCATGTCTTCCAACTCATGTTGAGTGAAAAAGATCGCGCGTTGAGCATGGACGATACCTTGGGCTTCTTTGTAGCGAGGAAAACCTCCGCGATAAAGAATACTGGCTGCTTCAGGAACGACAGCACACTTTTGTCCCAATTCTTTTTTGAGAGTTTCGATCAGAGTGGTTTTTCCCCCGGAAGGGCCACCGGTAATGGCAACTTTAACTTGTGAATTCATAGACCTAGGATCACAAGGAATCAGGTTCAAGGTCAAAGGAAAAACTTGAGAGTTTTAAAGCATATAGCGCAGTCGGAAGGCAATTCTATAAAACCAGCGGCTCACCCATGAAGAGTTGAAGTCGGACTCGCTGACAGGGCGAGAATTTTGGAGGTCTGCATCCCACTGATTCAGCATATTTTGAAGGCTTTCGACGTCTTCAAAGCGCGCAATCACCTCTAGATCATGCAAAAGGCTGCGATGATTGAGGTTGAAGGAACCAATATAAACGTTGTTATCAACGATCATCGTTTTCGCGTGCAGAATAGTTTTTTGATATTCAAAAATGGGCATGCGGCTGTGAAGGAGGAAGCGGACGAGGCTGAAGGCGGCCCATTTTACTAACGGAACATCGGATTTTCCAGGTAGAACTAATTTAACGTCAACACCTCTGTCAGCCGCTTTCAGCAAGACTTTCAAGAGAGAGCGCTTCGGTAAAAAATAAGCCGTGGTGATGTAAATTCGGGTCTCAGCATGACTCAAAAGACGTAGAAGGTCGCGATAGAGCGTGCGACGCATTTTTTGTGTGGTATTGAGTTGCAAGGCCGTTGAGAAAGAAGAATGCGGAACTCGCCATCGTCCGACCCAAGTAAGAATTCCGCGATAAACTGTCCGCAAATAAGTTATTTGAGTGGCGACGACCAGTTGTTTGATCGCGGGCCCTTCCACGCGAACACCGGTGTCTCGCCAGGCTTTTGTGCCAACATATTTGGCACTGTGAACTTCAATAAAGTTAAGACTGCCAAGATAAGCTGATTTTTCGTCGATGATCACAATCTTGCGGTGATTGCGACGATTCATGCGACTTAGGAAGCTGGTCCATTTAAACTCGTGAAAGCGAGGCCACTTTTGCGTGAGTGAGCGGAAGTAGGGCATCGGATGAAAGACCCGGATCTCAAAGCCATACTCATTGCAGATGCGGGTTAGGTCTGGAATATAATTGTAAGAGCCGAAGCCATCGACAATGAGCTTCACCGAACAGCCGCGACTGCGGGCTTTTTCAAGCTCCTTCAAAAGATCCTGAGTCAGTCGATCCACAGCAAAGATGTAGCCTTCAATCGTGATGCTTTTTTGTGCATGTCGAAGGTCGTTCATCAGACTTTCAAAGTAGTCGTCACCTGAATGAAAAATTTGAACTCGACTCCATGAATCCATATTGCTGCATTGTTCAATAAATAAATAAAAAAGTCGACAGCAAAGCAGGCGCAAGGTCAAACTCATGACATGACAATGAACAAACTGAATTTGATGAAGAGAGCGACAAAACTATTGAGTGGAAGCCTTATGGTGACCTTGTGCTGGGGGGCGGCATTGTCCCATGCAGCAGTTCCCTCCGGAAAAACCACGGTTATTTATTTCGGTCAGCAAAAGCAAGCGGACTTCGATACCAAGATTAAGCCTGTTTTTGACAGTCAGGCTTGTAAGAGCTGTGAACTTGTAAACTACACACCTTACACAAAAGAGGGCACGGTGGATATGGCCGCCCTTCAGGAAAGAATCGAGTCTTTGCCGGACAACGCCAGCTTTGTATTTTTCGATTTCAATTTGAAAGTGAATGAGCACACCAAAGACTTGGTGGATCTTTTGAATAAAAAGACAGCCAAGGGCTTGGTGATCGTGGGTTCTGCTGGTTCTCCGAAGGTGAACGAGGCCTCCAGTCCTTTGAGTCGCACAGTTTTAGGTCAGGTAAAAGATGCGTTGATCATTGGAGAATTGGGCGAGAAAGATCGCCTCATTCCGACAGCGTTCTATGGTCCTGAGATGCTGACGGCTCTTCGTCCGCCAAAGGACAAAATCGGTCAGGGTTACAGTCCACTGATTTTTGCGGCAAATCTGGCTGATCGCTGGCAAAGGCACAGTCCTCAAGAGTGGACTGAACACTTTAAAAACAAAAAAGCAAAAAGCCGTAAATTATGGCTTGATTTGAACGACATGTTCTAAAGGAAGAGCCCTCCAGATGGAGGGCTTTTTTATTTTGAGCTATTCATTTCAATCAAAAACTGATGGATCACTTTCGGAAGGGGGCGACCTTTGGGAGTGATGGCGCAAACTTGCGTGACAGGCTTAAAACCTGGGATTTTCATTTTGAAAAAGGTCGAGGCGTTGTATAAAAGTTCCGGAATCAAACTCCAATACAAACCTGTGGAAATTGCGGAGCAAGCCACATCATAGGAATCATAAATAAAAGAAGGCTTTAAGGGGACTCCCAGTTTCACCAGAGCCGGGTGTTCTTCACAGATTTCAATGCCCACAAAAGCCTTTGGGGAAGCCTGGGGATATTGAGCCATGGAGCGAACCAATTCCTTCCCTCGTAATTTAGTCAAAGGATGATTTTTCTTCACAGCGATGACCATGGGCTCCTCGCGCAGCGGATGAATCAAGATGGAGGGGGAGGGCGTTGG
>CAZPYX010000250.1:0-2569 GCA_964590635.1 uncultured Bdellovibrio sp.
AAGCGCGCTAGATTTTTTCGATATTCTGCCAAGGTGTCATAGTAAGAAGACACAGCCCCTTGATAAGCAGAGATCGCATCTAAATAATCTAACAGGGCACTGTTCCCGGTTCCGAATTGGCGCTGTTGAGCATCGCGAACATCACGGGCGCGCTTCAATTGTTTGCTTTCGTACTCTTCAATGAGCGAACGGCCCAATAGCAACTGGTCGTACAGTCCAGCCACTTCCTGGCGAATCGCGAGTTCTTTGGCTTCTTTCAATTTTTCAGTTTGCTTAATAGTCAGCTCGGCCTTTTTGATATTGCCTTGATTGCGATTGAACATCGGCAACGGAATGGTCACACCCAAAGACCATGAGTGAGCATCTCCTAAGGCCTGAGAAGCGGGATCATCGGGGTTCGCTGAAGTAGGTCCTTGTTTGGTGATACCTGCGTTGACTTGGAAATCATCCCACACCTGAGCTTTCGCAAGATCCTTGTCGTATTCGCTTTTTGTCACCGTCTTTTTCAGAGCAAGAAGATCTGGTCTGATTTCCAAGGCCTGTTCAATCAACTTTTCTTTGCTTGGAATATCCATCATTTTAAATTCACGAAGCTTCGTGCCCGCCACGGGATTTTTCTCTGCCTGTTGACGACCTAAAAGATTCACAAGTTGTACGATGGCAGCTTTCAAGGAGATTTCTTTTTGACGGGAATCCAACCTCGCCTGATCCAAAGCCAATTGGGCCCGCATCACCAACAAAGGCATACGGCCTGTGCCCCCCACTCTGTTTTCTGTCACCGTAAGAAGGTTCTTCAGACTTTGTTCTTTTTCTTTAAGAAGGGCCAATTGATGTTCTTGCACCACCACTTCGATGTATGCCAAGCGGATATCCTCAACCTTTAAGCGCACAGCATCTTCAAAGGTCACTTGTGCGACGTGAACGCCTTCCTGGGCACTCTTTTTAGAAGCGGATCTTTTTCCGCTGAGATCCACCGGATAGTTCAAGGTCAGGTCTTCCTGCTTGGGGCCACCCGCATTGCTACCATTCCAGTTTTTTCCAAAGGGCTGAAGACTGGCATTGAGACCCAGTGATGGATTGGCCCACAGACCCGCCGTCAACTCATCTGCTTCTGCTAAAGGAATATTGTACTTCGCGGCCAACAGATCAATGTTAGCACTCAGTCCTTCGGCAACGGCTTGATCCAAACTAAGGGACGGACTGGGGTTCTCTTCCGCAACGGAAAGCTGCGCGAACAAAACCAGCATAAAGGTTGTAGTAATTATGAAAGACTCCCACCAAAAGTGGCGTGTCTTAATATATCTGGTGAACATGATGTTCCTCCCTTACTTCAAGGAGGAGATACTGTCCGCCGATTCTCTATCGTTTCAATCCATTAGTTGAAGATAATGATACGCACCACGGCCTTCTCGCTTCGTAAAGCAAGATACCATAGGGACTCATGATCAAAACTTATTTATCGTTGAGACAAATGAAAGGGATAGTGGAACTGTAGAGGGTCGTCGTCCATATATCTCCTTTCATTAACAATTAAACTGAAACTTAAATTGAAATTCTTTGTTGAATTTAGTTTGGTGTAAACCCATATCAACCTCTTTGCAATAGTTAATTTTCGGTAGATTAATATTTCTCTTAAGGTTTATTTTCACGCTCACTAAATACGAAAAACCGAACCAAAAACATCATAACCAATGTATTTCATTATGTAACATTTGTTACTTTCTCGAATGAAAAACTGGACGACCACAAACGTCCCCTGCCAAAAAGTTATGCATATTCACCTCCAGATAGAGCCCTCGATTCCCACGAAAAACAATGGGTTAGCCCTCGCCCCTTGACTGGCATCATCCTTGGATCTCTTTCATTTTGGAGAGGTGTCTATGTTAGATTCAAAGAAATGTATCCTTCTGCCATTAGTAGTGCTGTTTTTCGTAGCCTGCTCACCAGTCAAGTTCTCTTTGGATACTTCCAAATGCGGAAGCACGGGCCAATCCTGCCTTGCAGAGGATGGGAAACTTCATTACGACAACATCGTACCTATTGGAGGTGGAAAGGTGGATATCCTGATCGTGGATGACAACTCGGCGTCCATGTCCAGTTTGCAACGTTCCCTTAGCAGCCGCTTTGCGGGGTTCATTGATCAACTCGATGCCCAAGGTGTGGATTACCGCATTGGTCTGACTACCACTGACATCTCTAGTAACGTTTCGGATACAGCGAACAACTACCCCCGGGCTGTGAACAGCAATGGAGCCCTTCAAGACGGAAACTTAGTTGCATTCGGAAGCTACCCTTACCTTACGCCAGGCATTGCGGACAGAAAAAATCTCTTCAATTCTACCATTGTGAGACAAGAGACCGTGCTTTGCGAGCAGTTCATTGCGAATTGGATTCAACAATATGGACTCGCCAGCATTGACAGCTCAAGCTACAGCAGCCAGTACGTGGTGAACTGCCCATCTGGAGACAACCGCGATAACTTCGCAGCAAATTTAACCTTAACAAAAAATCCCTCTAGCTTTATTCGCCCAGAAGCCGCCTTAGCCAAACTATCCCTGGGTGACACCAA
>CAZPYX010000250.1:2579-3428 GCA_964590635.1 uncultured Bdellovibrio sp.
TCCTCCTGGGTGACTCAGACGAGCGTGATGGAATGTACGTTTACTCGGGATTAAACTTTAAGCTATCTGACATGGATCAACCTGCGACGTTGATTAATAATTTTTGGTCAAAGTACGGCAAACAAAAATCCCTCAGCGTTCATGCCATCACAGTGATTGATGATGCTTGCTTGAATCAACGAGCCAACCAAACCTTGGGCACCCCTGCGGTCGCAGCAACGGCGGGTCTGACCCATGGAAGCATGGGCCAAGCATTCCTTGCCCTCACCAATCAAGGCTGGGGAAGGGCCGTGGATATTTGCTTTAACAACTATACTGCCCAACTCGGATCCATCGGAACCAGCATTCTGTCCCAGGCAAGTCAGCTTCCTCTGGCCTGCAACAACCCAACAGGCCTAAGCATCACTGGAACCTCCGTACCTTGGACTCAGACGGGAGGCCAGATCCTCTTCTCCAGCCCACTACCTCCGGGCACCAGCGTGCATTTAGTGTATGACTGCCCGGGAGTTCAATAAAAAATCTACAGAGAAAACGAAAGACCCTTTAAAAGCATGGCGCCCTTGGAAACGACACGTTCCCCTTGGGCCAATCCTCCGATAACGACAATATTTTCCCCTCGGGCCGAAGCCACTGTCACTTGTCTTCTTTCAAACTCTTCATCAGACTTTGCAACAAAAACAAAGTTCTTTTCTTCCACAGAAATCAAGGCAGAAGATGGAATCACCACGATATCATTTTCATAGGCACCGAAATCAGCATTAGACAACATTCCAGGCATGCTACTCACCATATGGTTTGCAAGAAGAACTTTTACCTTTAACTTACGCGTGACTGGAACCGTACAGTCCC
>CAZPYX010000250.1:3438-4871 GCA_964590635.1 uncultured Bdellovibrio sp.
ATCTCTTCGGACGGGCCCGATTGAATGGCATTGTTGACCTTGATCGTACCCGTGACTGGATCAATAGCATCACCAATCGAATCAGCTTTCCCCACAATGACCGCTTCAGGCATTGAAGCGAATTCCAACTTTACATCCTCCCCTTTTTGCACCTCTGAAATTTGTGTCTCAGGTATATCAGAAATCAAAAGAGCAGTTTTCGCTTTCAGCTTTTCTAGATTTTCCGGATCGAATCCCACGGTGCGAAGCTTCACCTCATTTTCCACGAGGACCGCTTTTGCAGCGGAAAGATCATTCTCGGCATCGTTGAGCTCTTTACCCGTCGCTGCTTCATTGGCAAACATGTCCTTAGTTCGTTCAAAATTTTTAGAGGAACGCAGGAAGTTTGCCTTGGCTTGACGATACTGGGAGAACAAAGATGTCACATCCGGAGAATCAAAAAGTATGACATGCTCATCCTTACGAGGACTCGCTGAAGACACCGCAACCACTCGGGCTGGAGCCGTCACCCGAAGGCTGGCATTCCCTTTGGAACTGTTAATCACTTGTAAGACTTCTCGCGCCGGACTGTTCTTCGGGATATGAATAATGCGACCGTTCTCGCTGGCGTAGGCCCTAGGCACCCGCTCTAGTTGCTCGTCGAAGTAGCGGCCAGCGCGCCATCTTCCTAGTTCATAGCCCGCCAGAAGTATCACCAAAGTTCCAACAGAAATCTTCAAAGTTTTTACCTTTGTATCCCTACTCAAGCCCTGCCAATATGCCACACCTTTTTGAGCTGTCTCTTTGATTTCCTGAAGAAGAGGATTATTTTTCATTCTGGCCTCGCTGCTTTTTAGATTCGGTCACAATTTGTCCAGCTCTGAGATTGAGATCTTCAAAGGAGGTTACTTTTTTTAGTTGTAGTGCGGAAAGCTGAAGAACACTGCTACGGAAGGATTCATAAAAATCAGCGAAGGCAATGATGCCAACATTCTTGCGCTCGTAGTTCACCAACATCTTCTGTGTTAAATCCTTGTACTCGGAAAGAAAGTTCACATCCAAAGAATCACAGGCCTGCTCTGAGTCCTGGGCCTTTTGGTAACTTGCTTGCAGGTCATGTTCGTGATCCATATATCCATGCTGCTTTAAAAACTTCTTCGCCTCCAATTGCGCTCGAGAAGCCTTGATGTTTCCCTGATTGGCATCAAAAAGAGGAATGTTAAAGCCCAATGTGATAGCTGTGTAGTCATGGATGTAACTACCCTGTCTAGAATATTGCATACCCACGGTCAGATCAGGAATGACCATAGCTTTTTGCAAATCCAGGTTCGTTTCTTCTTGCTTCACTTGTTCATCTAGGATCTGCAAATCTGGACGGCTTTTTAAAGACAGATTCAGAATATCCGAAAAGGACTTTGTCAAAGTCATGGTATTGATATCATCAATGGTAGCGA
>CAZPYX010000251.1:0-4870 GCA_964590635.1 uncultured Bdellovibrio sp.
CATGTTGAACCGCAATCGTCCAATCGATTTCCGTTTGAGTTAAATAGATGGTCGGAATGAACGAGCGCTCTCGGGGATTTTTCTCTTCGAGTTTTAGTTGGGCATTCAACAATTGCAGTTCACTTAGAATTTTTGTGAATTCTGGATCGTACTTCTTGCCGAAGAGTTTGAAGACCATTTTTTTCCAAGCCGAGCAAAAATCTTCGAACTCAATGTCATGGTCTTTTTCGAACAAAGGTGGATTAGTGATATAGCGAAGGGTTTTCCCTAAAACGTCTTCGGAAATCACCACACAATCTGTTTTATAGCTAAGACGCATCAAATGATGAGCCCAGTTGGCCAGATTTAAAAGAGATCCATTATTCACAGCCGCATTTCGAAAGTTCAGATGAAAGCCCTCGAAGGTCGCCATGTTCATAGGGCTATCGAGGAAGGAATCCAAGACACTTTTGCGGCGTTCGTTTTTTGGTAAAGAAAAAAAGCCTTCAAGGTGAGTGGAAAACTTCTCAAAGGAGTCCTGCCACAGGCTTTCATTTTTGCAGGTTTTATAGAGCTGAAATGCTTTTGCTGGAGTCGGCTCGGCTTCGTCCAGAAGAGCATTAATTCGTTGTTCTAGAATACGTGGGAATGAATTCCAAAGCTCTTTAATCATGCTCTCATAATAGCATGGTCTAGGTTGATATCCACAGATCCATAAAGGACTCCAATGAAATAATTAAAAGTTTATCGTGCCAACGAAGTAGTTTTAGATTTTTTGTCGAATCTTTTTACAGATTATTTTAATTGGAAGCATTTTTCTGTCTGCTCTTTGCCGATATGGCCTTCTTCCGCTGAGTCTTATTTTGCTTTATCTCACCTTGCTTAGACAATGTCTTCGCAAATTCCTTCCATAAATAGAGGGCGACGTAAGAGCGCCAAGGACGAAATTTTTGCAAATCTGTTTGAGGAAGTCTTTCTAAAGCACGTTTTAAAATCAAGTCAGTATTTGGAAAAGCATCCGTATCACCGAGGGCACGCAACGTGATGTACTCCGCAGACCAGGGACCTAACCCGGGGGCCGCTAACAGTTGTGCCTTGAAGTCTTCAGCATCCTGATTTACCGCCAGCGAGAGTCTCGAGTTCAAGATTTGACGAGAAACTTCGCGAATCGTTTCTTTTCTGCGCTCCGTGGTTCCGATATTTTCAAGTGAGGCCGCTGCTAAAATTTCTGCCGTGGGAAACAAATAGGCGACTTCCTTGGTGAGGGGATGTTCCACCTTTTCGCCATACGCTTTGATTAATTGTTCCACCAAGCGACTTGCTTGTGGAACCGAAACCAATTGCCCCAGGATGGTGCAGATGATGGCCTCGAAGGGTTCCCAGGCCCGGGGGATGCGCAGTCCTGGATATTTGTTCCAAAGAGCATTGAGACGCTCATCGCCAGCAAAGCTGTTCGCAATCAAAAGCGGGTCAGAATCTAAGTCAAACATTTGGCGAATTTTTTGTGCGATGGGGAACAATGATTTGACGTCTCCATGGGCGATGCGAACCTCCAGCTTGGACTCCGCAGAAAGAGGTTGCACCGTGACCACTCCCAATTTGTTTTCATGACGGAAAACTCTTTCGTAGGAGTTATCACCGATATGTTCAAGTCCACGAATGGAATGAGATCGGTAGTAATTCAGTAAGCTGTTCCAGTCATAGGGCGGGCGATATGATAAGGTGAGCGTCACGCTTTCTTCGTTTTTGTCAGAATGCTGACGCTTACGAATCTCTGAAGGCGCTCGGTGAAAACGAGCTTTGAAGGCATCATTAAAGCGGCGAAGTGATTCAAAACCGGCACTAAGCGCTACTTGGGTGATAGGCAGATCTGTTTCAAGCAAAAGTTTTCTGGCAAAATTCAAACGATTGTTATCAGAGATTTGTTTTGGTGTTTGTCCAATTTCTTTTTCAAAAAGTCGCCGCAGGTGGCGAGCACTTACTCCAAATTGTTCTGCGAAAATATTTTCATCCACCGCGATGACCCCTTGGCTGCCAATGACTTTAAGTGCCCGTTGCACGATAGCGCTTTTGCCCAGCCATGCGGGTGAGAGAGGTGCCGCTTCGGGGCGACAGCGTAAACAAGGACGATAGCCCGCGTTTTCCGCAGCGATGGCGCTGGGGTAGAACTCGACATTTTCTTTTTTCGGTTTCGCTGGGCAGATGGGGCGACAGTAAATTCCTGTGGTTTTGACGCCAACAAAGAATTTGCCATCAAAACGATAGTCCCGGGCAAGCATGGCACTGTAGTAGACATCGGACTTCTTCATGGAACAAATGTAGCTTGAAACGGGTCGTTTGACTCGCCGTTTTAGGACGTGATCGGCCGAAAGTGAGGGGCCGAGGTCGAGACTTCCTGCATTAAAATGGCCCTTAAAGAAGTTTTTATCCAACTTTCAAAAGTTGTGTTAGTGTAAACCCACAAAGTTCGCATAAAGCGCATAAAGAGGTTATTTTAATGAGTACTGGTACAGTTAAGTTTTTCAACACTGAAAAAGGTTTTGGCTTCATCACTCCGGATAAAGGTGCTGATTTGTTTTTCCATATTTCTGAAGTTCAAGGCCAACAGCCAAAAGATGGCGATAAAGTTGAGTTTGAAGTTGGACAAGGTAAAAAAGGTCCATGCGCTGTTAGCGTTGTAGTAAAAGGCTAGTGTCGATTAATCCAATGAAAATTTGGATTGATGCTGATGCCTGCCCGAAAGTTATCAAGGAGGTGGTCTTCAAGGCCTCCTCCCGGGCTCAAGTCCCTGTGACTTTGGTAGCCAACTCTGGGATGTTCATTCCCGAATCAAATCTGATAAATCTAGTTATAGTCGATCACGGTCTTGATGTAGCGGATAGCTATATTCTGACTCATTCCAATAAGGGCGATCTTGTTGTGACGGCGGATATTCCGTTGGCAGCGCAGTTGGTAGCTAAGCATGTTGTTGCGATCAATCCGCGTGGATCGATTTATACTGAAGACAATGTCCATGATGTTTTGGCGACCCGAAATCTTATGCAGGATCTGCGTGGGGCGGGGATGATTCAAGGCGGACCACCACCTCTTGGCCCCAAAGACAAAGCGAGCTTTGCCAATGGGTTTGATCAAGAGCTGACTAAATTACTGAGAGCTCGAAGATAGCTTCACTAAGCCCAAGGCTTCATATTCCTGGTCAATGCGTTGACGCCAGAAATCTTTCAACCACACTTCTGCTTTATCAAGATTGTTCCAAGGATCTTTGAAGGTAACTCCATGTTTGCTGATGATATGCATAACATAGAGTCTGCGCACGCCTTCGTATCTTTTGTGGGCAAGGTACATGGATGGGATGAGTGGGAATCCCGCATCATGATGGAAGTTGAATGAAGTCAGGGCCACTGCTTTTTTCAAATCGGGATCTTGAATTTTTGCGGTTTCTTGATTCAATTCAACCAACCAGTCGTCCATCTTCTTTGTCATGCTATAGTACTGCATGTCTGTGATGTCGTGTTTTTCGAGGTAGTTTTGTACCTCATAGTATTTGAAGGATTCATGGCGAACGTCATGCATCCAGACGTCACCTGCAGGGCGATTGTAGCCGTCGGCCCAGATCGGTGTGTCGGTGACACCCACCAAGTGAATTTGTGTGTTCATAAGGCGCATTAAAACAGAGTTGCCAATGGCAGCATTCGTTGGAACCCAAAGAGTCTTGAATTCACTTCTATCAGAGAAAGCCGCGCGGAAATCTTTTTCCGCCGCTTGATAGCCAGCATATTTACTTTCCATTTGGAAAACTTCAAAATTGCGGGCTTTATACATAGAGTATTCTTTCGCCAACGGAAGAGGCTTATAGCCCTCGAGAAGGCGATCAGTCCAAAGTCCAAAGTAAGAAGCGATCTTTCCAAGGGTAAGTCTTCGTATCAAAGTGACCGATGGCGCGACCGTAGAAATAAGAGAACTCTACCAGGTGACGATACGAGACCGAGCCATGGGCAATAATCTCTGCGGATTCAGCCTTGAGCTCTCCCAAATATTTCAGATAAAGTTCAAGCTGACTTTGTTTGTAATCGTCGATTTTTCCACGGAAGGCTTTCGAAATTCTACTGCGCCCCTCGCGCTTTTCCTTGAACGCAGTCAGCTCTTTTTGTACAGAATCAATCTTGGCGATAAGATAGTTATTGATGTCCCCAACCAAAGGCATTCCCATTTCGCTAAAATCGAAAGAGTAAGGATTCTCTGGGGTTTTCTTTTTTGTTCATTGAAACGATCGCGCATTTTTTCAAAGAACAGATTTGGATCTTTAAGCACCAATGCGAGCTGTGGGTAACGTTGTACCAATTGATCGTTTAAGAATTGCGTGGATGTGATTTCTGTGAATGCGGAGGAACATTACTCTCCGGCAGCAAATGAGGTGATTCCTGAAAGAATCAGAAGGCTTGTAATAAGCGACAAGGCATATTTTTTTGACTTCTTGGTAAAACCCACAAGCACCTCCAGAAGGTTTGTATCACAATGAATAAAGGCAAGAGCTATGCCGTGGTTACTCCAAAGAAGGTTTGTTATCAGGAACATGAAAGAGTTGGATAAATATTTATGAACTGCGTGTGTCTCACATTGAGAAGTGACAATCTTTGTTGGCATCTACCCAACGAATGTATAAAGTGAATTTGTTTGGAGGAACCATGGCAAAGGATTTATTGGATCTTCACGGATTTAAAGGTGATGACGTGGAAGACGCCATTGATAAGTTCCTTATGAAGGTTTCCAATTCCAGTCTAAAACGAGCCCGCATAATGACGGGCAAAGGAACCGGAACCGTCAAGGCCATTGCCATTCGTTATTTAAAGATTGAAGTTTATCACTGGGCCTATGAAAAAATGGCCAATGG
>CAZPYX010000252.1:0-4823 GCA_964590635.1 uncultured Bdellovibrio sp.
ATAACACTTGTTCGGGCCCCAACCCCGTTGTTCGAATGTCGGCCTCTAATCCATCCATCATCACTGAATGAAAAATGACGTCAATTAGTCGCGCCATACTAGGGGCGGCCCCTGCTTTTGAATAGTGATAGGTGTACCAGGTGTCCATTTTGCGACGAACGCCCACCGCAATAAGTTTTTGGGCTCCCAGATAAATCGCGGGCGCGCAGGGGGACTGATTTCTGATGCAACCGTCGCCATAATATCTGTCGTCAATTTTGATCGGCGGAAACAGAATGGGAATGGCGGTTGAGGCCATGACATGATCGACATTGAGAACGGATCTTTCTCCGCGATGCATGCCACGATTCCAGGCATTGAGACGAGGATGTCCTTGGAAAAAAGTTTTCGAAGAAATGTTGTCATAATCTAAAGTAGAAACCGACAGCGCATGAAGATTTCCTGCATCAATTTTCTTTTGAATGTTTTCGAAATGACAGGCTTGCATTAAGAGTCCGCGGAGGGGAGTCGTGGAAAAAATCGAACGTGCGGCCGTGGGAGTTTTCTTTAACCCTGGGAATGATAAATCCGTAACCAAGTCGAAACTTCCTTTGGAGAGAGTCAAAAGATCGGCATAGAAAACAGAATCCGTGGTGATCTCACTCCAAAGTTTTGTGAGTCGATTCGTTGCTTTTGAGAAATTTCCAGGAAATCCTGCGGCGATGGCCGCATTTATTGAGCCGGCA
This sequence comes from uncultured Bdellovibrio sp., assembly GCA_964590635.1. Lineage (GTDB taxonomy): Bacteria > Bdellovibrionota > Bdellovibrionia > Bdellovibrionales > Bdellovibrionaceae > Bdellovibrio. The sequence continues at coordinate 726 of CAZPYX010000252.1, forward strand.
CTCACTCCTGCGTAAATTTGGAAGGGATTCTCAATTCCATTGCGCAGAGCGACCTCGGAGATCGCTAAAAGGACGCCAGCTTGATAGGCTCCGCGCGCGCCACCGCCAGAGAGGACCAGACCAATGCTTCCCATGGTGAACTTCCCTTCTGGGAATATTATAAATTTCATTCTTGCGCAGTGTGAAGAAGCGAGCGAGCTTCGTCGGAAATACAGTGCCGCTGACGGTCCAAAGGTCTTTAGTCTAGGTGTGCCTTTTCAGAGTTAAAATGTGTCAAGTGCTTGCAGGTACTGTCCTTTTGAGGCTATCCTCATGGCCTATGGTAACACAGATTCTTACAAAAATTTTCGGTACGAAGCACGATCGTGAAATGAAAAAGATCCAGCCAATGGTGGATGAAATCAACGCTCTAGAGCCTAAAATGAAAGCTCTATCGGACGATCAATTAAAAGCAAAAACTCCAGAGTTTCAGGAGCGTCTGAAAAAAGGCGAAACTGTTGAGGATATCTTACCTGAGGCATTTGCCGTTTGTCGTGAAGCCGCTGTACGCTGCTTGGGCATGCGCCACTATGATGTTCAGTTGATTGGCGGTATCGTTCTTAATCGCGGTAGCATTGCGGAGATGAGAACGGGTGAAGGTAAAACCCTAGTTGCAACTTTAGCAGTTTACTTGAATGCATTGACTGGTAAAGGCGTTCACGTTGTGACTGTGAATGACTACCTTGTACGTCGTGACTCTGAAGAAATGGGTCGCCTGTACGGATGGTTGGGTCTTACAACTGGTATTATCGTTCATGGTTTAACAGATCAAGAGCGCAAGCAAATGTACGGTTGTGATATCACTTATTGCACCAACAATGAATTGGGTTTCGATTATCTTCGCGATAACATGAAGTTTGATTTAAATGATTACGTTCAACGTGGTCATAACTTTGCGATCGTGGATGAGTGCGACTCTATCTTGGTTGACGAAGCGCGTACTCCGCTGATCATCTCTGGCCCTGCGGAAGCATCTACTGAAAAATACCAAATCGTGAATGCGATCATCCCGCACTTGAAGCGCGAAGTTGATTTCACGATGGAAGAAAAGTCAAAAACCGCTTCTTTGACAGAAGATGGTAATGCGAAGGTTGAACAACTTCTTGGCGTGGGCAATCTTTACGATCCACAAAACATCGAGCTTCTTCATCACGTTTACCAAGGTTTGAAAGCGCATTATTTGTACCGTCTTGATGTTGAATACATGATCAAAGATGGCGAAATCGTTATCGTCGATGAATTTACGGGTCGTTTGATGCCGGGTCGTCGTTGGAGTGATGGTCTTCACCAAGCGATTGAAGCAAAAGAAAATGTAGAAGTGAAAAGTGAGAATCAAACTCTTGCGACAATCACTTTCCAAAATTACTTCCTTATGTACTCTAAATTGTCAGGCATGACGGGAACAGCGGATACAGAAGCCGTTGAGTTCCAAAAGATCTACAAACTGGCAGTTAATGTGATCCCGACAAATAAGCCAATTAGACGTATGGACCAAGAGGACGTTGTTTATAAGTCTGAGAAAGCAAAATTCAAAGCGATCACTGCAGATATCAAAGATCGCAGCGCTAAAGGTCAGCCGATCCTTGTGGGTACAGCATCCATTGAGAAATCAGAAGCTTTGAGCAAATTCCTTCGCAACGAAGGTATTAAACACGAAGTTTTGAATGCCAAACACCATGAGCGTGAAGCGGAAATCATCGCGCAAGCAGGTCGTAAGGGAGCGGTAACTATCGCTACGAATATGGCCGGTCGTGGTACTGACATCAAATTGGGCGGTAACGCTGAGATGTTGGCTAAGACTGCAACAGGTTCTGAAGCGGGGCCTGAATTTGAAGAAGTATTGTTGAAAGTAAAAGGCCAAGTTGAAAAAGAGCGCACTCAAGTTGTTGAGGTTGGCGGTCTTTATATCGTAGGTACGGAAAGACATGAGTCTCGTCGTATCGATAATCAGCTTCGTGGTCGTTCGGGTCGTCAAGGTGATCCGGGTGAGTCTCGTTTCTTCCTTTCTTTGGAAGATAACTTGATGAGAATCTTCAACGGGGAACGCATCCAGAAAATCATGGAAATGTTGAATATCCCTGAAGATGAACCAATCACGGCGAAAATGGTTACGAACGCAGTTGAAGGTGCGCAACGTAAAGTTGAGGGACATCAATTCGATATTCGTAAGAACTTGATGGACTACGACACTGTTATGAACAACCAACGTAACGTGATCTATGGAATGCGTCGCAGAGTCCTTGAAGGTCAAGAGATCGAGCGCACAGTTCTAGACATGTTGGGCGATGTTGTTTCAAACATGCTTGATACTTATGCTCCAGAAAACGGCCGTAAAGAAGATTGGAGTCTTGAGGGTTTGAACAACTCTTTGACTCAAACTTTCGGATTCAAATTGGATCTTGAAACTATGGCAGTGAACTCTGACACAGTTTTAGAAGCTGTGAAAAAGGGTGTAAGAGAAGTTTACGAAAAACAAAAATCTTCAATGGGACCATTCTTTGAACAAGTTCAAAAAATGATCCTTCTTCAAGCTATCGACAATCATTGGAAGATGCATTTGGCGGTAATTGATAAGCTTAAAGAAAGTATCGGTCTGCGTGGTTACGCTCAGAAAGATCCTTTGATTGAGTATAAAAAAGAAGCTTTCTTGGCCTTTGAAAAGTTGAACAACACAATTAAGGGCGATGCGATTGAAAAAATCATGCGCGTGCAATTGGTTGCTCAACAGTCAGAGGAAGACGTTCTTGAAAGTCTTCGTCCAGAAGAAGCAGATCTTGATGAACTCGATTATTCGTCTTCGACAGAGGCTGATATCGGTCATTCATTGGAAACTGCGAATGCAGAGCCACCAAAACGTAAAATGACCTTCCAAAGCGGCCCTGCTAACGATGATCGCGTAATGAATCGTGAAGATCGTCGTCGCATGGAAAAGCAAGGTAAAGGAAAGAGATAATTGATTCCCTGTCCGAGTTGCCACAAACCGGTCGAGATTCTGGATAAGCATGTAGGGACTCTTTTTACGTGTCCCCACTGCAACGCAGTTTACTTTATCGACTTTAGCGGGCAACCGGAGATGGCCAATCACGAAGCTGAAGTGGAAACCCCTTCAGCTTACGAGCCTCCGGCCCAGGATTTTTCTTCGCCTCAAGATTATTCAAGCGAAGCCTCTGTCCCTGCAGATCTCAGCGCCGAGACTAATTACGCCCATGAACAGCCCGTTGAGCAAAACTACGTTCAGGAAAATAACTTTCAACCTGACGAAGATGCGGCTTATTCGAACGAGCAAAACGAATCCAGTGAACAAAATTATTCTTCAGAGCAAAACTTTGGATCCCAGGATCAAAGCTTTGAAAATAGCTCGGAGTCCGCTGAGCAAAATGATTTCAGCACACCTCAAGATTCTGCCTACTCAGAAGCAGAACCAACTCCCGTTGTGGAAGAAGCTCCTTTTGATTTCAATCGAACTTTAGATCAGGCTCCGGCGGAAGCGCCACCACCAGTAAGCGTTTCTGATAATTCTGATTTTTCTGATGTCACTGATTTTGCGAACGCGGATACAGTGGCGGGTCCTTTAACTTATGTGGTGATGATTGACGGGATCGAATCCAGCCAGCTTCTGTATCAGTTAAAGGAAGCTATGACGGATTCTCGTTTTGGCTGGGATGTCGCTGAATTGTTGTCGACTGTGGGCGGTGGGCGAATGGTGATTCCTGGATTAACTCCGGCTAAAGCATCGGTGCTAATCAACCGAATTAAGTATCTGCCTTTTAAAATTTCTTGGAGGCAAGATGTCCTTTCAAGTTCCTAAATTTTTGATCATCTTTTTTACAGTCCTTGTGGTGACGGCCGCTCATGCCAATGAAGGCGGCGGTCATGGCGGCGGTGAAGCCAAAGAGGGCGAAGCTGGTAAAGAAGAAAAAAAAGAAGTGAAGTCCGCGGAAGACAGCTTTTCTGTTGTGCAGGCCCGTGTGCAGGCTTTGGAAGCGAAAGTTCATTCTGGCCAAGAAGAGATCGAAAAGCTCATCGAAGAAAAGCAACACACCACGGACCCAAAACAAG
>CAZPYX010000253.1:0-4775 GCA_964590635.1 uncultured Bdellovibrio sp.
CACCTGGCAAGATCGCCAAGAACGGAGCTTGATAAATCAACTCCTGCGCATTGTTCAGCATATTACCCCAGCTTGGTGTCGGCGGCATAATACCAAGACCCAAGAAGCTTAAAGCAGCTTCAAACAAAATAGATTCACCCACGCCCAAAGTAATAGAAACCAACATGGGCGCGATCACGTTCGGGAACATATGACGAACGATGATGGTGCTGTCCTTCGCTCCCAATGTGCGAGCGGCCAAAACGAATTCACGTTCACGCAAAGACAAAATACTTCCACGGACAAGCAAAGCTACGGTCATCCAAGAGAATAAGCACAAGATGATGACCATCTTAACGATGCTTTCGTTGGAAGTGCTGACCAAGGCTTTCAGCCAAGGGATCTTCGATAAATCAATGGCTGCGATAACGATCAAAACCGGAATCATCGGCAATGAAAGCAAGCCATCCGTCACACGCATCAAAAGAGAATCAATGAAGCCACCGTAAAAACCAGCAATACTGCCGATCAACAGACCCACAAGGGCTGAGGCAATGGCAACTAAGATACCAACACCCATAGAAACACGGGTTCCGTAAACCAAGCGAATGAAAACGTCGCGGCCTAGTTCATCAGTTCCAAAAAGATGGAAGGTATCAAAACTTTTAAAGATAGTGCCAAGCTCTTTCGCTTCCGGAGTGTTCAGGGACTTAAGGCCGGCGATGGCTTCAGGAATATCTTTGTTGGCGAGATCAAAAAGCGCATCCGTTGGATTTGCAGATTGAACGATGCCTTTTTCGATAAGAAGAGTTTGCAGTTTTGCCGCAGACTCAGGATGAGCGGCAACGAAGTGTTCAATTTCTGTTTCGCGCACATCGGGCCCTGCCTGGGCATGGGTCATCGGAGCCAAATAACGATTGGCTACGTTTTGTGCGTCTGGATCCAAATCAGAAAAACTTTGGATTTGATTTGCGAAAATTGAAACCAACAAAAGGAAGGTGATAACCACCGCACTGACAACAGCGGGTTTGTGATCCATGAATTGCGTCAACACCATTTTCCACATGGGTTGGGCTTTTTCAAGATCAGCTCTGTCCTTTTCTGAAAGCTGGTGAGGTAACGTAACATCAGTCATAGTCATTTCATTTCCCGACACAGTGGCACCTATTTGTAAGCGATTCGAGGATCTGCGAAGCCATAAGAGATATCCGCGATCAAGTTCATAAGAAGAACCATCGCCACAGAGATCACGAATGAAATCATCGCTACGTTATAGTCATTGCCAATAATAGAGTCATAAACGAGTTTGCCAACGCCTTGGTAAGCAAAAACAGTCTCAGTCAACAGGGCTCCAGAGAATAAGCTTGAGATGCTGACCGCAAGAATTGTGATCAACGGAATCAAAGCATTGCGGAAACCATGTTGCCAAATCACAGTGTGGCTTGAAAGACCTTTGGCACGGGCAGTGCGAATGAAATCATTGCGCATAGCTTCGGCCATGGAAGAACGAGTGAAGCGAGAAAAACGGCCGATTTGTTGAATCGACAACGAAAGCACGGGAAGAACTAAGTACTTCGAGCGGTCCAAAAGATCAGCCCAGAAACCCAAGTCGCCGGCACCAATTGTTTGCGTTCCACCAGCAGGGAAAAGAGGAATCTTAACAGCGAAAGCGATGATGAGTACGATGGCCAGCCAGAAGGAGGGAATGGAAATTCCCCCGAAGGATAACAGACTGACGAAGGTATCAAGTCGACTTCCAGGTTTGAGTGCTGAAAGAACTCCCAATGGAACTGCAATAATAATAGAGAGAGCAAGAGAGATAAAAGAAAGAATGAATGTATTCCACAAACGTGGGCCCATTAATTCTTGAACGGGTACGCGGTATGTTCTGCTGTAACCCAAATCACCAGTAAGGATCGTGCCCACCCAGCTGCCATAACGTTTGTAGATCGGTTGATCTAAACCATAAAGCGCTTTCAAACGAGCAACATCTTCTGCCGTGATTTTAGGATTTGAGGCAACCATCATGTCTACCGGATCGCCCGGCATCAAGCTCATTAAATAGAAGACCACGAAGGATAGAACGACTATCACAGCGAGGGTTTGCAAAATACGGCGAGCAATAAATGTAGTCACTGGTTGGGTCCTCCGGTCGGCTGTTGAAAAAGGCTCATCTGACTGCGTTGTCGGGAGTTGTCCTCGCTCCGCCTTGCATAGGAACCTTTTTGAACAGCCTTGGGTCTGCGGTTCTTTTGGTCGGGTTGGCTTTGCCAACCCTGACTATTTTTTTAGTTTAGGGTCCAGTCTTCTACGTTGTTTGTTTCGTAGAATTGGTGGCCTGTCATTTTGTAGTTCTTCAAGTTTTTTGGAGTCACTGAAATATCTGAACGATAGTAAAGTGGCAACACGGGAACTTCGTCAGTGTAGTATTTCAAAGTTGTTCCAACATATTCAGCGCGTTTTTTCGCGTTGAATTCTAAGTCCAAAGCGTCAAGTGCTTTGTCGACATTTGGATTGTTCCAGCCCATGAAGTTTTGGCCAGACCAGCTGTTTTTAGAAGTTGGAATCGCTTTAGAAGATACAGTTGAACGAGGGCTGTTTTCAGGAGAAGAAACCCAAGCGAACAATGCCAAAGCACCAAACTTACGGTGAGTCATAGTGTCGCCGAAGAAAACGCGAGCAGGTTCGTTCTTGATAAGAACTTCGATACCAGCTTGTTTCCATTGATTCTGCAAATACACCTGAACCAATTCACGTGTTTTGTTGCCTGCCGTTGTTTGGAATACCAAAGAAAGACGTTTGCCATCTTTAGAACGGTAGCCATCAGCTCCCAATTTCCAACCCGCTTCATCCAACAATTTTCCAGCATTGCGTTTAGAGTAAGGATAGAAAGTCACGAATTTTGGATCTTTAGTGAACCAAGCATCTTTAGGCGATAGATTGTGGATCGCAACTTCTTGTTTGCCTTCGAACAAAGCTTTAACAAGGTCTTCGCGATTGATTGAAAGAACCAAAGCTTTACGAACGCGAACGTCCTTCAAGATTGGGTTATCAAGATTTAAGTCGATGTGTTCGTAAGTTACAGAAGGAACGAAGAACACATTGTATGGCAAGCTTTCAGCTTTTGCTTTTTTATCGAAGGCCAAAGCTTGGTCGAAATCCAAACCTAAAACTGAAATCATATCGATGGTTCCAGAGCGAAGATTCGCTTCCATTGTTCCTGTGTTAGGAATCAATTTAACGATGATCTTTTGGATGTTCGGTTGTTTGCCATAGAAGAATTTGTTCGGGGCAAAAGCTACGTGAGAACCCAATTTCACTTCTGAAATAACGTAAGGTCCGTTGTAAAGACCTGGATTTGTTGCATTGCGAACGTAGTTTGAATTCTTCTCGTAGCCTTCTTTTTGGCTGCCGTATTTATCAAATACAGCTTTTTCCAAATGAGTTGGAAGAGGGAAGAACTGAGCCAATTGGTAGAAGTCCCATTTAGCTTTGTCGTAAGTGAAAATACATTTTTTAGGATTCTTTGGATCAATTTCGATTTTCTCTACTTGAGTCCATTGTTCTTTTTCGCCCACAGTCACTGTTGGAGAAACCGCGATGTCGCGAGAAGTGATGAAGTCTTGGCAGATAACTGGTTTGCCGTCGCCCCATTTTGCAGCTTCGATGATTTCCCAGTTAGCTACGATATGCTTTTTACCAGCGATATCGACGATTTTAGCAGTTCCTTTTTCGATAGAAGGAATCTCTTTCGCCAATTGTGGAACCCATTTTCCTTCGGCGTTAAGAACGACCAAAGAACGACCCACCAAACGATACATGTATGCTGAAGCAGACATGGACATGATCAATGGATTCATAGTTTCGAACTCTTGAGAGATACCGATTTTAAGTTCGGCGTTTGTCGGAGCGGCAACAGCTTGAGTTCCGAAACCCACAGCAGCAACAGCTAACAAACCTTTCGCAAAATTTTTCAACATCATTTTCTCCTTAGCTCTAGACCCCGGCGGCGCCGTGGCCTTCAAGTTTTGTTTAAACTAAAAAACGACTCCGTTTAAGCTATTATTCGGCAGCTTCGCTGGAGAACGCCGGTGCGGAAGGCAACCAGCAAGCTTTTTGATGGGAAGCATTTCCTTCAAGAACTGGAGTCTTCTGAACGCAGATGTCCATTTTATAAGGACAACGCGTATGGAAAGAGCATCCAGATGGAGGGTTGATTGGGCTCGGAACTTCTCCGCCCAAAGACTTCTTCATCTTCTTTTTGCCATGGCCCACACGAGGGATCGCCTGGATCAAAGCTTGAGTGTAAGGGTGCTGAGGGTTCGCAAAGATTTCATCGCGACTTGCGATCTCAACGATTTTTCCCAAGTACATAACAGCAACGCGATCACAAACGTGTTCGATCACGGAAAGGTCATGGGAGATAAATACATAAGTCAGTTTGAGTTTCTCTTGAAGATCTTCCAAGAGATTCAAGATTTGCGCCTGAATGGAAACGTCCAGGGCGCTCACAGGCTCATCGCAAATAATAAGCTCTGGATTCAAAGCGATGGCTCGGGCAATGCTGATGCGTTGGCGTTGTCCGCCTGAAAACTCATGGGGATAACGATTCACCGCAGATTTACGAAGACCCACAAGTTCCAGCAACTCAAGAACGCGCTGAGTGCGTTCCGCAGGAGTGCCGACGTTGTGGATGTCCATTGGTTGACCAATAACTTGACCTACGGTCATGCGCGGATCCAAAGATTCATAGGGATTTTGGAAGATCATCTGCATTTTCTTACGTTTTTTAAGAA
>CAZPYX010000254.1:0-4721 GCA_964590635.1 uncultured Bdellovibrio sp.
AATTGCAAAATTTGGTGAAGAGTTAAGATTTTGCTGATCGGAGTTCGGCCTCTGCTGGCGCCACGATGGCGTGAACCGAGCGAAGCTCGGCGGCAGTTGAGCCTGGATGGCGTGCCGAACGAAGCATCAGTAAAAGCTTAGCTCTTCACCAAATCCCCGCATTTAGCACCATACTAATGGCGCAGTTTATGAATGTCATGCGATGACCTCTGTCTATTCGTGTGACAGCTCCCAGACACTTTGAGGCATTTACAGTCAGCGTCTCAACCTGAGACGTGGTTTGCATCTCTAACTTCCTGATATTACGAAATATTCATTGGCAGACCTCTTGCTCTACAAAGTCTCAGGAGGATCCCGTACGATGAAACCTTCGACATCTTCTTATTTTGCGAAGCTTCTGCTGATGAACATCTGCTCTGCCTTTATATTAGGTATGAGCTATGGCGTCGCACCTTCATCTTTTGATCTGGCCTCCGAAGCCGAGCCTATGGATTCCACTGAGCAAGTGGCTCCGGTGATTGAACACGCTCTTGATCAAGTGAATAAAGCTAAAAACGTACAGTCTCTATTTGGTTGGTTCGATAATAACTCTAATAAAAACTGTGAAGACTGCACGAAGCAAATTTCTAACATGCGCTATGCTCAATGCAGCTCTACTGACAAAAATGGATATCTTGAAAGAGAACTGGAAAATACCTCTTCAGCTAATTCGCTTTTAGGTCGTCTGATTCGCAGATCTGTTAGACCTGATTCCATCATCAAACCAATTTGCATGCAAATGAGCATGGAACTTGGTCGCTCAGCTTTGCCACGTAGTTCATATAAAACTTGCTCGAAAAATAATGGTTATGGCTCTGGTGTAGGTCCCGCTTGCGTGAGCGAAAATTACTTCAAACTTATCAATAACAGCTTTGATCTGGTTTCGACTTGTATGAAAGACTTCATCGCCTCTGGTGAAAGTGACGACATGAAAAAACTTGATGTCAGAGCAGTTTATGCTTTGGTCAACGTGGAATCTGGATTCCATATGAATGCTGTTAGCGGCACTGGCGCTGGTGGTATCGGGCAATTCACAAGTGCGGCAATCAAAGACGTTAACATGAATGAACTTTCAGATGTTCGCCACTCATTAGAATCTAACGACAACGCGATCTGTGGACGCATGTCTATGGAATTTCTAGATTCAATGCAACCGATTCGCGACGCAGCTTCTAAATCTTGCGAACGCATTTCTTTGAAAAATGGAAATCCAGTTAAAAATATGCTTTATACTTTTGCTTACATGCGCGGAGTAAAAAAGGATATGGATCGCGCGATCTTTAAGGATAAGAATTTCTCTAAAAAGTTTAAGCTTTCTGAATATGATCTTGCGAAAGTAAAAAGAGCTATGATGGTTTGGTCTCACAACACTGGATCTGCCGGAACTTTGACTCCGACAAAAGCTTTATTGCGCACGCTTTATAGAAACAAACCTGTGACGAACGCCGATCAATTCATCAATCAACTTCAGCAGTATATGCAGAAGTTCCCTGCTTCTGCCAATGCAGGACGCGCTCGTCGCAATGAAACTTCACAGTATTTCCCTAAGATCACTACACTTTTGAATACGATCGAAACAAATGCCGGAGGTGGCTCATGCGTAAACTAGGACTTGTCTTTCTAGGACTCTTGCTCAGCTCAAACGCTTTTGCTTTTTCGGATTTGGTCACAATGCAAGCAACAAAGAATCTGATTGCCCGCGTGCAAACGCAAAGCACTTTGCAAGAGCGCAACGCCACTCTTGAAGAGTACAAGCAATTTTTAAATGGACGCCTTAACAATTTCGAAATGCCTGAGGACGCGCTCACTGCGGATGACAACTTGGCAAAAGAATTTGCTAGCCTTAATGAGTTTGAAACTTATGTGGGCAATATCGATATTAGAAGATTAAATCACAAATCCTGCGCTGCCGCGAAGGCCCACGTAGAAGCCGCTTCAGGCGCGAGCCAAGACCAATTGGCTAAGGGACAAATTGCCTCTGAGGCTTTGTTAGCCCAGGAGATCATCAGTGCTCTTTGCAAGTAAATCACTTCCGAAGTCTCTAGTAGCAGCCTTGATTATCATAGTTCCTCTTTGGAGTTTTGCGGATTCCATCACAGGAAGAGTGATCGACGTCCATGACGGCGACACTCTGACAGTTCAAATTCCTGGCAAGCCAACAAAATACAAAGTGCGCGTCTTGGGAGTCGATACTCCTGAGGTTGAGTTCTTTAATCAGACCCAAGGTTAATCCGCATTCCTAGCCCGGGACTTTGTGCGCAATCTTGCGCCCCTTGGCAGTACAGCCACAGTTATCTATGACAGCGATGGGTTTGATAAACACAACCGCATTCTAGGTCGCATCGTGGTGAACAATGTCGAAATCAATCGCGAACTTTTAAAAAATGGTCTTGGTTATTTCTATTTCATCTATCCCTTCGACAAGAAAATCGTCGCGGAATACAGCGAGCTGGCACAATCAGCGGTGACCGGAGCCAAGGGTTTATTTGCTCCCCAGTTCAGTAACATCATCGCGCCCTATGATTTCCGCATGAAAGTGCGCAATCAAGAGGGCATGAACATGGTTGGTGATCTAGAAACGAAACTTCTTTACCAACAATCAGATATTGAACAGGTTCCGGTCTGGCGCCGAGTTTTCTTTAATGACCAGCAAATCGCCTTACGCAATGGGTACAAACTAAAATAGCTTTCAATTCGGTGGCTCGGGTCAATCTGACAAGAGCTACTGCAAAGAAAACTCTTTCATCAAACGGGCCACGATGGGATTTTCAATCTTCCTATTGGCCGCCATCAACCAAATCTGTTCATAAACTCCTTTGAGCTTCCCGAGTACGATCAACTTCTTTTCTTTCACCAAATCCTTGGCGACCAGATCGGCAACCGGAATAAGTCCCACCCCTTCGGTCCCTAGCAAAGTCTGCAAACTGGTATCTTGAGTTTCCGCCACACAGTCCACTTTGATGCCGTTCACTGAAAAATAATGATCAATGTCGCGACGGAGCTTGCTATGTGTGGTGGGAAACACAAAAGGCTGACCACTTAAGGATTGAGGGAAATTCTTTTTTAAATGTTTAAACTTTTCAGAAGCACAAACGACGACATCCAACTTTGCTACGGACTTTGCGTAAACAGTTTGAAAGTCCACTGACGGAGCATAGTTCGAAAGCAAAAGATCCACTTCATGCGCAGAAAGTTCCCGCAACAACTTATCACCAGCGCCCTCTAAGACCGAGACCATGCAATTGCCAGAATCATAGGCCTTCAAGATCATCTCTTTAATGATGTCTTTAGGTACACTATCCAAGGCTCCGATCTGCACATGGGTTCGATTATTTTGCAGACGATCTTCAAGGGCCTCAATCATCTCAGAACCAATTCGAAACACTTGGTCGGCATATTCGAAGGCCACCCGTCCTGCTTCGGTAAGATGCAAGCGCTGCTTACTTCTCTCAAATAGAGGGTGACCTAAGGATTCCTCAAGTTGCTTCAATTGCGTGCTGAGTGTCGGTTGACCTATGTTTAATTTCGCAGCCGCCTTTGCAATGCTTCCCTCTTGAGCGATGGTATAGAAATATTGAAGATGGTGATAATTGAGCCATTGCATGGATTTAAACCCTTCGTTAAAAGCGAATAACTTACTTAAGATTATCGATTTTTTAAAACTATGGAAAGCAGTTAATATGGTTTTATTAAGGAGGTCGCTTGATACCTGATTTACTGTTCCCAATGGCTGAATATTGGTGGTTCTACCTAGCTTTTATCGGCTTTGTCATCGGCATGCTAGCCCTCGACTTAGGGGTTTTCCACAAACACTCGCACAGTGTGAGCTTCAAAGAAGCAACAACGTGGTCCCTTGTCTGGGTGAGCATCGCATTGATCTTCAACGCCGGACTTTACTACTACACTCTGGATAAGTTCGGAGATCCTACCGTAGCAAAGCAAACGGCCCTAGAATTCCTCACCGGGTATGTCATTGAAAAGTCCCTTTCCATCGACAATATCTTCGTCTTCGTCGTGGTATTTGGATTCTTTGGCATTCCAGCAAAATACCAACATCGCGTGCTCTTCTTCGGTATTATAGGCGCCTTGATCTTCCGTGCGATTTTCATCGCTCTGGGATCTGTGCTTATGCAATATCATGCAGTGGTGATAATTTTCGGAGCCTTCTTGATCATTACTGGTATCAAGATGATGTTCTCTCACGACCAAGCCGTGGATCCTTCGAAAAATTGGCTGATCCGAGTGATGAAGCGTTATATGCCCGTTGCGGATCACATGCATGAAGACCATTTTTTTATTAAAGAAAATGGTCTGCGCATGGCCACTCCGTTGTTTGTTGCGTTGGTGTTCTTAGAATTTACGGATGTGATTTTTGCCGTCGATTCAGTTCCGGCAATTTTTGCTATCACGAAGGAACCTTTGATCGTCTTCACTTCGAACATCTTTGCGATTCTACCGGCTCCGGCTACCACTGGCTCCCCGCCAGCAGCCCACCGTCGACATAGAAGGCCTGGCCAGTCGTGAAATCGGCGGCCGGCGAGGCGAGATAGAGGCACATGCCGACCATGTCGCGTGGCTGACCGGGCCGCTTGATCGGTTGACGCGCCAGGATCCAGTCGCGCCGCTCCGACCTCCAGAGAGGCTGGGTGAGTTCCGTCTCGACGAAGCCGGGGCAGAGCGCG
>CAZPYX010000255.1:0-4720 GCA_964590635.1 uncultured Bdellovibrio sp.
CTCAAAAAGCACTACAAGCTTTCGCATAAGTCTTCTGATTGGTGTGTGATGGGTGGCTCCAGTGGTGGATACGGCGCCCTTCATCTATCTTCAAAGTATCCTGATATTTTTGGCGTGATGGCCGCCATCGCACCGGATTCCTTTTTTGAAGCGAGTCTACTCGGCGACCTCTACCAAGCTCTTCCGCTATGGGAGCGCTATCAATCAGGACTTCGCGCCCTCGAAGAGCTTCGCAGTGGCAAGCTTACCAAGCACCGCAACTGGCACTCTTTGCTGAATGCCTTTGGTATGGCGGCTTGTTATTCTCCACAAGGAGAACATGGCGACTTCCAATTTCCCCTTTCGAAAACCGGCGAAAAAATTGACGACATCTGGAAGCAATGGCTGCAAAAAGATCCTCTGCATTTCCTGCCTCAACGAATCGCCAACTTAAAGAAGCTCAGCGCAATCTATTTAGATGTGGGCACTAAAGACAATTTCAACTTGCAATATGGCTCTCGACAAATCTCACAGATTTTTAAAAGTCATAGCATCGAGCATGATTACGTGGAATTTGACGGCACTCACTTCGACATCAGTGATCGCCGCCCCGAAGTTTGGAAGTGGCTCACGCTTTGCTTTCGTAGATAACAACACAGGGTTTTAAACCCCAGTTCTATTTTACGGGAGATTCCATGGGTAAGTTATCCAAGGCCGTCACAATTATTGTCACGCTGTTTAGTCTCTTGCTAGGTCTGAGTGCCCAGGCCTCTAAGTGCTATTGCACTGTGGACCCTTACTCTAAAACCTATGACGCCAAAGAGGGCGTCGTAAAAACTTGGTATGGCGGCAAAAGAGCCTGGGCTTGCACCTACACGTGTTCAGCCCCTCAAGGTGAAGCTACGATCATCGGTCGTCACAAGAAAACTTATATTGGGGCTGACACCGGTCTTTGGGGAATTTGTGACGGTTTAAAATACACCGAGCAATACAACACCTATCGCATGGAATTTGTCTATATGCTGGATAAAATGGTTGGCCTAGATCCAGTGAAATCAACCTCCCCGGATCTGGTCAAATTTGCGCAAGACTTCTGCAAATAACAGCAAAGGTATTACTTCATTAAAGAGTGATGACAAACCGTAAGGTCATCCCTCTTGCAAACGAAGCTCATACCTTTGCTTAATTGTTTTTTAGCTTTCTACGAATTTTAATCCCAGAATTCCACCCACGATCATTCCCAAAAAGACCAACTTCATCAAAGACAATGGCTCTTTAAAAATTAAAGTTCCGATGATGATCGCGCCCACGGCACCAATCCCCGTCCAAACCGTATACGATATCCCCACGGGAAGCACTTTCATCGAAAGTGACAAGAGATAAAAACTAATCCCCATCGTCACCAATGTAAACATGGATGGCCCGAGCTTTGTGAAGCCTTCAGAATATTTAAGCCCAGTGGCCCAAACGAATTCTAAAATTCCTGCAATAAGCAAAACAATCCAAGCTGTTGAGGTTGACATAAACCCAACTCCTTCTTCGTTCAATTTTTTTGCAAGTCGTTGCTGTGCCGCTTAGCTAACAGAGGGAGACTTTAATATCCCAAAAAATTTCCAAGCAAGCGCCAAGGATTTTGATGACAATCAAAAATCTGATTCGAGACGCCAAGACCAAGGACAGCTTCGCACATTTTTGTCTTAACTCAAAGTTCAAAATATCTTGCGACTCAATACACATAGGCAGACACTAAGCCAGAACAGACGGAGTTCTAATATGAAAGATCTAATATTTCTGACTTATCTCGCCCCAGCCAATGTTCTTTCAAGGGCCCAAGAAAGTTTCGAAACCATCAGCTCTTCGACGGAACTTGTCCCTTCTGATGTCTTGCGAATCACAAAAGAGAAAAATCCAAAAGCTCTCATAGTAACTCCACGACAAAAAATGACAGCAGAAATTATTAAGGAACTTCCTGACTCTGTAAAAATCATTGCTACTTCCAGTGTCGGCTTTGATCATCTCGATGTTGCCGCAGCCAAGGAGCGTGGCATCGTATTGACGAACACTCCGGATGTACTTACCGAGTGCACCGCAGATCTTGCTATGATGTTAATGCTCGATGCCAGTCGCCGCGGCCGCGAATATCTAGAGATCATGAAAGACGGTTGGGGCAAGCCCTACAGCCAAAGTGAAATGCTGGGAATTAAAATCAGCGGAAAAACTCTCGGCATTTATGGTATGGGTCGAATTGGTCGCGCCCTCGCCGACAGAGCCCGAGGTTTCGGAATGAAAATCCTTTACTGCAATACGAAAAGACTGACGGCAGATCTAGAAAAAGACGCCACCTACTTCGAGGATTTCCGCGAGATGCTGCCGCATTGTGAATTCCTGTCGCTCAATGCTCCAGGAACTCCGGCAACAAAAAATGTTATGAATGACGAAACCTTCGCTTTGCTTCCAACCAATGCTATCTTGGTGAATGTTTCCAGAGGCAGCCTTGTCGATGAAGAAGCTCTTATGCGAGCCCTAGACTCCAAACATCTTTTCGCCGCGGGTCTCGATGTTTTTCAGAACGAACCAGACTTCAATAAGAAACTGGCCAACTATAAAAACATCTTCTTAACTCCGCACATGGGCAGTGCCACGATTGAAACGAGAGATGCCATGGGCTTTCGAGCTCTTCAAAATGTTAAGCAAGTCTTAAAGGGACACAAAGCGCAGGACGCGCTTTGGTAAAGTCTAAAGGCATAACGCAGTTGCGACACCAAAAGTGTGTCCGTACCTAAAGAAAAGGAAGCTTGCGCTTCCTTTTCTTCTACTCTTCGTCTTCTTCCTCAACGTCTTTGAGTTCGTCGAGTTCTTTTGAGTCTTGTTTAGACTTGTTTGGATGAGCTTTTTGGTATTCTTTGATCTTCAATGGATCTGGAGCAAGCATTAGGAATAGTTGCTTTCCTTCCATTTTTGGCTGTGATTCCACCAAGGCAAGATCGTCAACGAAAGCGATCGCTTTTTTGATCACTTCCAAGCCAACTTCTTGATGGGCTAATTCACGACCCATGAAACGCAATGAAACTTTCACTTTGTCACCCTCAAGAAGGAAGCGACGAGCGTGATTCATTTTTGTTTCGAAGTCATGTTGATCCGTACGAGGACGCATCTGAACTTCTTTGATCGTTACAACAGTTTGTTTTTTACGAGCAGCAGTTGCTTGTTTCTTTTTCTCATACTTCCACTTGCCGTAATCCATGATTTTACAAGTAGGAGGAGTTGCTGTTGGAGCAATCTCTAGAAGATCGAGGCCGCGATCTTCAGCAATACGTAACGCCTCTGGAACAGTCATAACGCCCAACATGTTACCTTCATCATCGATAACGCGAATTTGTTGAGCACGGATCTCACGATTTACTCTGAGAGAATCCTTAGAATCTTTCTTATTGCGATCAAAACGGCCGCCGCCGCCGCCAAAAGAATTTCCTGAAAACTTGCTAATGGTAAACCTCCACGGTTTTAATTAATGTGCCGATTTAACTGACTACTTCTTTGTCAGTTGAAACCGCGCTAGTTGCAGCCTTCGCAAGAGAGCTCTGCAAACTTCTTGTGTTAATATCTGTCTTAATCAAATTCATCACTTCATCCACCGACATGCCCTTATGTTCAGAGCCATCACGCAAACGCAATGAGACCGTTCTGCTTTCTGCTTCTTTATCCCCTACGATAATCATGTAAGGAACCTTCTGCAATTGAGCTTCACGGATTTTATAATTTAATTTCTCATTTCGGCGATCAAATTCAACGCGAACTTTAGATTCCTTGAGAGAACCCATAAGCTCTTCACAGAACACATTCACGCGGTCTGTAACGTTCAATATCGCCACTTGAGTTGGACACAACCAAGGCGGCAAATGCCCTGCTGTATGCTCAAGGTAAACACCGATGAATCTTTCCAATGAACCCAAGATCGCACGGTGAAGCATGATCGGACGGTGTTCTTTGTTGTCTTCCCCTGTGTATTTCAAATCAAAAGCTTCCGGCAAGTTCGGGTCTACTTGTAAAGTTCCCAACTGCCATGGACGACTTAATGCATCCACGAACATGATATCCAACTTCGGTCCATAGAAAGCGCCGTCGCCGGGATTGATCGTGTATGGCAAATTCAAAGACGTCAAAGCTTCGGCCAAGGCGTTCTCGGCCTTATCCCAATATTCTTCACTGCCCATACGGTTGTCTGGACGAGTTGAAAGATAGATCTTGTAGTTGCTCATGCCCAATTTGTCGTAAACACGATTGAGCAAGTGCATGAACTTCGCAATTTCTGCCTGAAGCTGATCCACGCGGCAGAAGATGTGCGCGTCGTCCTGACAGAATGTACGAACACGGGTCAAACCGTGCATCGCACCTGATTTTTCATAGCGATGCAAACGACCGAAGTCGGCCATCTTGATCGGCAAGTCACGGTAAGAGTGTTTGTCAGCATTGAACAATAGACAGTGAGAAGGACAGTTCATCGGCTTGGAGGCGAAATCGCGCTCGTCCACCTTGGTGAAGAACATGTTCTCTTTGTAGTTCTGATAGTGACCAGAGGTGTGGAACAGATTCACGTCGAAAATCTGCGGCGTAATCACTTCCTGATAACCTGTTTCAAAGTACAACTCACGCAGGTAAGTCTGCAAAGCTGTATAAACAGTCGCCCCCTTGCCTGTGAAGAAAGGAGCCCCCGGAGCCCATTCATGGAAATGGAACATGC
>CAZPYX010000256.1:0-4693 GCA_964590635.1 uncultured Bdellovibrio sp.
GATCAGCGAGGAATGCTATGAGCGCTTACATAAGATTTTTGGCAATCGTCTTTATATTCCTGTTTGGCGTGATCTCACTTGGGAGTCCCAAGAATTTTGCAAACAAGCCTTTTCTTTAGAGGAAAAATTTGGCGCGCAGCTTTTCGTCACACAAAGACCGTTCATGCATGATTATAAACGAAAGCCTTTGTTTGATATTCTGACTTGCATTCTACATCGTACAACTCTTAATGAAGCGAAAGATCGTTTGATTCAAAATGCAGAACGCTGTTTGAAATCGTTAGATGAAATCTCTTATTTATGGAGTGATCGCATTGATCTTGTGGAAAAAACTGTGGAGATCTCGGCACGTTCGCAATTTTCTCTGAATGAAATTCGCTATCGCTATCCGCGCTCTGATATTCCTAACAATCTCACTCCAGCAGAATATCTTCGTCAGCTCACCAAAGAAGGCGCATTATGGCGTTTTCCCCATGGAGCTCCTGACAAAGTTCAGGAGCAAATCGAAAAAGAATTGGCGCTGATCAAGCAGCTTGAATATGAAGACTACTTTATTACTTTAAAAGAGATTTGTCAGTTCGCGGAAGCCCGAGGCATTTTATATCAAGGGCGTGGTTCCGCCGCAAACTCTGTGGTGTGTTTCTGCTTAGGCCTCACTTCAGTCAATCCCACAGAGATTGATTTATTGTTCGAAAGATTTCTTTCCATCGAGCGCCGTGAGCCCCCTGACATTGATATCGACTTCGAACACAGTCGCCGCGAAGAAGTCATTCAACACATCTATGAAAAATATGATGAACGTCATGCCGCTATGGTTTGCACCGTCGTTCGTTATCGTTCACGCATGGCTATTCGTGAAACCGCAAAGGTTTTTGGAATTCCTCTTGCCAAGATCAATGAGATGGTAAAATTCATGGGCCGCGATGGCATGCGACGACTGACCGAGGACCCCACTGTTTGCGAACAGTTTGGACTTCCCCTGGCAGAGTGGAAACTTTTTTTACAAATGGCCCGCGAAGTGCACGGTTTTCCTCGTCACCTCGGGATTCACACGGGCGGCTTTCTTATCACTCAAGACTCTATCACCGAGATGGTTCCCGTGGAAAAAGCCACCATGAACGGGCGTTATGTTATTCAGTGGAATAAAGATGACGTCGCGGCTATCGGTCTTATGAAAATCGACGTCCTTAGTTTGGGAATGCTGACCTGTTTAAGAAAATGCTTTGATCTTTTGAAACATCACAAAGGTCTTCATTTTAATTTAGCGAATATTGAACAGAACGACAAAGAAACCTACGAAATGATCGGCAAAGCAGAAACAGTGGGAGTTTTCCAAATTGAATCACGCGCACAAATGAACACTCTGCCGCGCATGAAGCCTAAAAATTTCTATGACTTAGTTATCGAAGTCGCCATCGTACGTCCAGGCCCCTTGCAAGGAGGCATGGTCCATCCGTTCCTAAAAAGACGCCAAGGTCTTGAAGAGGTGACCTATCCAAGTCCTTTGCTAGAAGATATCTTAAGGCGCACTTACGGCGTCCCCATCTTCCAAGAACAAGTTATGAAGATCGTTATTGCTGCTGCTGGTTTTACTCCTGGCGAATCCGATGAGCTTAGACGAATCATGTCGTCGGCTTGGCGAAAACGCTCGACCATGGATGCCATTCGCGACAGAATTTTACGTGGCTTCGAAGATCACAGTATTTCCCGGGAATACGGTGAACAAATTTATAAAACCATCGAAGGCTTTGCGAACTACGGTTTTCCAGAAAGCCATGCTGCCAGTTTTGCTTTACTCACCTACGCCAGTTGCTTTTTAAAATGTCATCACCCCGAAGTCTTTGTGTGTGGTCTTTTAAACAGTCAGCCCATGGGTTTTTATTCTCCTCGCACGCTGATTTCAGAAGCACAACAGCATGGTGTTGAAACTGCACCTCTTTCCATTCAACACTCTGACTATGATTACACCTTGGAACAAAAGGGCGGAAAGTTTCTTTCTTTGCGCGTTGGTCTTCGCTCTTTGTATGGAGTGCCAGAGCAAGTGGCGCGGACTATCGAAAGCGAAAGAAAACTCCATGGACCCTATGCGGATCTGACCGATTTTATTCGCCGCACATCTTTACCACGCGCCCTCATAGTCAAACTGGCTGCTTCCGGGGCCATGGATTGTTTCAATATCAGCACCCGTGAACTGATCTGGCAGATTGAAGGCCTTAGCTTAGATCAAAGCAGCTTTTTGTGGGGCAAGCCTAAAGAAAGCCTGGTGCAAGGTGACTTCGAAGACGAAGAAGGTGAAAGCCTTCCCTTCGAGTCAAACTGGGATAAATTACGTCGCGAATATGATACCAAAGGTTTTTCCATCGACTCTCATCCGATGTCGGTGCTGCGCTCTTATTTAAATATGAAAAATCAGGGTCTTATTCAGCAACGTTACGTCCCCTATATGACTTCTGAAAATTTAAAGACGCTTCCAAACAAAAGAAAAGTTCGAGTTGCCGGCCTGGTGGGTATCACCCAAAGACCGCCCACCGCCAAAGGTATGTGTTTCATCACATTGGAAGATGAACATGGTTTTATTAATATCGTCATTCATCCTGATGTTTATCAAAAAGACCGCATCGCTATTTATAGCAAGTCCCTTTTGGAAATTCACGGCCAAGTCGAAAAAGTTGGAGACATCACGAACGTACGCGCCGCACGAGTCCTGCCCTTGCAGTGATTTTTCTTCCCACCGCTGGAATTCTCGCGCTACATTAGCTCATGCTTTTTGAATCCCTTGAGTTTTTTCTGACACCGACAACTCCCCTTGCGCGCAAGTATGGATTTCTTTATTCATCCATCTCGCTCAAACATCGCTACGAGCGTTGTAAAAAAATCTGGATTCCACATCTTAAAAATTGTCAGGATCTGTTCACCGACGCCGTAGCGTCCTTACCGCAGAAAAAAAGCATCGTCATTTTAGGCAGCGCGCACTTGCATGAAATTCCCATGCATCTGTTAGTAAATAATTTTGAGCAGATCACCTTGGTCGACGTTGTTCACCCCTTGAAACATCACTGGATGGCTAAACGTAATTCCAAATTGAAATTAATCACTCAAGATTTAACTGAGGCTCTTCAGCATCTCGAAAAACTCAACTCCCTGGAGGAATTGCATGCTCTGGGGAAAGAACTTGCTGGGAAGAATCTTTTCCACTTTGAGGCGGACCTCATCGTTTCTGCAAATCTGCTTTCGCAGCTCGCTCTTCTGCCCATTGATGCCATTGAAAAAAAACTCAAACGCGAATTAACGGTGGAAGAGAAAGATCAAATCTGTTCCGATTTTGCGCAAACTCATTTGAAAAACCTTGAAGGTTGCAAAGGCAAAAAGCTTATCTATGCGGACCGCGAAGTCATTTACAAAGACCCTCAAGGTGAGGTGATTTATCGTGGTCATTACCCTGTGAACTTCAAGGGCTATAAAGAAATCAAGACCTGGAATTGGATTTTAGCGCCGCTCGGTGAGGCTTCAAAAAAGTACTCCGTTGAAATGACCATCGAAGCCTACAGTAAAGAAGCTTAAAGCCTTCAAGTACACAGGCATACGGAAACCAAGAAGTTCATCGCCTACAACGAATTTAAATCTATTTCTTCAAAGCTACAAACAAACCCTCAAAAGTCGGCGCCACGGCACTTTCATAAAGATCAGGATTTGCAAGACGCTCATTAAACTCACGCAGAACGCGCACTTGTTTTTCAGAAAATTTCTGTGAAGTCATATCTCCCCAGACCGATCCCGAAAGAAATATATTATCGGCTAAAACCAAACTACCTGGGCGCAGATTCTTTTCTGCCCACAGAAGATAGTCCAAATAGGCCGCTTTATTTCCATCTATAAAGACACCATCAAAAGGACCTTGCGCAGAAAGATTCTCGAGCTGTTCACGGGCATCACCCATAACCAGATGAATCTTCTTTTTACTTTGATCAACTTTAGAAAAAACCTCTGCGGATTTTTCTCCGTGCTTGGGATCCTTCTCCAAAGTCCAAAGCTCTGCACCGTCGGGCATGGCTTCAAAAATATATTGCGCCGATAAACCTGTCAGAGTTCCTATTTCAACAAACTTACGACAACCATGCATCTTCACTAACAATGCGATCAACTTTGCTTCCGTAGCAGAGACACTGATGCGAGCCAAACCTAACTCCTCAGCAAACTGACGAGATAGTTTTTTATTTTCGCCCTCGTTAGAAAAAAGAGCGCCTAAATATTCTTCTTTGTTTGATAGCACTGAATCACGCATAGGCCCATCTTCTCATGGCCTTTCGTCAATGTTAACAGGAAGTTCATTTGCGACAGGCCTCAGCGAAGAATAACCTGGAAGAAGGAGGACATCATGAAAAAGTCATCTCCTTTGTCAGCAAGCTGGATTTTCAGTTTGCTCCTGATAACTGCCTGTTCTTCTATGCCGAAAGACGCCTTCAATTATCCGCTCCGACCGCATGACATCACCGAGGGACCTCCTTCTTCTGGATTGCAAAAACGAGCTGCTGCAGATCTCCGCCAGAATAATAAATTTAATACCTTGAGCAAACAGGTCATCTTCGATCACGCCAGCGCTGATCTCACGGCCTCCAGAAAAGAAGCGCCAGATCAGATGGCCGAAGAAATGAAAACAGAAGAAGACGAGCGCAAGATGCCATTACCCCGAGAG
>CAZPYX010000257.1:0-4609 GCA_964590635.1 uncultured Bdellovibrio sp.
TGATTTTGAACATAATTAAATTTCGATTTCTAAATCTTATAATTTTCGAGCTGACAAAATTAAGACAACAAAAACTGGCAAGGCAAGGATTGTTCCTATAAGCAGAGAATTTAGGGAGCTTCTGATTCATATAAGAAATGGAAGTACCTCATCGACTTATGTTTTACCTCGAATTGGATCTTGGCGAAACGGTCAAGCTGCGATGATATTAAGGCAGTTTTGTCGCGAAATCGGTGTCCCTGAGATTCCATTTCACGGGATACGAGCATGCTTTGCGACCTTGTGTTTAAATAAAGGGGTTCCCCTTACTAAACTGATGGCGGCTGGTGGGTGGAATCGCCTTAGTAGCGTTCAGCACTATACTAGATTGGTAGGGACCGAGGTCGCAGGTATTACGGATGAATTTCGAATTCTCCCTCGATGTTAAGATTTGTAAAAGAGGTGTTTATAGTGTTTCAGGATGAAGCATTTGTATAAACAATAAACTATTAATTTTTAGTCCTTCTCAGCCGATATGTGTTTAGTTGGAGGGCTAATGTTTTCAGGACTTTTTAAAAATAGTGTTAATGGCCTCGATGGTAGAAGAAAAGTAGTCATTGATCTGGAGTATATTTCCAACTGCCAGAGTGTAGTGGAATTGACGATTGTTGATGTTGCTAATGATCCAACTATCATTTTCTACCGTAGGTTTAATCCATTTAAAGAGTCTGAATTCAAGGTCAATCCGATCGCCTCAGGCAAAACAAAAATACCAGAGGAAAGGCTTCAGAAAGTTGCAGTTTTTAAAGATAGTGCAGAGGAAGTGCGGCAGCTTATCAATGGCTCCGATGTCTATTTCTGGGGTGGGAACGATTTTTCAATTCTCAGTAAGATGTTTGAAAAATATGAGTCCGATAAACTGCTACCTAATTCCGTAATAGATTTAATGGGTACATCCAAAATAAAACCTCTTGAGGCTTGCTACACCGAAACAATTGGAGCTGTAGGAGTTGCATACAACAGTCATTGCTCGCGCGTTGATGCCTTGATGACGGCTTATATATATCGCTCTAAACAAAATGGTTTACTTCCAAATAAGGCTGAATGTGGCGTTCTGGAAGGCTTTATCAGAGAAAAGAATATTGAGGCCTTATTGTACGAAGAAGAGTTGAAAGCAGCAAAGAGAGCGAAGCCTGCGAACGATTTTGGCCAGTACAAAAAACTTGGGTGGAAGATTTACTTCTCAAGGTTTTCCAACGCTGAAAAGAGGGTTCTTAAAGCCGAATATAGTGAGTTAGGATTTCATATCATGTCGGGGAAAAGCCCCAATTTAACGTACATTATATTTCCGGACTCACTGAAGGACTCTTTGGATTCGTATGAGTACGAAGGAAAGTGTGTAACCCTGTCTGATTTTAAAAATCTTTTGAAGAAGGCATCATAGAGTAACCGTCATGAGAATAAAAAGTCTTACATTAAAGAATTATAGATGTTTTTCGGAAAATCCAACCCGTGTAGATTTAAAAGAATTCAGTGTAATGATAGGGACAAACGGTAGCGGAAAGACTGCGTTGTTGTCTGCTTTAGGAAAACTGTTTGGTACTAATCCGGCTGATAGAGGGTTGGTGAGGGATGATTTTCATATTCCTAGAAATGTGAAACCAGAATCTATCAATCAGACTGAGTTGTTCATTGAAGTGGAAATTGAGTTTCCAGAGCTCGGTGAGGGGGGAGATCCTTCGACTGTTCCGGATTTTTTTAATCATATGATAATTGAAAAAGCTGGAAGTTTTCCATACTGCCGAATTCGTCTTGAGGGCAAGTATGTTAAAAGCGGGTTACCTCAAGGAGAGGTAGAAGAGAGAATCTATTGGGTAACTTCGACTGAGTCGAATATTACAGATCAAGACAAGCAGCGCTTTACTCCGCAAGATCGATCAAGGATCAATGTTGTATATGTGCCCGCATCCCGGGATCCATCTCGACAGCTAAAAAGTGCTTCGGGAACACACCTCTCTAGATTGTTAGGATCTGTTAAGTGGTCTGATGCGCCAAAAACAGTTTTAGGAACGGCAACTAAATCAATTCAGGATACGTTAAGAGCAGAGGCAGGTGTTGAGGCGATCCATAAGAGTGTCACAAGCAATTGGAATGGGCTTCACGATCAAGGTGTATATGCTCAACCGAAACTTCAGTTCATGGATGCAGATATTGAAACTATTATTTCTAAGGCTGAAATGGTTTTCTTTCCGTCAGTAGATGGGGCGGAACATGAAGTTGATCGATTGAGTGATGGCCAAAAGTCGCTTTTGTACTTTGCGTTGGTTAGCTCGATTTTTGATATTGAAAGTGCATTGCTTAATCCCGAGGATGCCAATAAGACGAGCAGTGTAATTGACGTTGAATCGTTTAAACCAGCTCTACTAAGAGTTTTTGCGGTTGAGGAACCTGAGAATCATCTTGCTCCGCATTTTCTTTCTCGGATTATAGATCTATTAGGTAAAATTTCTGGAACTGCGAATTCGCAAGTTATTGTAACCAGTCACTCTCCATCTATAATGGCAAGAGTTGAACCTGAACAGGTTAGACATTTTATTATTGATGCTACTTCTGGTGCAGTCGCTGTAAGGCCCATAGTTTTGCCTAAAGACGATGATGATGCCTATAAGTATGTCAAAGAAGCCGTGAAGGCATTTCCTGAGTTATACTTTTCAAAGTTTGTGATACTTGGCGAGGGAGATAGTGAGCAGGTCGTTCTTCCGAGAGTTGCGAAAGCCATGAAGACACCATTAGATCCTGGATTTGTTTCGGTGGTACCTTTGGGCGGGCGACATGTGAATCACTTTTGGCGCCTATTGCATTCTTTAGGAATACCATATGTAACGCTATTAGATTTTGATCTAGAGCGTGAGGGTGGGGGCTGGGGACGAATAAAGTATGTTTGCAACCAATTGATTGAGTTGGGTTACCCTCCAGCCAGTGTACTTTCCTTTACGAATAATAATACACAGTACTCGATTACACCGGAACAATTGAAAGATCTGCATTTAGCTCGTCCTGATAAAAATTTGGATCTTTGGGTTGCGTATCTTAATTCGTTTGGTGTTTATTTTTCGTCTCCTGTGGATTTGGATTTTCTAATGTTAAGCCACTATCAGGCTTTCTATAAAAAGATCAGTCCTCCGGCGACGGGTCCGCATATTCCTGCGGATCCAGTTAAATATAAAGAAAAAATTGATAAGGCTATGAGTGCAACCCTTCGGGAAGCATTTGATGTGAGTCTTTATTTGCCCGCAAATCAAGAGTTGTTCATTTGGTACAACTATTTGTTTTTAGGAAAAGGTAAACCTCTTACGCATTTTAAAACAATTTCTGAAATGACGGATGAGCAAATTGTATCGTCAGTGCCTTGGGTTTTATCTCAAATCATTTCATTAGCTCGAAGTAAAATTCAGGCAGGTTGAACATGACTAAAGTTAAAGTCAGTGAATGGAAGCCTGTAGGGGTTAAAAGTTTAGAAAAGGCTGCTGAAGACGTCGTAAGATCCGTAAAAAATTCTGTGGTCATTGCCGGTCCAGGTGCTGGAAAAACGGAGCTTTTAGCTCAGCGAGCTTGTTATTTGTTGCAAACGTCAGTTTGTCCATCTCCCAGAAAAATTTTAGCAATTAGTTTTAAAAAAGATGCCGCCGAAAACCTCGCGAAGCGTGTTGCCGATAGATGTGGTAAGGAGTTATCCGATAGGTTCGTGTCTATGACTTTCGATGCATTTGCTAAAAGCATTTTGGATCGTTTTATCGTAGGTGTACCTGACGGCTGGCAGCCAGCGAAAAACTATGAAATCACAAATTTTAATGATACTGGTATTAGAGGCTTTTTAAATGGCCTTAATCCTCCCAATACACTTTCTCAGAGAGACATACTCCGTAGCATTGATGTCAAAGAGTTCATGAAAAGTACCGTCTTGGGAAGGCTACCACTTTCCGTCAAGGTGGATTCTGCAATTGAGTGGGCCGGAATCGAGTTTTGGAAACAGGCGCTTTATTTGACCGATAAGTCTAAACTTAGTTTTCCAATGATTAGTAGATTGGCTGAGTATCTTCTCCGGACTAATCCGATGATTCTAAAAGGGCTTAGGGCGACATATTCCCATGTTTTCTTAGATGAGTTTCAAGATACTACTCATGTTCAGTTCGATCTTGTTAAAACTGCTTTTCAGGGCTCACAGTCTATTCTGACTGCTGTGGGGGATAACAAACAGCGCATAATGGGTTGGGCTATGGCATTAACGGATGCTTTCAGTGATTTTAAAACTGAGTTTGTCGCCGATGAGTTCAAGTTACAGATGAATTACAGATCATCGCCTTATCTAGTTCAAATTCAGCATCATGTAATAGCCGCGATTGACTCCAATAGTGTTATGCCTAGATCTGGTTTGGAGCCATCGGCGGGAAGTGTGTGCGAAGTATGCGTTTTTCCAGATGGATTAGTTGAAGCAAAAAAAATGGCAGAGTCCATTCATCATTTTGTTAGCTCCGAGAAGTGCCATCCACGCAATATCTGCATTTTAACTAAGCAGAGAGTCGATCTTTATACTCAGTTTATCCTGACGGAGCTTCGATCTAAGGGAATC
>CAZPYX010000258.1:0-4600 GCA_964590635.1 uncultured Bdellovibrio sp.
AAATCAGCCGCACCCCTTGATGGAATTTGGAAGTAAGACTGACGCCTCTTGAGATCCCTCGATACACATAACTCAAAAGTTAATTCTCGCAGAATTTCGATCAAACCTTAAAATGAAAAAGCGATGGTCCGACCATCGCTTTTTTAAATATCTGATTTATTTTTTAGAACTAGAAACCGTCTGTTGTTCCTACTTTTCGATCGTCATCTTCATCAAAAGGTATCATGTCTTTTGACTTAGATGCTGCCACTGTTTTTTTAGATGGCGGCGCTTGGAACTTTAAGACCTTTGAAGGAGCAGGTTTTTTTGCAACCCCGGGTTTATGCGAAGTCTCAACTGGCATACGATCTTCTTGTTGGCGCTCGATACCGATTACAACCTGATTTAAGTTGTGCACAAGTTTCTGCATTTGGTCTGACTGTGAAGCAATTTCTTCCGCCGTCGAAGCGATCTCTTCCGAAGAGGCTGCATTCGATTGAACGCTTTGATCCAACTGGTTCATCGCTTTACTGATCTGCTGAATGCCCGTTGTCTGTTCAGAACTTGCCGTCGAAATTTCAGTATTCAAGTCAGAGACTTTCTTGATCGAAGTCACGATATTATTTAAAACATCTCCAGACTTGTCTGCGATTTTAGTTCCTGACTCAATTTTACCCACAGAGTCTTTGATCAACACCGTGATGTCTTTAGCTGCCACCGCTGATCTTTGCGCCAAACTAC
This sequence comes from uncultured Bdellovibrio sp., assembly GCA_964590635.1. Classification (GTDB taxonomy): domain Bacteria; phylum Bdellovibrionota; class Bdellovibrionia; order Bdellovibrionales; family Bdellovibrionaceae; genus Bdellovibrio. Next base: position 721 of record CAZPYX010000258.1, read on the forward strand.
GTACAGCCTCTGCAACCACAGCAAAGCCTTTACCTTGCTCGCCGGCACGGGCCGCTTCTACCGCCGCATTCAAAGCCAGAAGATTTGTTTGGAAGGCAATATCGTCAATAACCGAAATGATCTCTTCAATTTTCTTCGAAGATTGCGAGATACCCTGCATCGATGCCACAAGATTTTTAATCTCACGCTCCCCATCTTCCGCCGCAGTACGAGACGCTTGAGAAAGACTGGCTGCTTGCTTCGCATTGTCTGAATTCATCGTTACCATAGAGCTCATCTCTTCAAGAGAAGCCACTGTTTCTTCAAGTGAAGCTGCTGACGAAGTTGAAGACTCAGAAAGTCCCTGGCCTGCTTGTGACAACTGTGAAATAGCTTGATTCACTTGAGCACCGGCATCGGACAGTTGCTCAACAACTTGACCGACGGTTTTGCTCAGCCTAGCACCGATGAATATCAAGACCCCAAAAACTCCGAAGCCGCATAGGGCACCAATGACCATAAGAAGAGTCAGGCATCTTGCGGTTTCTGATTTTTGTAAGGCATTTTTTTCCTGGGCATACTTTGTATACATGCCCATGATCTTCGTGCCGATTTGTTTAATTTGCGTGGACTCTTGTTGATAAGCCCCCTCAGCCATCTCTGCACGGATCTTTTCGTAGTTATCAGCAGATGTATCTTTCAGACCCACCAAAAACCCTTCAACATGGGCCACATATTTAGGGAAGTTAGCCTTCATTGGAGCGTAAATGTCTTCTTCACCTGGAAGATTCGGAGTCGACTCATACTTCGCAATGGCTTCTTTATACTCTTTGAATGCTCCTTCGGCCTTTGTTAAATAGGCATCACGATTCTTTGCCGATTCACGATTCGAAACCGTTCCCCACAAATATTGCCCAATTCTTGCTCGCGCGCCTTCAACACCGCCCAACGAGTCCACGTTAGGTATAACGTTGATATAGGCGTCACTCAGCAGTCCACTGATCGAATTTAAATTTGCATACGCTACGTATCCAAGAATCATAAATCCAAAAAGCGGCATTAAAGCCGATAGAAAAAGCTTACCCTTGATTCCACGAAGCCAAGAACTCGAGATCATGAAGTCCATCCATTCACGCAACGATTAAGGTTGCAACTGTGAGAACTTTTCGGCGAAAGTCCTCTTTTCTTAACCCCCATAAGGCAGTCCTGGTAAAAGATCTAACAAATGAGGATGCAGAAAGTTCATTTGATCGTCATTGATTCTCAAAATTAGACAGTCCGATGGTGTGTTAGCTTTTGACCATCGCCCAAAGTCCTGATCCAATATGTTTCCCATGATAAAGAAAAATTCTGAGATCGAAAACGAAAACAGCAGGACCCTTAAAAACTTCTATGACCTTGCTTACTTAAAAAGGCTTGGCAAAAGCATCTCCAAGGTCCATCCAACGTTCAAACCTAAAGAACTGACTAATCTTTGTTCCGAAATGCTTGAGCTAGAAATGAAGGAGCGCGTGCACTTAATTCGAGATCATCTTGCCGACACCCTTCCAAAGGATTTTCATCTGGCTGTTGAGATCCTTATAAAGGCGACGAAAGACACGATCCTTTCCGGTTTTGATTTGTGGCCCTTCACTGAGTTCGTGCAGACCTATGGCATCGATCATCCTGAAATTTCTTTAGATTCTTTGAAGTACTTCACCCGTCTGTTCACTTCAGAATTTGCAATCCGTCCTTTCATCATTAAATATCCCGAATTGATTATATTATTCACTTTGTGAAAGCGAACAGCAAAACCTCACCAAAGGTTTTTAAACTTAAAACTTTAACTCTTCCCGCCAAAGGCGATGCGACGATTACGAAAAGCCATCACGTCAAGCCCATCACCACCCGTACTTATTATCCCGGAAGTCATCTTCTTGAAATTCAGGTTAACGGCAAAGTACTTCATCGGGCTAAGTGGACTCTACAAATAAAATAGACCTCATACGACGTTCTAAGAACGGGCATCTTTTGCAGACAGCCCTCTTAGATTTATGAATATTTGCTAATCTTGAAGAATCTAGATGAATCCCTTCGCGAGAGTCTCTATATTTTCCACTCTTTATAGATCGGAGCGTTTATGACTTTGGGATTACGTCATCTCATGTTGATCGTCGCCACCCTTATGGGATTTCAACCGGCCTTCGCAAAAAGCACACATGTTAAATTTGTCTCAACTTATCTTCAACCGGGCACAACCCGTCCTGATCAAAACTACCTTCCCGAATTTCTAGATCATATCACTGCCGTCCACATAGGGCCTGAGTTTTTCGGCAGCGTCCGTGACACTTTAAAACCGCGCCAAGTTCTTTTTGATCTTGCAGATGAACTATTTAATTTCAAGGATGGCAGCCTCCTACCTAACTATCAAGAGATCATCGAAGCTTTGGGTCGCCAATACGTTGATGGTTATGAGAAAACGCTTCTTGCGTTCTATATTGCAGATGAGCCCTCTGACTATGGCATCACTAGAAACTCCTTAGAGCTTGTTATCAAAGCTTTAAACAAAAGATTCCCCGGCATTCCGACTTATATTATCTGGGACCAAAACTGTTTTGATAACTCACCTGCATTGGACTCTAAATGTGGGCTTACGGGTCAACGTGGAATTCCAGAGGGCATCGACTGGGTCGGCTTTGATTGGTATTTGCGTAAAGATCCAGAAAATGATGTGGCGGACTTCAACACTCAGATCGTGGCCACGGTGGAACGCATGAAGTCCGTGACTGACAAGCCCATCGTACTGGTTCCGGATGGCACTGATGAATTCTTGCAAAAATACCCAATGGCACAACGTGATTCAATTATGGCAGATCGAATGAAGATGTTCTTTGATTATGCTGAAAAAGAGAAACGCATTATAGGTCTGGACAATTATGCTTGGGCAAATCACAGAGAAACTTTGCGCGGAGTGGATACTTACGTTATCGGAACCCGCGAATATCCTGCGACCAAGAAAGCTCTTTTTGATTTAACGACAAAAGTTTTACGCTAATCTAATCCTCAGACTTTTCTTGTTCTATGAAAGAACGTCTGGGGTCTTCAAATCTTAGAATATACTCTTTGAACATTGAGGCGCCGTGGACTCTTCGATAAGTTGTCGAATTTTATTAAAACGCAGATTTGGATTTCCACCTTTGTAAACATATTGATGGTCAGCACCTTTGCCCCCCACGAACCAAGCGAAGTCCACTCCGCGAGTTCCGTTTCCATTATGCCATTTTCCATCCACGGCTTTGCCACGTTCATCCAAATACAGGGTGTAGGCGGTCTCTAATGTCGTTAGCAAAGTGCCGTCCGCTACTTTCTTCTTCGTCAAATTGTTACTGTCCTTGATATCGACCTCTCCTAAAGTGTCTAGCACGACATCAACGCGAATCTTGCTGAAGGCCTTCGGATAAAGTTCCCTTTCCCTTGCAGTAAGACTTTTAATCTCTCCCAACTTACGGTTGTATCCAACCACGGTCTCATTCCAAATCTCTGAACCCAAGTGAGAGTCAATGACGAAGCCCTTCATCATATGACCGAGGTGATAACGCAAGACCAAGTCAAAAACAGCGGGATTCGGTTGATTCTCGGCCTTACCATCAGCCGTGGGACCACCGATCTGTCCATACTTTTCAACATAGAAGTAACTCGCGCCCGCTAGAGCTTTTAAATCTGCGGGGCTGAACTCCACTGTAATTCCATCATTATTCATCACAGAAACAGGATGCTTTGGCTCTTTAGTCATGATTCCGGCGCAGCGAACGCCGTTGCAGAAACCCTCCCAATCCTGAGGCGGTGTTGCTCTTTGGGGTCCACGGGTCTCTAGTTCATGCTTGGTGGTACGGAAATCATAATATCCCATCATGACGTCATA
>CAZPYX010000259.1:0-4558 GCA_964590635.1 uncultured Bdellovibrio sp.
GAGCCCAAAAATCTTTTGTTCTAGCTATTCAGTTTTCAAAGAGCGAAAATTTTAATCTTTTAACTTTCTCAACATCGAAGTTAATCGTTGCTGAGAGGTAAGGTTTATATCGAAGCCTCATCAGCCTGTCAACACCCTAAAACATCTTTTTTCAAAAAATCTTTTTAAAAAACTTTGTGAAAAAAGCTTCGCGTTTACTTTTTAAAAAAACTTTTGAAGCTAACTTTTGAATACAAATCAAAGAGTTAGACTTTAAAAGCCTGTTTGAAAACAAACATAACGTCGAAGTGAGACAGGGTTATAAGGTGGAAGGGCTCGATGGCGCAAGCATTATTTTAAAAGAAAAAGAGTTTCAAAAGAGAACGCCCATTTTTGCGCAGGAACTGGGCATAAATCGGCTATTTTGCCTATTAATTAGGAATTAAAATCCTTCTGCACTGCCGATATTTTCGCGAGAAGCCTCATCATCATCAAAAGAGATCGCCACCTTTGCTACTTTTTTGGGAATATCTGACTTCACCGAAGCCTCAAAGCACTACCTTATTGTGAGAATTTGACGGTTTCGCAGCAAAAGTCTTCTTTTTCAGAAGTATTAACTGCCTGAGAAGCCTCTGGAATGCCATTTACATCAATAAGGGGACATTGAGTCCTACTATAAGAGCTTGGTAAATATTTGATTTCTCCACTTATGGCTGCGCGCCCCTCTATAGAGGATGCATTCGGCTGTGACGGCTAATCCGACTGTTACTGTGTCACTCTTTATTTTTAGACCAAAGCCTATATTGAAAAACAGTTCCCTTATGTTTTCACGCTTTAGTTTCGATCTGAGGCAATAGAACTGGACTTAATATTAGTCGAGGTATCCCGATAATTTCTGCGAATATCTGAAACCACCAAAGGATCACGGGGCTACCTTGAAACTCAAAACCACCACCTTAGCTGTTACTACCATTCTTTGGAGTTTTTCTGCACACGGGGCCGATGTCGCTGGAATAAAGGTTTCTGGCGAGGCTAGCTTTGACTACTACTCTCTTTCCTCTGGAGACAATCGTTATCCTGCAATTGGCGGCGGCGCCACAAATACCTATCGTTTTAATCAAGCGCAGATTCTTTTCACAAAGGAAACGGATGAGCTTTCCTTTGCTGCTCGACTTAACTACCTGCCGACCGAATATTTACAATCTAGCACAACAACTGCTAAGGCGAACCTTGGGGCTTTAGATCAACTTGAGGTCTACTATAAGGTGCGGCCTGATTTTATTATTGGGTTTGGGCGGTTGGCTTCGACCTTGGGGCTTGAGTCTTTAATGAAATCAGAAAACGTGTTTTATGAGAACACAATCTCGTTTCAAGGAATCCTGACTGGATATGGAGAAGGTCTTCGCGCCAAATACAATCCTGGAGAATGGCTGGCTTTGACGGTTTCGACTTACAATCGATCCCCCTACAACTTGCCTGGTGACGACAATACTCCGACCAAGACGACAGAAGTTTCTGCTACGGGCCTCATTCTAGATGATGTGATGTGGTTTGCTGGAACAGTGTTTGGAACTGATGGAGACGGTTCTGTCGCCAATCCCAAGATGGATCGGAGAACTTCCAGCATATGGATGACTTATAGGATGTTTGAGGAGCTCACCTTAAGTGCTTCCTATGATTCTCGCTCTCAGAGGCCTGAAGGTGGTTCTAATATTTATGCGCAGTCCGTTTCCGGAATACTTTCATATTCGCGAGGTAAAAATACTATTGGCCTTCGTTATGAATCGGTATTGGGCGCTGGTGAATTAGATGCTTTGAATGGAACAGTGAACCCGAATTTTTATCCGGGCGCAGACAAGGTGCAAGTTTGGACTTTGGGTGATAGTTATAATATCTCAGAGCACTTGAGACTTTATCTCGAGTACCGTCATGATGAAGCGGACCAAGAAGTTCTAAAAGATAGCAAGGGCAACGACACCAAAGAGCTTCATGCCATCGCCCTTGGAGCTGTTGCACACTTTTAGAGAGACTATTCTTTTTTTACGAGAAGACCTTCTTTAATTTGTGCGTTGCCTTCGACTTTAATTTCGGAGGTATCTTGAGTGATTACGCGAGAAACCACGCCAGTTCCTACTTTTTCATTGCGACAAATTTGAATTTTAGGTCCTTGGCACACTTGCTTGTAGAGACCTACTTTGTCGCCCTCTTTGATTGACAGATTTCTAGTCGTGATTTGTGCGTTCGACGAGTCGATCTTCAACGTGACGTTTCCTTGCATTGCGCCCGGGATTACCGCGAAGGCTGATGTAGAAATAAACAGACTTAGGATCATCATTTTAGATTTCATACTTTATCCCCTTTAAAGATCTGACTTTAAGATCAACTCAATAGCATAAGTTGCAAGGGGGTTGCCATACTGCCGACGATTCAGTGCGTTTTAACAAGTTCTGGGTGGAGATTTTATGAACAGAGCCCTGCCCATTGTGTCGCAGGTGTTGGAATTTTGGCGTCTTGATCTGGGACACTTGGGGAAATCGATGCTGAGCTCATTCATATAAGGTGGATTCAGTGGAGTTTTACTTTGGCTTGAAAGTGTAAACTCCTCCCATGCTTTTTAGGATATCGACCCGAGGAATCCAAAGATTTCCGTCTTTACAGTTTAACTGGTAATGCTTTGGATAAAGCTTGCAGTTTGTTCCCCAACTATTTCGTAGAAGATATTCGCACTGAAAAGTTTCTACATTGAAGCGGCGACCAATGACAGTGGAGAAATGAATGTAGTTTTTATTAAGTCGACCTGGCTTGCTTTCTAGAAGATCCGCATCGTAGTAAAGGCCAACGGGCTCTGAAGATTCAAGTTTTAGATCGAGTTGACGAACTGAATTCCAGGTCTCATTACCAGGGAACTCCACGTAGCCCTTCTGAGAGTTTTTATCGCCGTCATTAGAATAGAGCCACCCGCCCCTACTTCCCACAGCATAAAAATCCCCTTGCGGCAAAGAGATGGTGTTTTGGCATTTCAAATTAATCACCGAGTTTAAGAAGACTTTATCTGACAAGTTATTGATGTTCTCAAGTAGCTGATCATCAATTCCTTCTGTTACTCTATGGAATGATTGTGAACAGATTCTAGCCGCAGCGGAGTGTTTTTTCTCGAGTTTGATTAGCTCTGCTGAAAATTGCCCCCAGTCATCCTGAGTTGGTTTAAAGTTCTCTTCAAGACACAGGAGGCATTTGACTTGGAGGTTGAATAGAAGTCTCTAAGCGGATTGGATCGAGTTGCGGTGAAAGTACTTTTTGTATTGTTATCTGGTTGGTCTATCACCGCAGCTTTATAAAACTGCGCCGCCAATCCATATGCAGATATTTTCTTTTTGGTATAAAAGGATATCAAATCAGCAAGCACATAGGCATGGCACCATGACGTGTTACTCTGATCCCGGTTTTCTGGAAGGTTCGTTGTATCCACCATGGAAGGCGTGCACTTGTTTTCAGATAGATCTTTAAATACGGGACTAGACGCGCTCTTTGCGTTCGCTGGAACCACTACCAGAAACGAATAAAAAAATAAAGACAACGTTCCCAATTTGCTTTTTCACTTAAAGATCCATTTAGCTGGCCTTGGATTTTTGTTCTAATCTTTTTAAGTCTGGGTTTGTGTTGTAGAAAACCAGGTCCATTGTTTTATAGTGCTCTGCAAGTTGGCGCAGCACCCAGGCTCCGCTGGCTCTGAAGAGAGGGTTCTTGGACTCGAGGAACTCTTCGAGTTTTTTTGCGAGTTCTGGGTCGAAATTTCTTTTACCTGTTACTAAAATCGCATCGGCGGAAACTCGGTTGTTTTTCGAATACATAAATTTGCGCAAGAACGCGATGTCCTTGGCTAGATCACCCAAGACGATGATTGCATTCGCATTCACTCGGGCATCTTTGTGATCGAGACATTTCTCTAACAACTCCACTAGGTCTGTTTCGACCAGGGCTGGCGGAACGACATGACTGGCTAATGAGATCATGGATGCCATGACCTTATCGTTTATGCGCCCCTTCTGATTCAATCCCATGGTGTGAGCAAGAAGAGCCGTGTATGCTTGTGACTGTTCGCTGGAAGTTTGTTTGATTTTGTATGAAACCAAAATTTTGTAGACTTCGAAGAAGTCGTTGTCTTTACCATCTTGCAGCTCTTGTGCTAGGAAAGTGTAAATACAGGTCAGATCCCTATCACTTCTAAAGTAGGTCAGAAGTTTGATATCCTTTTGCTTCAAAACTTGTTCAACAGGAGTGAAGGTTTTTGCTCGACATAGCACCGAAGGTTTTGCAAACCCTTTTAGCAGAGTCTCTTTGGTTTGATCTATCGTACATAGTTTTTCTACAGACGATGAGGCCTCGACATAGAAAGTTACGGAACTTGCTGACTTGTCATCGACTTGACTTAATAGGCGTGCGGACTCGATCAATGGAAGGCCGCTCAAAGAGAATCCGGTGTCTTGATTTACAAAGCGGATCTTACCAAGAACGAAGCTGCCTTTTACCTTGAAGTAATGATTAGCATCCACAGCCAGGGAATTTCCAATTTCCTGGG
>CAZPYX010000260.1:0-4553 GCA_964590635.1 uncultured Bdellovibrio sp.
AGGCAGTATCGTCGTTGACAAGGGCAAAGGCACCTTGGCTGGACAGCAAAACTAACACAGCAAGTATCGACTTAAGCATGAATTCCTCATTTGGTTAATGGTGATTACGAACCCTTTAACAAAAGTGAACTTAATCAAAATTGTGTGAAATTAAAAGAGCGATGTCTTCCGGAGGAGGGCACCCTGAAAAAACAACCTGTCTGTCTACGATTTAGTATTTTCATGGCAGCTGTCCGGTCAATGAACCTCCAGATCCATTGTGTCGGGGTAGAAGATGTTTTAATAATAAATTAACAAAAGTTAATAAAAAAACTTGCAACAAAACCAAAATGGGAGTCTAAGCTCCTTCCAATAGGAGGGGTCTTATGGGGGTTTCACAACGAGTTTTCGGAGTGTTGTTAGGGGTGGTATTTACGGCGGCATGTGCGCCACAGGGTCATCAGAACATCGAGGCAGCAGGCAATTCCTCTGCGGGAATCATCGGCGGGACAGCGGTTTCAGATCAAGATCCGATCAGTCATTCAACTGTTCAATTGCTACATGTTACGTTAGTTCCAGATAAAGCTACGGGACGTTTTAGAATCACGGGTCTGTCGACGTGCACGGGGACTATCCTGTCTCAAGACGTGATTTTAACGGCGGGACATTGTTCTTCAAGTAATCCACGCGAATTGATTTTATTGTTCTCAAATCAAATTCCAGATTTTAAACAGTTCTTCCAAACGATTGCGCAGAATCAACAAGTGCGCAGAGTGGTTGCGGGTGTGACGGCTCCGAATTGGCAGCACCTTTCAAAGGATACGGATCAAAACTGGGGTGATCTTTCTTTATTAAGATTTACTGGTGGCCTTCCAGATGGTTATGTACCAGCGACAATGCTTCCGGCATCGGCGGTGTTGCAAATGAAAACTTCTGTAACACTTGCGGGCTTCGGTGAAACAGACGGAGTGAAGAAAACTCAAGCGACAGAGCTTGAAAAAGTGACTGTGCAAATTGGTGATCCTAACTTTAGCGACACGGAAATGCTGGTGGATAATACAAATAATACCGGTGCTTGCCACGGGGACTCTGGTGGTCCGGCTTATGTGGTCTCTCAAGGTCAAAATTATTTGGCGGGTGTGACCAGTCGTGCGGATTTAAAGACAGACCCTCAAGCAGTTTGTGTTGGAAAAACTATTTATACAAAAGTTCAACCATACTTGCCGTGGATCTCTTCAGAGATTCAAAAATTAGAAGCCGATAACAACTACGGGTTGGTAATTGCCGAACCCCAAGGTGCTAAATAAGGTTTTAATTTTGACGAAGTTTTGGTCGTCGAAATAAGGAAACCCAAGGGATGAACTTATTCTTGTGAGAATGAGTTCGTCCCATTTTGGACTCAAGACAAAGGTCTTAAGCGTTTTGAGGCTGGGCCAGCGACTAGCGAACAAAAAATTGAACAATGCTTGATTGTCATTCGTCGCTTGAGGGCTTTATAATTTTCGTTATGGCTCACAACGATGACAATTCCGACAATTTAGAAAAAACCAGTATCGTCGCAAGTGACACTTTCAAGGGACGTTTGCGTGAGGCGGATGATGTTCCGCCTGCAATCCTCGTATTGATTGGTCCTCCAGGCTATGTGGGAAAACAATACCCTATTACTGCAAACGATATCGTTATCGGGCGCTCTGTTGAAAGCCAAGTATACATTGATGACAAGAGCTTAAGTCGTTCCCATGCGAAGTTCGCTGTGAACAATGGCGAAGTTTCCATCATCGATTTAGGTTCTACAAATAAAACCATCGTGAATAGTCAGGCGCTGCCACCTTTGGCTTCTTGCTTGTTGAAAAATAATGATCAGATTAAAACGGGCAATGTGATTTTCAAGTTTCTAGAAAAAGGAAGTTTGGAAGCGATCACGAATCAAGCCATGTACGAAAAATCTCAGAAGGATGCTTTGACCGGGGCTCACTCAAAAGGTGCCTTGATTGAAAAAGGCCCTGAAGCGGTGAAACGCTCTGAAGTTTTGAACGAGCCATTGAGTATTGTGACTTTCGACATCGATCATTTCAAAAAGATCAACGACACCTTCGGACATCCAGGCGGTGACTATGTTCTTAAAGAACTTTGCCGCATCGTGATCACGAAGCTGATTCGTGCAAACGACTTCTTCGCCCGTTACGGTGGTGAAGAGTTTGTTCTCATTCTTTCCGGTTCAAATGCAAAAGTAGCCGGCGAAGTGGGCGAACGTATTCGCCACACCATCGAAACCAGCGAATTTATTTTTGAAAATAAAAAAATTCCACTCACAATCTCTGTCGGCGTAGCAACCAAGAACGCCAACGAAACAGAGTGGAGCCAGATTTACGATCGTGCAGACAAAGCTCTATACCAATCAAAACAAGGCGGCCGAAACCGCACAACCGTCGCTCCGTAGGTACCTGCTTCCCTTTGGGTTAAAAAGGTACCAGGTTCTTTTCGAGTAAAAATAGGCGTCTTTAAGAGGCCTATTTTTTTTGGAAGAGCTCTCTTGAAATAAAATGATCGTACGCGGCAGGCTGAAAAAAATAAGATAGCAATAGTTTAAGGAATTCTTATGACGGCAGTGAGTATTCAACTTGTGTATCCCTTGTGTGCGATGTTCTTTCTGTCCTTAATTGTTTTGGGAGTTACGTTTTCAAGACGCGTGAAGGCAGTCCGCAGCGGACAAGTGAAAATGGGGTACTTTAAAACCTACCAGGGAGAAGGAACTCCAGAATCTGAAGTCAAGGCATCACGACATTTTTCGAATCTATTTGAAGCCCCGGTTTTGTTTTATGTAGCTTGTATTTTAGGAATGATCCTACCTGTTGAAGGAATTTTATTTCTGGCACTGTCCTGGATTTACGTTGCTGTCAGAATGGTTCACGCTTACATCCATATCGGTCCCAATAAAGTTTTTCACCGTATGTGCGCTTATATGACAAGTTGGATTATCTTGTTAGTAATGTGGATTTTGATTTTGCTAAAAGCTCTCAGTATTTCAGCAGCTTCATAAAATAAATTTGTCCTCGAAGTTGCGGCTTCCTAACGAGCCAACTTAAATAAGCCTTGTTATGAAAATCCTCAATCAATTTTTTGAAAGAGGGTCTTTTGTGAATTACTTCCGCACGCTTTTTGTAAGTACTCCCGTGATGTTGATGATTTTGATTTCTTCTTTTGCGCAGGCTAAAGACATTGATAAATCTGGAGACGTCAAAGCTCCCACCAGCCGAAAAGAATATTGTTCGAATGCATCTGACGTAAATTATTTTAAGAGTTTGGTTTACGGTTATGAAAATCGTCTTTCATTTTTGAATGCCGGAGGTATCGCGAATGGAGGTGTCTGTTGGTGGCATTCGATGTTCACAAGAAATGCGACCTATGTTGCCGTCTATCGTCCGGATCTGCCTCGTGCGAATCGTCAAAAGGCTGCAGAGATTATCAGCGACATCATTAGCAGCAAAGCTGTTGTCGAAGTTCCGGGCTATCATAATCTTTACGAGTTCTCCAGCGACTACCATCAAGAAATTCAATCTGCTTTGAATCGTTGGCAAATTGGTGATGGTCTTGCTTTCGGCTGGCTGCGTGGCTTGACGGGCAGTTCGCATGTGGCTCCGTCAAAATTGAAATCAATGATGGATGAACTTTATCAAGAAGTGAAAAGTGGACACGTGACTTATCAGAAGTTGCAGATCCCCGGCATTCAAGCCCACGCGTGGTTGGTTGTTGATATGAGTAAAACTGCCAGTGGTTATGATCTGGAAGTCGTCGATAGCAACTACCGCGATATCAGAACTATTCATTATCAAAAGGGCATGACTCATTTGAATGAATACAATGCTGTTCCTTACACCAGCCGCAATGCCTCGCCTTATAATGCCTATGCTTCAGCAAAATCCAACTACTGCCGTCTGGGAATCAAATCCACGGACATCCGCATACAGCAAGCTCAACGCTAAAAGTAGCTAAAGGTACCTGCTTCCCTTTGGTTCAAAAAAGTACCTGCTTCCTTTTTGAACCAAAGGGAAGCAGGTACCTTTAGTAAGAAGAAGGGGGCTCTTTGAGCTTCTTTTCTTCTTCCTTCATTTTTTTGTCTGCTTTTTTCTTAGCGTCCTTAGTTTGTTTTTTAGTGCCGACTAGTGTGGTGTCAGGAAGTTCGGGTTTGACCGAGGGGGTGGGTTCCGGTGGTTGAGCTTGGGCCTGGGGTGGCGCCGATTGGGCGTATATATAGACAGGCATCAGGAACGTTAAAACTGCGATGAGCTTCATACAAACCTCCGACCCCTTTAGGATCAAATTAGGGGGAGCTCAAGTCAACGAAACGACCCATAAGAATTTCTTATGTACGTCATAACAAAATGCGTAATTCCTAAATAGTTTCATATATTTAGAGTCACTTTGACTCTGTACATTTTGGCATCAACGTTGCTTATATGAAACAGTGTAGGCATCGCGGGTTTGGGGGCGAATTTACCGGGTGCTGAAGGGGGGCGGAATGGCTCTTCTGGAAAAAAATTCAGAACGTTAACCGAAAATAGACAGAAACGAGT
>CAZPYX010000261.1:0-4528 GCA_964590635.1 uncultured Bdellovibrio sp.
TTGTTGGAATGCTCAACCCATGAACACTGTGGTGACAATGAATCCTTCGGGTTTTGCTTACGTGGGTGCTGTGCGTGGACCCGAAGAAAGCATGAATATCTCTCCGGACATGCTAGGTAAACTTGTCGATTTCTTTGCTCGTGCTTTTAAATTTGTCGTTGTCGACTGTGGCAATGATTTGGGACCAGCACAGATGGCGGTTCTTCAAGAGGCCACTGCAATCATGATCGTAACGACTCCTGAAGTTTTGGTTGTCACGCAAACTCAACGTTTGATCAATGAACTTCTTTCTGCAACTTTCCCTAAAGATATGTTCCAACTTGTGATCAACAAAGCCTCTCCAACGGGTCTTTCGCCACAAGCTATTTCCAATCAGTTGCAATTGCCATTCTTGGGAATCATTCCCCAAGACGAAGCCACTTCAACAATGGCGATGCAAAAGTATCAACCCTTTGTTCTGGCTGCTCCAAAAGCTCCGGTCACAGCGGCTTACTTCGATCTATCTAGAAAACTTACTGGCGGGGTCATTCAAAGACTTAAAACTCTTTCACGACCAAAACCAGCGGCTCCAGTAGCTAGTGCTGAAGGCGGCAATGCCGCAGCTCCAGCGGGCACTGCGGGCATGGATCCTCGTACGATCTTAAAAATTCGAGTTCACAATGAACTCATCCGCACCGTGGACCTTAAGAAACTTCTTATGGACACCAAGGATGAAAATAAAGAAAAAGAGATTCGCGAAAAAACCAAACGTGAAATCACATTGATCGTGGATAAAGAAGCTCCAGATACGGCTCGCGAAGAGCGCTCTAAAATTATCAAAGAGGTTCTTGAAGAAGCTCTTGGCTTGGGCCCGCTCGAAGATCTTCTGGCGGACTCTGCAGTTTCAGAGATCATGGTTAATGGTTATAAAAAGATCTTCGTCGAAAAAAGCGGTAAGGTTCAATTGAGCCCCGTACATTTCACTTCGAATGATCACCTTCGCCGTATCATCGAGCGCATTGTGACTCCGCTAGGACGTCAGATCAACGACTCTACTCCTTATGTCGATGCGCGCTTGAAAGATGGTTCCCGTGTGAACGCCGTGATTGAGCCATTGGCAATTGACGGCCCGGCACTGACAATTCGTAAATTTAAAAAAGGTGGTATCACACCTGAAAAGTATATCGACTATGGAAGTATCACAAAAAATATGATTGACTTCCTTCGTATCTGTGCAGAAAACGGTTTGAATATCGTTATCTCTGGCGGTACGGGTTCAGGTAAAACATCTTTACTGAATATGATGTCTTCATTCATTCCATCGAATGAACGTGTTATCACTGTCGAGGATGCGGCCGAGTTGCAATTGCAACAGGAACACGTCGTGCGTCTTGAGACTCGTCCTGCTTCAATGGAAGGAGCGAACTCAGTAACCATTCGTGACTTGATTAAGAATGCCTTACGTATGCGTCCCGACCGCATCATCGTGGGTGAGTGCCGTGACGGCGCCGCTCTGGATATGTTGCAAGCGATGAACACAGGCCATGATGGTTCTATGACGACAACACATGCCAACAGCCCTCGTGAGTGTATTGCCCGTCTTGAAACTCTGTGCCTAATGTCAGGTATGGATCTTCCAATTCGCGCCATCCGCGAACAAATCTCTGGCGCGGTGAATTTAATTGTGCAGATCTCTCGTCTTTCAGATGGGAGTCGTAAAATTCTTAGTATTACTGAGGTCGCTGGTATGCAAGGTGAAATTGTCACCTTAGCAGAGATCTTCCGTTTCAAAGAAACGGGCTATGATAAAAATCGTAAAATCCAAGGTGTGTTCCAAGCAACTGGTACCATCCCTAGCTTTATCCAAAAATTAAGCGACAAGGGTGTTGTCATTCCGCGCGAAATCTTCGCCAATGACCCAGCAGCTGCGAACCCAGCTCCGGCAGCAAAAGCGGCAGCGCCAAACATCGCTGCGCCAAAGATGCCGGGAATGCCAGGAGTCACACCTCCTAAAAAGGTGGGATAAACATGCCACATTTTCTTTTTAACGAATGGATTATGATTCCTCTTTTTGGTATTTGCATTTTCACGATCATCTTGCTGTGGTCTGAAAAAGGCATTACCTGGTTGCACAAGCGCAGTCTTGGACAACGCGAAGAGGTCGTTAAAATATTGCGCCTCATGGGCAATGACGTCGATGAAAAGAAGATCACTATTCTGATTCTTTTGATGAGCTTCGGTGTGGGTGCCTTGGCCTTCTTACTTTTTTGGCCAAATGTAATGATGGGCATCTTCTTCGGCGCCACTTTGACAATTGGTGGCTGGCAGTTACCATTGCTCTTAGTGAAATTCATGTACGAAAAACGTTGTTCAGTTTTCACCGATCAAATGGTGGATGGTCTGACGATCATGGCCAACGGTATTAAAGCAGGATCCAATCCTCAAGAATCAATGAAACGTGTTGTAGAAATCATGGGAAATCCAATCAGTCAGGAGTTCTCACAGGTTCTTTATCAAATGCAAGTCGGTGACAGCTTTGAAAGCGCCCTCAGTGACTTAGGAAATCGCATTCCTCGTCCTGACGTGCAAATGTTCGTAACTTCCATCAATATTTTGAAAGAGACTGGCGGTAACTTGGCTGAAACTTTCCAGACCATAGTCACGGTCATTCGTGAAAGACAAAAAGTAGAGAAAAAAATTCAGGCTTTGACTGCGCAAGGTCTTATGCAAGGAATTATCGTCACCATGATTCCGTTTATATTGATGGGCGTATTTCTAATGGTGGATCCGAATTTCATCAAACCCATGTTTACCACAACCCTTGGTCTAGTGTTGCTGTTCGTGATGCTGGCTCTACAAATTATCGGTGGCGTGGTCATCAAAAAGCTTGTTACCATTAAAGTGTAGTTTGTCAGTTACCAGCTTGTACTCCGGTTTTGCCGGAGCAGTTATTGAAGAGGTAGGAATAATGAAGAAGACTCTCTTGGCAATCGCAGTCCTTTTTTCTGCGCAAGCGCACGCGCTTGTCGACATGAAGAATGCCAACTATTCGAATACCTGGATTGATATGGACGTTCCAGGCAGTGGCTACGATCTCAAAATCGTAAGAACATATAACAGCCGTTCACTCTTTAATGGCATGTTTGGCTTCGGCTGGTGCTCTGATTTTGAAACAAGCATGGAAGTAAATGCCGAAGGCAATTTGAAAGTGAAAGAGTGCGGAGGCGGTCTTGAAGTGATTTTCTCTCCTCGTGAAGTCACTCGCAAAGACATCGACAATACAATCACTGCCATTATCACGAAAATGAAGGCAGAGAAAAAAGTCGGTGTGACAGAAGCTTATCTCAACGGCCTTAAAACTCAATTGGTTGAAGATGACAACGCCCGCTCTGAGTTGGCAGCCAAATATGGACTGACGGCCCCAGTAAAGGAAGGCACAAAATTCTTCGCCAACGGTCGCGAAGTTGAACATTTTGTCTTTAATAAAACTTACTACACTCGTAATCTTCCAGATGGCAGCGCTCAACGCTTCAGCCTTCAAGGAAAAATGACTCATATCTACGACAAGAACGGTAACTTCTTGAAGTTTACTTATGACAAAGACTTGATCGCTCAAGTAGAAGACAACAACGGTCGTCGCTTGGCTTTCAAATACTTCCAAAATAAGAAAATCAAAACAATCACGGGTCCAAACGGCTTGATGGCTGAATACAAGTTCGCAAATCTTGATGACTTGGCTTCAGTTAAAAATGCTTGGTTGAAAACTTATACGTATGAATACGACGATGTTCACAATCTAACTAAGGCAACTTGGCCGGATAAAACTTTCGTTGCCCTTAAATACGACAAGAAAAACGACTGGGTTATCGGCTTCGCAGACCGCGATAAGTGCGTAGAGTCTTATAAATACGAGTTCGCGACAAATGATCCGAAAAATCACTACTGGTCGACTGTTAAGAAAGTTTGCGGAAAAGAAGTTATCGCAGATAACAAGTATGAATTCTGGCATCAACAACGCGCTGATGGTCAGTTCTTCCTACAACGAGTTATGACTTCAGTAAACGGCAACACAACGGATATTACTTATCACGAAGTGTTTGGTAAGCCGACGTCTATTCGCCGCAACACTGATCGTATCTCTTACGAGTACTTCCCAGATGGACTTGTAAAAGTAAAAGCAACCGCAGCAATGCGCATGACTTACGAATACGATCCTAAGGTTAAAAAGGTAAGCGAAGTGACTTCCGTATTCTTCAATGCGAAGGGCGCTAAAGTTGCGACAAAACAGACTAAGTTCCAATACGATCCTAAAGGAAACTTAGCCTTTGCTCAAAATACAGATGGTCAAAAGATCTCTATGACATACGATAATCGCGGCCGCATCGCTTCGATCACAGATCAAGCGAAGAAGGTTGTAAAAATCGAGTACGAAGAGCGCTATGGCAAACCTGCCGTAGTCACTCGCCCTGGTTTGGGCACTATTCAGGTTTCTTATAAACAGAATGGTGAGATCAACAAGGTCGACAGTAAAGAAGGTCCTTCAGTGGCA
>CAZPYX010000262.1:0-4511 GCA_964590635.1 uncultured Bdellovibrio sp.
CGAAGTTGAAGAACTTGTTGAAGTGGGCGAACTGGATCCAGATCAAATTCACACTCCAGGTGTTTACGTACAACGTATCTTCCAAGGTACAAACTACGCAAAACGCATCGAACAACGTACTGTAAGCAAGGGATAGATTATGCCATTATCAAGAGAACAAATTGCGCAAAGAATTGCTCAAGAAGTTGAAGACGGATATTGCGTAAACCTCGGCATCGGAATTCCAACTTTGGTTGCCAACTATATTCCGAAAGACAAAACCGTTATGTTACAAAGTGAAAACGGTCTTTTAGGAATGGGGCCTTTTCCGAAGGAATCTGAAGTTGATCCTGATCTTATCAACGCTGGAAAACAAACCGTGACGGCCGCTCCGGGCGCCAGTTTTTTTTCAAGCGCAGACAGCTTCGCGATGATTCGTGGTGGCCATGTGGATCTCACTGTTCTTGGCGCCATGGAAGTCGATGAACAAGGTTCCATCGCAAACTGGATGGTCCCGGGCAAAATGGTTAAGGGCATGGGCGGCGCCATGGATCTAGTGGCCGGTGCACGTAATGTGATCGTAGCTATGCAACACACCGACAAAGAAGGAAACTCAAAACTTCGCACAAAATGCACACTTCCTTTAACTGGTATTAAATGTATCAAAAAGATCGTGAGCGATTTTGGCGTTATTGAGATCACCCCTGAGGGTTTTGTCCTCAAAGAATACGCTCCGGATCTCACTCCAGAGAAAGTTCTAGCAGCAACCGAAGGCAAAATGAAAATTGCTTCTGATTGCAAAGCCATGAGCTTCTAATCCTAAAAAATCTGCGCCTCAGTTTTTCTGAGGCGCAGATTTTTCTTTCCGTTATCTATTGTGCATGAGACACTATTCCAAGGTCCAGCAAACATCATCCCCTGCATTGCACCTCTGATTCTTTCCAGCGACAATCAAACTTCAGTATCACCGAGAGGATCTTTTCGTGGCAGAAGTTAAGAAGATAGCAAAAGATAATTATCTTTTCAGAGAAGGCGATCCACCAGATGCAATGTACATTGTGAAAGCCGGAACTTTAGCTGTCACAAAAACCAAAGGAAATGCAGAAGTTGTTCTTGCTGAAATTCAAGCCGGCGCCATGGTTGGCGAGATGGCCCTTTTTGACAAGAAACCTCGCAGCGCCAATGTCAAAGCCATCAAAGAAACAGAAGTGATAGCACTCCCCTATGATTCATTGGACAAACAAATGGATCAGTTACCCGTCTGGGTGCGCGCGATCATGAAGAACTTGAATGAGAATCTTCGTGAAGCAAATAAGAAAATTAAACTTTTAGAAAATGCAAATCCCAACGAGGAAAGATTTCCTCCTCATGTCGTGAATAAATATCTGTCGATTCTTAATTTAGTTAGCAACAAATATGGAAAAAGCGAAGCCAATGATGGCGTCAGTATTTCTTCTGTTCTGTTACGCAACTACACCATTCAGATTTTCCAAGAAGCGACGAATAAGATGCAAACCATTGTGAATGTTCTGACGGAACTTGGTTATGTTGAACAAGAAGATCGTGGCGATGGCTCACAAAAAATCACAAACTTAAAACCTCAAGAGCTCTTTAGCTTCGTTGATTGGTACAACGATTGGCTTTTCAAACAGGAAAAAGATCGTCTGCCAGAGATGAGCGAATCAGAAGTTAAAATTCTAAACGGCGTTCTTCATTTTGCAAAGAAAGCCCAAGCCGATAAAAAAGGACTTTATAAAGTTAATTTGAATGATGTTCAAAATGACTCCATGAAAGAAACCGGAAGCTTGATTAAAGTTGATGACGTGAATCCTTTGGTTGAGAAAAAGTATCTCACTGAAAAAATTATGGATGAGCAAGGTGTCTACATTCTAGTAGAATTGCCTTATGTTGAGCCCCTGGCTCGCAACTGGTCCCTGGTAAATAGTCTTAAGAAAAAACTGAGATAATTCTTCCTCTTCAGAAACGCCCTGTGCTTTACCAGGGTGTTTCTAACTTTGTTCTTTAACAAGGCCATGGTTTCCCAATTAACTCACAGTTCAAATCACAATTCAGGGTGCTATGATGAGCTCAAAGGAGTTCTCATGGGTACCGAGAGCTACGACACCATCAAAGTCCTGCGCCACTTAAGCACCATAGATCAGATGCTCTTTGGTGAAGATTATGTTCGCGAAATAGTTCGCCATATCGCCAAAGAGTTGAATGTTAAACATGTGATGGTCGGCCATGCCATAGAGCCAGATCGTACTAAAATTCAAAGCGACTTCATGTGGTCAGACGGTCAATTTGTCGACAACGTTGTATACGATCTAAGCGGAACTCCCTGCGTAAATGTCATCTGCGGCACCCGGGTAAACTGCTATGTGAAAAACGTCGCAAAGATCTTCCCGGAAGATAAGATGCTTACAGATATGCACGTGGAGGCTTACGCAGGCGCACCGTTTTTACACACTGATGGCGGGCTGATCGGTCTTTTGGTCGTCATGGATGATAAAGAAATAAAAGATCCCGAAACTCTTTCTGCCATCGTAGAATTCTTCGCTGCCCGTCTTGGGACTGAGTATCGCAGAATGGCGATGGAGGACTCTCTTCGCAAAGTGAATGAAACCCTGGAGCGTGAAGTTGCAGATCGAACACAGGAACTTCGCCAAGCTTTCGAGAATCTTAAACGTACACAAAAACAGATGATCTCTCAAGAAAAATTAGCCACCATCGGTCGCATTACTTTTGGCATTGCCCATGAATTAAAGAATCCTCTAAATGTCATTATTAACTCTGCAGAAATACTTGAGGACCTGACACCCGAAGAACTCACTCCGCAAAATTTAAAACAGCTTTCTCATATGATCCGAGAACATGGTGATCGCGCCAATGTCATCATCACATCCATGCTCAAACAAGCCCGGCAAGACTCAGAAGCTGAGTCCGATTGGATTGACCTTTCAGAGCTCTTAAATCACTCTTTAGACATGTGCATACGGTCTTTGACGGATTCAAATTTTAAATCAAAACTGACAGTTCAAAAGAAAATACCTGATAGTATTAAGGTGAAGGTCTTCAATCCCTCTAGCATCGAAAGAGTTTTTATAAATATCTTCGACAACTCCCTTTATGCTCTTCGTAAAAAAATCAGCCCGCAAACTGATACTCAAGCCAAGGATTCCTTTATTCCTGAACTTTCAGTGTTACTATCTCAAAACTCAAACATGTGGACCATCGCCATTAGAGACAATGGCGTCGGCATCCCAGAAAAACATTTAATAAATCTTTTTCGAGAGTTCTACACCACAAAACCCCCTGGAGAAGGCACCGGCCTCGGCCTTTCCATCGCGAAAGCCACGCTATCTAAAAACTACGGAGACATACGCATTAACAGCAAAGAAGGTACTTTCACGGAAGTACTTATTACTCTTCCGCAAACGGCAGAAATATTCACAGAGAACAAACCCCTAAGAGGCGAGACTCAATTATGAATCTATCATCCAGTCTGAATCTTATCGTTGTCGATGATGAACGAGATGTGGGCCTACTTAGCGAAATGAACTTTCGCAATGCCATCCGCGAAGGCTCCATCGATTTTCATTTTTTTGAAAATGCACAAACTTGTCTTAACTATTTAGATCATTCCCCTGACTGGGAAAAGTACCTGGTCATTACTGATATAAATATGCCTGAAGTTTCTGGCTTCGACCTACTTGAAAAAATCAAAGAAACACATCCTGGAGTCGAAGTCTTTATGATGAGCGCCTATGACGATGTGGAAAATATTAGAAAATCAATAAGCCTAGGGGCTGCTGGCTATTTCACAAAACCCGTCAGCTATAAAAACATCAAGTCACGGATAACAAAAGAATACGGAATTCCGCTATAAAAAAGAAAAACCCGGTTTTACCCGGGTTTCATTTTTAATAAATTTCAGGATCCTGCTGACAACGTAGCGGCAGTTGATCATCAGGAAGCTTTGAGTACGACTCTCCACCCACTGTATGCACGTAGATTGAGTTCGTTTTCGCCCCTTGAGCAATAGGTTGCCCCAGGGTCAAAATCACACGATCCCCGGTCTTCGCCAAGCCATGGGTCACAAGAAGTTGATCCACTTGAACCAAAATATCTTCCATAGATTTATAAGGCTTGATGACGTGGGTTTGTACTCCCCAATTCAGCTCCATCGCATTCAAGACATCCATGTGCTGAGTCACTGAAATCACTTTTGCTTTCGGACGGAAGCCTGAAATAATATTCGCCGTCTTACCGGAAGTTGTCAGACACAAAATCGCCGTCGCATTCAGCTTGAGGGCACTCAAAGAGGCACTTGCCGCAATGGCCGCTGGTGCACTTAAAAACTCATTTTCAAGTGATAGCTTGTAGTATTTCTCTTCATTGGTTTCAACTTCACAAATAATTTCATGCATCGTGCGAATGCACTTAAACGGATACTTTCCGCTCGCAGACTTTGAAGCCAACATCAATGCATCAGTGCCATCAAGAACTGCATTACCGACATCAGTTGTCCA
>CAZPYX010000263.1:0-4465 GCA_964590635.1 uncultured Bdellovibrio sp.
CTATAAAAAATCGATTTCATTAAAGAATGCCAAACAGTCGTAGATCATGCTATCCTCGTATGCATATGACTATGCCTTACCAAAAAATCCTTGTCATTAAAACTCGCGCCATCGGAGACACCGTAATTTGGACCTCCGCGCTTGCTAAGCTGCGTAAGGCCTATCCCCATGCCGAAATTCACGCCCTGACCTATGGCATGAATCGGGATATCTTGCTGAATAGTCAGTTTATAAACAAGCTTCACCTTGTTGACGCGAAATCAAAATCTGACTTTATTAAAAAACTTTGGCAACTACGTAAGGAAAAATTCGATCTTCTTTTAGGATTCCATGTTTCAGGAAGCCTTTGTAAATTTGCTTGGCTGACCGGGGCTAAGGAGATCGTTCTTCACCATCACAGCCTACACAGAACACCCCTCCTATCGACCAAAAAGGTTCCCCATGCTGGAGATCTTGAAGACGCGATCACTCGCGATTACAGAGTTCTAGAGGCCATTGGCTTAAATCCAGAACATGAGCTTACGAAGATTCATCTTGCAGCGGAAGAAACTGAATTTGCTGAAAATTTAAGCCGCGAAAAAATCGTAGCCGCCGGAGGAGAACCGGATAAAAAACGTTTCATCTTTCTTCCAGGAGCTTCTTACTCTCTAAAAATCTACCCCAAAGATCTTTGGGTCGAAGTTGTTAAAAAGATCCGCGACGAGGGCCACTATCAACCCCTCATTCTTTGTGATCAAAAAATCTCGAAAGAATGGAACTTACCAGAACTTAGCAAAGGGCTAGGCGTTCCCTTGATTGACGATGTCAGTCTGCGTAAATTTATCGCACTGATTTCCACGGGCACGATCACTTTATCAAATGACTCCAGCCCAGGACATATCTCCGTAGCCCTTGGTGTCCGCACCCATTTCCTCTTCGGACCGGCCTGCATCGGAGACTGGTTCTGCTACGACAAAAATCTTCACACCTATCACCGCGTCGACGTCCCTTGCCGCATTCAAGGCCCCCGCGACCGCGAACAATTTCAATTCTGCACAGTAACCGAATGCAGCCACCACAGCTGCATGAGAAAAATCAAACTTCTAGACATCCAAAACTGGTAAAAAAGACAGAAACGTACCCAGAAACGTACCTGCTTCCTATTTGTTAAAATAAGGAGCAGGTTTCTTTGTATTTATGTACTTTTTTTGACCAAAGGGAAGCAGGTACTTTTTAGGCGATTCCGAGGGCTCGGAGGCCTTGGACTAGGGTTATTGCTAGGATGTAGGCGACGCAGTTGAATAGTATGAGCTGTGTAAGGGCCATTTTCATTGAGCCGCTTTCGCGGATCTGAACGGCGAACGTCGACATACATTGAAGTGCGATCATAAAGAAGACGATGAGTCCTAGGACGCTGCTAAAGGTAAAGATCTTTTCGCCTTTTGTGTTTACGGCGTCTGCCATGGTTTTCAGCATCGACTCTTGTTGGGTGTCTTCGTTTTTATCTGTGACATTGAAAACGATGGCCATTGATGACACGAAAACTTCTCGCGCTGCGAAGGCAGATAACAAGCCCACACCTACACGCCAATCCACGCCCATCGGTGACATCACTGGTTCAAGCACATGGCCCATTTGACCGGCGTAGCTTGTTTGCAGTCTTGCTGAATCTTCGGCATGGTAGTTCGGAAAGTTAGTTCCAGCCCAAATTAAAATCGCAAAAATAAAGATCGGCGGCCCCGCTCGTTTCACATAGGACATCGTGCGAGTCAATGACTGACGAAGCAATACGCGAAACTTTGGACGACGATAGATTGGCAACTCCATCATAAAAAATGATGTGTCAGTTCTAGGTAAGAACCTATTCACAACACCAGCTGCAATACCACCAATGACTAAAGATCCCAAATAAAGGAAAGCTAAAGCGAAGCCCGCTTGCCATGCCGGTTTGCCATGGAACAAGAACGCCAATAGCAAAGCATAAATAGGCAAACGCGCCGAACAGGTCATCAAAGGAATCACGAACGACGTGATCCAACGATCGCGCTTAGACGAGATATTGCGAGTCGCAATGATGGCTGGCACTGCACAGGCAAATCCAGACAAAACTGGAACGAAGGAACGACCACTCATTCCCAAAGCAGAGAAAGGTCGGTCGATCAAGGTCGCAGCCCGAGCTAAATAACCAGAACTTTCCAAAAGACCAATGCCCAGGAATAAAATAAAAATTTGCGGCACAAACACCATCGCAGCACCCATGCTGGCGATAATTCCATTGGCCAAGAAATTCGACCACAAAGAATCCGGAGATATTTGCAGAACCGCGTGATTCATAAAACTAAAAGTTTGATCCACCAAATCCATCAACGGAGCTGCCGCCCAAAAGATGGACGAAAATAATAGCCCCATAATTCCAATAAACATCAAAAGCCCCAACCAAGGGTGAAGCAAAATGCGGTCGATGGATTCTGTATTTTTAACGATGTGATTCAAACGATCTTCAGCATGATCTGTTTTATGAGTCAGAGCTTCGGACGCAATTCTTTCGCACTCTTTGAGTTTGTTTTCAAGAATCTCAAAGCCCCAATAGACGGGCTTTACAACGGAAGCCTCTTGAGGAATTTTTTTTGCCTCAGCAACGATCTCTAAAAGTCCACCTGCCAACAAACCATCAAATTGCAAAATAGGACAACCCAAAGTTTTTCGCAGATAGTCCATGTCGATATCAATGCCTTCTCTGCGCAAAAGATCGGCCATAGTGATCACCACGATCATCGGGAAACCAGTTTCTTTCACCTGCAAAGCCAATTGCAAATGACGAGACATTTGCGTGCCGTCGATCACAACGATGATGCCATTCACTTTTCCAAACTCTGGGCTTTCATAGATCGCCTTCAGCGTCACTTCTTCATCTGCACTTTTCGGATGCAAAGAGTAAGTCCCAGGAGTGTCCATCGCGGTGATACCCTCACCAAGGTGAGCTGCCAATTTTCCCAAGGAATATTCGACCGTCGCGCCAGGATAGTTCACGGTTTTAAAACGAGATCCTGTCAGCCAGTTGTAGAGAGTCGTTTTTCCAGAATTGGGAGCACCAACAAGGGCAATTGCTAACTCGGAAGATTTTGTTTTTTCTATTACTTCAACGCTACTGTCGCGCATTGCGCTTCCTCATTTCGGAGAGCCAAAAAACTTGTTTTGAAACGAACCAACAGAGGTCCACCGAACGGCGCTCTTCCCAGAATTGTAACCAGCATACCTGCTCTTAATCCCATCTCATGAAGACGTTCGCGGATAAGATCCTCACCACCCAAACTTTGGATTTCTACGGTGTGCCCTGGCTTTAGAGATAAATCGAGTAAGGTCATGACTTTCCTTAAGACATTGGAGTACTTAGTTAAGATTATAAGGGCACAAAGGGAAGTTCTTTGGCCTCGAAAAACCCACTTGAAAACAAGTTGATAATCCGCCTGCGCCTAGGCTTCGGCGGGCGAGTCCTCCTTTGGCAATCGAGTAAAAATCATAGGCTTTGGTCTGGTTTTTTGGAGGAATTATCAAGTTTGTCCTCACTAGACCGATCTGAAGTCTATGGATAAACGTCTTAAGACCATCATCGGTATCGGCATCCTGATTTTTATGACGCACCTAAGCGCGACTGCTTCGGAGGTTTTTTATGCCCCTGATCTGTGTGCACCTGAAGAACTCAATCTAGTTCTGATCAACGACACAAACCAAAGCATCAAAGCATGGACGCAAGTTCGCACAAAATTAGATATTGATGAAATTGAAGTCGATATCCCAGCTCAATCAAAATTCAAAATATCTGGCGAAGAGTTCTTAAAAATTCGCCAGGCCTTCAGCATAAAAACGAATACCGACAGCAAACTTCAAGTGATTCTTCAATGCGCACATCAAAATGAAATTACTCTGGGAACCTTCACAACCCCGCAAATCACCCATCAGTTTTCTACGCCAACTCAAAGTCTTAAAATTCATCTCTTAAATCTTTTCTTGAAGTCTAACGCCGTGACATTGAGAGCCCTTGATTCTAACAACCGGGTCATCGCAGAAAAGTCACTCACACTACAGAACTATTATGATACAGAGTCGCTGAAATGGATTTTACCTCAACCAGCGACTCGCTTAGAAATTCACGGTGCGGATCGTTTACATTCGGAAGTTCTTTATGAATCTCGCGATGTTGAGATCCAAAGTGCTGGAGTCTCTTTAAAAAACGTGGCCTTTCCAGTGAACGCTGCGAAGACTTATTTTTTAGTTTCAACCAAAGGCAATAACCCTTCGGCGGCATTCGTCGTCGCCCTTGATGACCAACAAAAAATCGCAACGGCGCGAGAACAAATTACTTACCCTGAGCTGGATAAAATTGTCGTGGCCCGAGTAAGCCTTGGATCCGACAACACCAACCGTGCTTTTCTATCGACAGACAAATCTCGGTACTCTTGGAATTTTTATGATGTAGATTCGTTTT
>CAZPYX010000264.1:0-1756 GCA_964590635.1 uncultured Bdellovibrio sp.
TTGCAGGAGTGGGTCATGGCAAAAAAAGTTACAGGAATGATCAAGCTGCAGATACCGGCAGGGAAAGCTAATCCAGCTCCTCCCGTTGGACCGGCGCTCGGACAGCATGGGGTAAACATCATGGAATTCTGTAAACAGTTCAATGCTCGTACGCAAGCATTGGGTGATAGCATCATCCCTATCATCATCACTGTTTATCAAGACAGATCGTTTACCTTTATTACTAAAACACCACCGGTGTCTTCTTTGATCAAAAAGGCGTTGAAATTGGAATCAGGTTCCAAAATGCCTCAAAAAGACAAAGTTGGAAAAATCAAACAAGATCAAATCAAGGTTATCGCGACTACAAAGTTGCCTGATTTGAACTGCTTGAAAGTTGAATCAGCAATGTCACAAGTTGCAGGTACAGCTAAGAGCATGGGCATCGAGCTGGAAGGCTAGGGGTTGACATATGGCAGGTAAAAAGTTCGCAGCAGCCTCTAAGAAGGTTGATTCTGCAAAAAAATACACTGTTGATGAAGCATTCAAACTCGTAGTTGAGTCCGCTCCAGCGAAGTTTGATGAATCTATCGACGTAGCATTGCGTTTGGGTATCGACCCTAAGCAATCTGATCAACAAGTTCGTGGCGCGATCGCATTGCCTCA
The DNA here is from genome assembly GCA_964590635.1 of uncultured Bdellovibrio sp. Classification (GTDB taxonomy): domain Bacteria; phylum Bdellovibrionota; class Bdellovibrionia; order Bdellovibrionales; family Bdellovibrionaceae; genus Bdellovibrio. Next base: position 646 of record CAZPYX010000264.1, read on the forward strand.
CGGTCTTGGTAAAGACGTAAAAGTAGTAGTTTTCGCAAAAGGCCCGAAAGAGGCTGAAGCAAAAGCTGCTGGTGCTGACTTTGTTGGCGCTGATGACCTTGTAGCTAAAATTCAAGGTGGCTGGTTGGATTTCGATAAATGTATCGCGACTCCAGACATGATGGCGACTGTTTCTAAAGTTGCTAAAATCCTTGGACCTCGTGGTTTGATGCCGAATCCAAAAATCGGTACTGTAACTATGAACGTTGGCGAAGCCGTTACTGCCGAGAAAAAAGGTAAGTTGGATTTCCGCGTTGATAAAGCAGGTATCGTACATGCTGGTATCGGTAAAAAATCAATGGGCGATGCAAAACTTCGTGATAACTTCCTCGTTCTTTTGGGCGCGCTAGTTAAAGCTAAGCCAGCATCTTCTAAAGGTGTTTATCTTAGATCAATCTCCGTAGCTTCGACTATGGGTCCTGGTGTTAAGATTGAACCGAATGCAGCTGCAGCTATCGTTGGGACTTTGTCTTAATATAGTTTCGGTGGGCTTCAAGTTATTGAAGCCCAAGCCTTCACTAAGGCTTTAAAGAAGTGAAACTTAAATTTATTTTATTGCGATCAGAGACAGTAGGTTTCCATTTGTGGATCTAATCCTTCGCTTGTGAAGGGCCTGCCGAGATAAGGCAAAAAGGTATTCAAAAAATTCCAACATCGTTGGAATCCAAGGACCTCCAAACCACTGATTCGCACAGACTCTCGAGTCAAATCGGGAGAAAAATCTAACGAAAGGAGGCTCACTTATGATCACTCGCGCAGATAAAGAGCAAGAGATTAAGCTAATCACGGAGAAATTCGGAAAAGCTAAAGGGGCTTTCATCGTAGACTTTAAGGGCATCAAAGTTGAGCAAGTTACTAACTTGCGCAAAAAGTTGAATGCTAGCGAGTCTGAGATGAAGGTCGTTCGTAACACTCTTGCAAAAAGAGCGTTCAAAGATCACCCAGCTATTGAAAAAGCTTTTGCTAATTCAATGAAAGGTACTAACGCCATCGTATTCTCATACGGTGAAGTGAACGCAACTGCAAAAACACTTGCTGACTTTGCTAAGGACGTTGAAGTTCTACAAATCAA
>CAZPYX010000264.1:1856-4382 GCA_964590635.1 uncultured Bdellovibrio sp.
AAATGTCTCTAACTAACGATCAACTTGTTGACGCATTGTCTGCGAAAACAGTTCTTGAAATCGCTGAACTTGTAAAAATGCTTGAAACTAAATGGGGCGTTTCTGCGGCTGCTCCTGTAGCTGCTGCAGCTGGTCCTGCTGCTGTTGTTGAAGAAAAAACTGCATTCGACGTTATCTTGGTTGATGCTGGCGCAAACAAAATCAACGTAATCAAAGAAGTACGTGGTTTGACTGGTTTGGGTCTTGCTGAAGCTAAAGCTCTTGTTGAAGCTGGTGGCAAAGCAGTTAAAGAAGGCGCGACTAAAGAAGACGCTGAAAAAATCAAAAAAGCTCTTGAAGCTGCAGGCGCGAAAGTTACTGTTAAGTAGTTTTCTCTCTGAGAATGATTTTGCCGAAAGCCTCGTGGAAACACGGGGCTTTTTGCTTTTTGGCCCCTTAGCAAAGTGGGCCCCTGAAAAATGAGGAAAGGGCTTAACTAAATTCAGACACGCGCATCCAGCGCTCGTCGGCCTTGAATACCGCATCCTGCGGGGCCGGAGGTCTGAATTTAGTTAAGCCCTTTCCTCATTTTTAGGCTCATTGCTAATGGACTAAAAATCAAAAAGCCCAGCATCTAGAAATATGTCGAGTTTCATTAATTACCAGAGAACACAAATACTTGACGCGCAAGTGAAGTGATTTTCTGGCTCCTCAATTCTACCTGACCCATCCTTTCGGAACTTAACTTTGGATCGCTGATCAGCCTTGCAATGCGAATTTAGCTTTTAGAAAATCAGACCTCCGGCCCCGCAGGATGCGGTATTCAAGGCCGGCGAGCGCTGGATGCGCGGGTCTGATTTTCTAAAAGCTAAATTTGCGTTGTAAGGCGGCCTTAGGGACCCAAAGATGAGCCCCGCAAAAGATTTCAAGAAGTGGGCCAAAAGTATTATAATCACTTGATTTATTGAAAACTTGGAGTAGTTTGAGATGCTTGTCTTTTATTTAATGTGGGTCTTGGTTTCTTCCCCCCGAAGTGAAGTTCCGATTTTCTTATCACGGAGAGTACATTGGAAAAAACTCCAGTTACGGCTTCTAACATTCGAGTTAGGAAGTCATTCGCGAAAAATAAGCAAGTCATTGATATTCCAAATCTGATTGAATTGCAGAAGTCTTCTTATGAAGCTTTCATTCAAAAGGATATGGATCCAGATCGCCGTGGCGAAGCTGGTCTCAATGGCGTTTTCAAATCTGTTTTCCCAATCACAGATTTCAACAACACTGCAAGCCTTGAGTTTGTAAGTTACACTCTAGAGCCAGCAAAATACGACGTAGACGAGTGCCGTCAACGTGGTATGACTTTCGCTGCGCCTATCAAGGTAACTCTTCGTCTGATCGTTTTCGATGTTGATGAAGAAACTGAAGCGCGTTCTATTCGCGACGTAAAAGAGCAAGAAGTTTACCTTGGTGAAATTCCTCTTATGACTGCGAACGGTTCATTCATTATCAACGGTACTGAGCGCGTTGTTGTTTCTCAGTTGCATCGTTCTCCTGGCGTGTTCTTCGATCACGACGGTGGTAAAAACAATGCTTCTGGAAAACTGATCTACTCTGCACGCGTGATCCCTTACCGTGGTTCTTGGTTGGATGCTGAATTTGACCAAAAAGATTTGATCCATGTTCGTATCGATCGTCGTCGTAAATTCCCTGTGACTATTCTTTTGAAAGCATTGGGTTACAACGCAGAACAATTGCTTGAGTACTTCTACGATCTTGATGAAGTTTACGTTAAGGGTGGAAAACTCTTCCGTAAGTTGGACATCGAAAGAATGTCAGGTCAAAGAGCATTGACAGATGTACTTGATCCTAAGACAGGTGAAGCGCTTGTTAAGGCTGGTCGTCGTATCACTCGCGCGATCGTCAAGAAAATTAAAGACCTCAACATCACTGAGCTTGAAGTAGAGCCAGATGATCTTGACGGAAAAGTTTTGGCTAAGCCACTTATCGATGAATCTACAGGTGAGATCATCGCTGATGCGAATGCTGAACTAAACTCTGCAATCATCCGTCGCGCGATCGAAGCTGGTATCGAAAGCTTCTACATGATCTTCTTCGACGGTTTGACTGTTGGTCCTTACCTAAGAAATACATTGTTGGTAGATAAAGTTACTAACAAAGATGAGTCTTTGGTTGAGATCTACAAACGCCTTCGTCCTGGTGAGCCTCCAACTTTGGAAGCTGCTACGACATTCTTCGGTCGTTTGTTCTTCGATCCAGAAACTTACGATTTGTCTGAAGTTGGTCGTATCAAGATCAATCACAGATTCGGTATTTCTATGGATGAGTGTCCTCCTTCTCACAGAACACTTACTCACAAAGATATCTTGAGCACTATCAAAACTCTGATCGACTTGAAAAATGGTCGCGGTGTTATCGACGATATCGATCACTTGGGTAACCGTCGTGTTCGTTCAGTAGGTGAGTTGCTTGAGAATCAATACCGTATCGGTCTCGTTCGTATGGAACGTGCGATTCGTGAGCGTATGTCTC
>CAZPYX010000265.1:0-4378 GCA_964590635.1 uncultured Bdellovibrio sp.
TGTCTGAATTTTAAATTAGGTAGGTTCGTTTCTTGATCCGCAATCAGTCCAACGTCTTCGGCCTGACGCCTTGTGGTTACAAAAAGATGGCAGGCACCCTTTTAGAATTCGAATTTTAGGCCGGCGCCCCAAAGGATGTCGGTGGCTGTGTTGACGTCTGCTTCGCTGTCAGTCTTTGCGTATTGAGTGGCGTAGATGTCGAGGTAGGTATTTTCTAAGCCATAGTTGAAAGTGGCTTGTCTTGCGTCATCGTAGTCGATCCAATTTAGTTGAACAAGAAGACCGATTGTATAGTTGTAACCAATGCCTGTTGATTCAGAAACTGATTCTGTCGACGTGACGGTTTCCTTCGTGCCCATTTTCCAAATGTTTAAACCTACATAAGGAGCGACAAAGGGTTCTGGCATTAAAGCATCAGCAACATATTTTAATCCGATACCGTACTTCGTGACGTCCAATTTTCTGGGTGACACTTTTCCAGACGCACTTCCCATTCCAATATCGCCACCGATCGTAAGCGCACCGAGAGAGAAATTGAATTTATAATCCACCGACAAATGAATTAATCCAATCGCATTTGAACCAAACAGATCACTGTAAGTCGCGCCGTCTGAAGTAGAGAAAAAGTTTTTCAATATCAGTGATTCGTAATCAAGGCCGAAGAACATCCCGTTCGTTCCACGACGCTCACGATACGGAGATAAAATATCTTGAGGAATGCTGACTTCAACTAACGACTGGTCTTCTGTCGCAGCCATGGACGTTGAGGCAACGAGTACTAACATAAAAGCAAAAATGATATTAAGACTTTGGTGCAATTTCATGCTGTATCTCAAATCTCGTCTATTCTCGCATTTGGCGAGTGGTACTCTAATCCTATGCACAAGTATATCAGGGAAATTTCTAGGATTTTGAGCTTTACTATACTGATTTGTATTTTTCCCGCCCTTGTTCTAGCTCAAGCCAAATCCCTGGATCAAATAATTGATGCAAAGATCGCTGCCATGACCCTGGATGAAAAAGTCGGTCAACTCTTCATCGTCGGCTTTCCAAACACCTCCATGGACAAAGAGCTCGAACAGTTTATTGCGACTTACAAGCCTGGCTCCTTTCTTCTATTTAAAAGAAATGTTCAGTCCCTCAAGCAGATCCGCTCGCTCAACGCCACTCTTTATCAAACTGCCTACAAGAGTTCAAAACTTCCACCACTTATTGCCATTGATCAAGAAGGCGGCGCAGTTTCACGTTTACCCATTGAACCTGCACAACCCAACGCTTTAGCGATAGGACAAACTCAATCACCACTTCTGGCCGAGGAAATGGGATATCAAACTGGTCTCTTCTTGCGAGAAGTGGGCTTCAACATGAACCTCGCGCCAGTCTTAGACGTTGCAAATCCTTTTTCAGCAAGCTTCATTGGTGTGCGCTCTTTTGGTTCCGATCCTGAACTCGTAAAAGATTTGGGCGTCGCATACTCAAAAGGCCTTATGCGATCAAAGGTGGTTCCCACTGCAAAACACTTTCCCGGAACAGGCGATCTAAAAGCCGATCCCCACACGACTATTGTAAAAAATGTTGCTTCCATTTCTGAACTAAAGAAAAAAGATCTCGTTCCTTTCGAAGGATATTCGTCTCTGGGAAATAATATCGCTGTAATGTTATCGCACTCCATCTATCCCTCACTGGATTCCAGCAGAGAGCCTGCAAGCTTTTCCTCAAAGATATCCACAAATCTTTTGCGAGACGATTTAAAATACAAGGGTCTTGTAGTTACCGATGACCTGCAAATGAAAGGTTCAAAACAATTACTTCGCCCAGAGATGGCCGCCTTAAAGGCAATCAAAGCTGGGGCCGATATCGTCATGCTTACTTGGTCTTTTGCCGATCAGGAAAAAGCCATTCGCACAGTAAAGAAAGCCGTTCAAGAAAAGGAAATCACAGAGAAAGAGCTGCATGCAAAGCTTCATCGCATTCTTGTGGTAAAAGCATTTGCCAATATATATAAGAAGGACCCCGCACTTCCGTCACTTATCTCCGCGGGAAGCTTAAGTTCAAAACCATACGCTGATCTTGAAGATCAGGTTCTTTCCCAAAATATCAAATCAAATTTGATCGCTAAGTCTCTTCCTGGAAAAATCAAAACAACTCGCGTTCCAGCTTCAGTAAAAAAGGTCTGTGCACTTTCTCCAACAAAAGAGTTTCTAACAAGCTTCGCCTCATCAACATCTGCGAAGGTACTTAGTTACCGCATAGCTAATGACTCAGACTCTACAGAAATCATGCAATGGTCAGAGGGACGATGCCCTATCATGGTCCTTGCGGTCACTGGCAAGAAGACAGCAAAGCTTCTTCGTTCTTTACCAGCAGACCTCAAGAAAAGAACCATCGTAGTAAACTTAGGATCGCCAGGCCTGATCCCCAAAGAGCGCCCTTACAGAAAACTTATCCAACTCTACTTCAATCACAAAGACTCCGGCAAAAAAGTAGCCGAACATCTTAACGAAATCCTCGGACTCGCCTCACCATCCGTCGCACAAAACTAAATCCAGAAAAGGTGCCTGCTTCTTTTACCACCAAGGTGCGTCAGTCCGGAAATGTTTTCCGAGAACTAGAGGGTTTGAATTTTTACTTGGCCGCTTTGAGTTTTGATTTTTTCTAATTCACTTAACAGAACACTCATGCGGTCATAAGTGTCGATGTTAAGACCATTCCAAAGTTGAATCTTTCTAACTCGTTCACTAGCGGCTTGGTTATTGATCATGCCTTTACGAACTTTGAGATGATATTTTGTCTCTAGATCTTCTGGCGTGATATGAAAATCGATATCAGAATTTAAAATTCTGGTCAGTTGCTTCGCCCGCAGATAGGACCGACCCGCGCGCATGAAGTGACGTTCAAATTTATCGGCGATGTCTTCTGCAGTTAACTCGACTTCTACCTCGGAAACTTCTTCTTCTGAAGATTCAGCTTCAGATTCTGCAGCCTCTAACAGCTCTTCTTCCGAATCTTCAAGGTCGTACTGACGATTCCACCACAATCCCTGCGCCAGGATAGATCTCACCGACATGAAGGTTTCTTTTGCGAAGTTATTTCTTTCGCAGAACAAATCAAATCCACTTTCAACCAAAGCCGCATCAATGGGCTCATAAAAAACATTGTCGTGAAAGTGTTTTTCAATAAGACATGAACTAAGATTTCGAATGGAATCAAAAACCATCGAACTTGAAAAAGGACCAAAACAATATTCATCATTTTGCTCGAAACTAAACTCATTCAGGTCATGATTAAAAAATACAATCGACCTCTGACCAACCTTCAAGCTGATATTGTAGCGAGGGTCTAGACGCTTAATCTCGTCTGTCTCAAGCAACGCCGCTTCAAGGGGGCTGCCACAGACCGTCACACGCAGATCATAGGTTTGTGTCAGCATCTCAAGCTTTCGCGGGTCACGATTCTTTTGCCCTCGAAAATAGCTATTCACGCGATCCTTCAATGAAGTTGCTTTTCCAACGTACAGCACTTCATCCCACTTACTGACCATCCTATAAACACCGGGCTGATCAGGAAGACTTAAACGCTTTTCTTTCGGCAGAGGATACTCATACTTCGTACGAGCCGCCTTCGGCGTCACTTGCAACCATTGCTGAAGCTCTTCATAGGTTTGGATATTTTGTTCGGCCAAAGCAGACACAAGTCCCCGCCAAATAACCTTAGTTGCCGCCACTTGCTGTGACGATCTTTTCAAATCCGTAGACGGAAAACCAAAATATCCTGCCAAACCCTTAATCCCCCGGGTCGGTAAGTTCGGAAACAATCGCTTCGCTATTTCATGAGTGCAAAGAATATTCAAAGGATTCGGACGACCCAACTTCTCGTGAGCATCTGCCAAGAATGGTTTTTCAAACTGTGCAAAGTGGATCACACAAGGAAGACCAGAAAACCGCGCCTCAATTCCATCAAAGACTTCTTTCAGTGAAATTGCCGAGCTCATATCTTCATTAAAAATTCCGGTAATAATCTGAATGCGATAGGGAATCTTTTCTTCATCAGGAAGTTGCACCAATGCACTTTCAATGTCGCCCTCTAAGGACGACCAAGCTATCTCTAAAATGTGCGCACCGCTTTCCGGCTTAGAACCTGTCGTTTGCAAATCTAAGAAGTAAAGAGGCATTTCAGTTAACCTCATGTCTCTGCCTCCTCCGCTTCGCTAAGACTGTTCCAAAAATTCGAAATGTCTGACTAGATCTTTTGCGACACCAATTCTCGAGGCGATTCCTCGAACCAACCCTGAGGCATGGTTTCAGAATAGGTATTTTCCAAGAAACGAGAATCCATCAGGACAATAATGCCTTTGTCATTTTCAGAGCGAATCACCCGG
>CAZPYX010000266.1:0-4352 GCA_964590635.1 uncultured Bdellovibrio sp.
ATATTTCCGCCGGTTTGTTTTAAGATCCATTTCACACTTGAATTCGGTAAAATTGCCGAGGCCACTTTGGAGTTGGCAAAGTCATCCATGGTTTGCGAAATCGCAATGGCGGAAGCCCGGTATTTTCGAAAAGTGCGATAGACTTCTCCTAAAAAGCGACTTCCTGATTCATTCTCAAGCAAAGACCAGCACTCGTCAAAAATCACAAGCTTCATATTGGTTTGATCCCTTTGAACCTCTCGCCAGATAAGGTCTGTGATGATGAATAGGCAAACTGCTTGGAGATCCGGTTGAGACTCAAGACCCTTTAAATCAAAGCACACAATATTTTTATTGAGTGACAAGTTTGTTTTTTGATCGACAAACTTTCCATAAGGAGAGTCACCGCACCAGGTTCCTAAAATCTTTCCCATTCTCTGTAAAAGGGGCTCGTTGTTTTTAAGAAGCCTTTCTCGCAAATGGGACAGTTTTGGTTCCTGTTCTTCCTTATATATGTCTTTGATTGCCTGTTCGATCTCGGCCCGTTCCAGTTTGCCGATGCCGGTGGATTCGTCTTCTTTGGTCATTAATTCGACAAGAGAAACCATGAACTTGATTTTTTGATCCAGGGCTTCCGAGCTTCTTTCTGACAAATCAAATGGATTTAGACTCAGAGACGAATCAGTGCCGATTCCAATATATTGTCCATCGAGATTTTCCGAAAGGCGCTTGTAGCTTGCGCCGATATCAATGATGAAGACCTTGGGGGCTTCTTTCATAAGATGCGACACCATTAAAACGCTGGCGAAACTCTTTCCGGCACCGCTGCCGCCACTGACGATTTGGTTAAAATTGCCGTGGGTCGGTGAAAATGGATTAAATCCTAGAACTCCGTCTGAGCGATTGCGTAAAAGCACACGGGCGTCAGTATGTCCTTTCCAATCTCCATAAAGAGGCAAAAAATCGGCAAGAACACTTGTATTCATTTTGCGACTGCGTTCTTTGGCTCTTGCGTTAGGAAGAGAAAGGTCAAAAAATATTGGAGCGGCAGCCAAAGATTCGACCATACCTTCAGCTCCAGAAAGGGAGCGAATTCTCTCAAGGACTTTTTGAACCTGTTCCTCCAAGGCACTTTCAGCGGTGGAGCGAAGAACAATGTTGAGTGCCGCAGAGAATATTTTTTCTTCACCGCTGACTCGTTTTTGCAACAAAGTTTCAATGTCTCCAAGTTTTGCTTTGCTGTCGAGGTCCGACACTCCACTCTTTCCAGAATACATCGCATAGGCAACGCGGCGCTGAGTTTGCAACGCCAAGTCTTCCCTGTCCTGATCCAGAGTTTCAATCGTTAAGAACAGTTTTGATCCAAACGGTAACTCTTTTAGTTTTTCTGCCATTGCCGAAAATGTTTGCTCGGGCATAATCTTCACTGACAAAACTCGGTGATAATAATGAGCAATCGAGAAGCCCTTAATTGAAACGACGACGTCATTTAAAATGAGTTCGTCGCGGATGTCCTCCTTGTTGAAATTTAAACCGGGGAGGGGGTGTCCTGGATTCCATTGGTCAAATAGAAGATCAAAAGTTTCCTCCTCGGCGAGCTTACGACTATGAACTCCTAAAGCCTCAAGTCCTTGCTGAACGCTCTCAACGACTTGATTCATAGATTTGATCTCGGGTATTAGAATCTCCCGCGACCAATCCTGCTCTTCGTCTTTCTTTTCCCAAAAGCGGAATCTTTTTTTGCGCTGGGCCCTGCGATCAAAACTTTTTCTTAAAACCAGATACAAGTTTTGAGTTGGAATACCGCCGGCTTCGTCAAAAGCCTCCAGCCGACAGGTTCTTTCAGTCAGCATACTGCGGACGATTTCAAGAGCTTCCGGTTTGATCCCACTTTGATGGGCCTCCAAAATACGACCGGCGCCTTTTGAAATCTCTTGAACAAACTGGATGCCCAGTTTTGCTGGCAGTCCGTTGAGGAAGTTTCCGATGGCTCCATGCAAAGTGTTTAACAGATCATCCGTGACACATGAAATATCTTTGGGGTCGAGTTTCAAAATAACCCCCAATGACAGATCCTTATAAATGAGCAATCCTTCTTCAAATCCCCAGACTTCGAGTTTTTCGGCAAGCTGATTCATTTTCTACTTTTCTCCTTTCACTTTGTTGACGAACCGCTGTCTTTTTGTTGCCAATGGAAATGCACTGAAAATTCCTGGTGAAAGATGGTAACGTGCGAAGTGGATCAAGTAATTGTCAGGCTTTCCAGCTTTACTCATTCGAAGAAAGGCTGCCATGCTCAGACTCGGCAGCCACGTGAAAAAAAACTTATAGGGGATATTTCCAAAAAGAAGGTTCAAAACTGCCAGAACTGAAAACACTAGAAACAGGTCCACAATTTCAAACCCAAATACCAAAGTTTTTTTCTCTAGGCAGCGATAGACCTTCGATGTTTTTAATGCCAAGATCTCCTCCTTTAGTGAATAAGACTTCTTACAAGGGCGATGAGGGACTCTGCACCAAAGCCCACACCTGCACCGATGAGTGCATACACCATGCGCTGACGTGCCTGGGGATGGCCGATAACAAAGCTGAGTCCGGCCCAGGCCAGGCCCACGATGGCGGCGAGGGGAAGAATTGTTCCCACAAGTTTATCTTGAACCGCTGAAAGCGAACTTTCGACACTGGCTTGCGCCAATGGCGTAAAGGTTAAAACCACCGCCAATGGTGCCAAAGCTTTATTCGCGAAAACTTTTGTTTTTGCCTGGATATTTTTTGCTTTCGTAATTACAAAATTCTTCATAGGTCATTTCCTCCGTTGGGTTGAATATTTTTGCTAAAAATGCTTTTAGTTTTTTCAGAAGTTTCATAGTTCATAGTCCTCATCTTCAAATTCTTCTCCCTCGGAGTTCATTTCGAACTCGAGGTCATTCATAATGTCGGAGAAGCTATCTTCGAGTTCCTCCTGGTCTCTGGTGGGAATAAGGTCCCACAGGTTTTCCAAGTGGTTGCGAATCTTTTCCGCGTGGTCTTCCTCTAGGGAGTCATTCAAAAGGTCGTCCTCTAATAACTCCATGACTTGTTCGATGGATTCTTGAAGTTCATCAGTGCCTGCACCGGGAGTTATTGACTCCAAAAACTCTTCAATTTCTTGAGTGAGATATTCATTTTTTAAGCGCATGACGGGCCTCCATCTGTTTCGCTGACGGACATTTCGATGACTTTTCTTTTTAATTTGCTGACGGCGGCATCGCAGATTTGTTCGGCGAAGTTCACACCAATTCCAAGATCACGAGCGATTTGCTTAAAAGAGTAATCACACCAAAATCTCAAATAGATGATTTGCTGCTGTCGTTCGGAAAGCTCACTCACGGCCTGACAGAGTTCGCGGTGTTGGATTTCCGCGAGTTCCGCTTTGTAATTTTTGGGGTCGTACACCTTTTCCTCCCTGGCATAGTTTGCGAGGGGGACATGGGTCGCAGAAACATCACCCCTCATATACCGGCGGGTGCTTACTTCGTTCCCTTGAATTCCCCGTTGGAGGCGTAAAAGCGCTCTAATTTTGATCTTATGAATTCCGCCAGGCGAGATTCCTACTAAGGCGGCTGCATCTCGCTCAGTTAATCCCTCGAGGAAAATGAACGATAAAACCTGTCGCTCTCGACTGGGGAGGCCACCTAATAGCTGCTTGCAAAGTTGGATATTTTCTTCCGAATTTTTATAACCCAGGCTGGAAAAAATGCTGTCTTCCATTTGGTCGCACTTTTCAGTGTAAAGTGAACTGGCGACAAGCGCTTCACGGCGGCCACTTTCATGCCATTTAAGGTAGCGCTCCCAAGTTGGTGGGTCCCAAGTTTGGCAAATCTTGGAAAGCTGCTCTGTCGGGATTTCCACACCGCCGGCAGTAAGCCATGGTTTTGTTGTTTGCGATTTCATTTTCATCTCCTGCACGACTTTGTTGGTTGATGCGTGCGAGGAGGCCTAATTGCGAATGTGGCACCGGCCAGTGCCAGGCTTGTAAGTAGAGGAATCGCTAGGGGAATTTTCAGTTTTATTGCGTTTTTCCAAAAATGGAAAAATCGCGAATATTTCCATTTTTGGAAATGCGGCTTAGCTGAAGTGAATTATTTCAATGGTTTATGGATTTTCATTTTTGGAAATTTTCACGGGCGGTGGAAATTGGAGATGCGCGGTGGTTTACGCTGTAACGATTCAAAAGGTCGGAGTTGGTGATCAGTGATTGCGGGGAAGGGGACGCGGGTCCCCAAAATAAGAATAGCAACTCGAAGGGAGTTGCTATCCGTGGAACGCTTCAGTGACTAGTGGTTAAGTGGCGAACTCTAAATTTCTTTATCTTCTCTGGGAAGTAACCTGTC
>CAZPYX010000267.1:0-4335 GCA_964590635.1 uncultured Bdellovibrio sp.
CATTCATCTGTGGGGTTGCAATTCTGCTCTATGCCTGCCATTGCCGGCTGTGGTTGGTCATTGCAGTTTCTGCTGAGCGGTTCGATCACAGGATTGTTCTGCGAATCAAGTCCTACGACAGCAGCAAATTCAGAATCATATATACGGACATCAGGATTCGCCTTGGCAAAAGAGGCGCCGATGCAGATTGAGAAGATCGAGAGTAAAAATATTTTTTTCATTAAATTCTCCTTTATGGTTTGGGTTTACTCTTGGATGTAGACCCTAAAAGAGCTTGATAAATTTCTGAAGTGTGAATTCGAAGGAGTGCAGCAATACATCACGCTCCCGAATCTTCGAAGTGGGAGCATTATTGGCGCAAATTTTTTAGATTTTCGAATGAAATAAAATGTTATGCCTCGGGAATTTCTCAAGGTCACACAAATTTATGCTGAGGAAAATTCTCAAACTTTCAGATTTGGGAGCGCATTTAATGAACATTGCTCACTCATGTTTTAAGTAGCTCATTGAGGCATCCGATTAAATCTTTGCACTGACTTATTGAAGATCTAATAGGATATGAAATGAGAAATCATAAGGGTCAATCCTTGATTCAGGTTCTTGTCACGATGGCCGTGATGGGAATCATGATGGCAGGTATGATGACAATTCAAAATAATCAATCACGGGAAGGCAGAGCAGCAGCTGACAGAATTGCAAAGTTAGACACGGCAAGAGTTCTCTCGTCTTATTTTGCTGACTCTGCAATGGCTCTTTGTTCATATGAGTTGGCCACATCCCGAGTCGTTACATTTGACGACAGTCATATGCCTGCGACAGCCTCTTTTTCAACGCCCTTAAGTTCAATCCATTCTGGTGCGAACGCGAGTTCCACAGAGCTTATTAGTGTGGGAAAAGCTGTTTCGCCTCTTTCCAATACGCTGATTGCAAAATCAATTACGGTGAGTGATATTTCTGGGATTTATCCCAATTACAGAGGCAACCTTGTTATCAGTTTCGATTCGAGTTTGCTTATTCGCTCTCTTTCCAATCTCTCGGTTCCGATAAAAATTGTCGCCGTCGGAGCGACTAACATAAAAACAATTACAAGCTGTGCTTCAGTGGGGCCCTCCCTGACTTCTTGCCCCGCCGGCCAGTACTCAACAGGATACGATTCCTTGGGCAATCTAAATTGCGGTCCACCCGTTTATCAGTAAGGTCGGAACTTTATGAAACTTATAAGATGGAATGTTTTTATTTTAGGATTTTTCTTTCTCTTATCAAATCTTGCGCTTGCAGTTTCTTTGGGTGATCCCATTCGCGCGAGTGATGTGATGAACATTCGTTCATCCATTAATGCGAAAAGGCAACGCTGTGGTCTTTCCGCAGCCAATTGGACCGACGATCCTCTCATCGCTGGTACTCCAATTAAGGCTGTCCATATTAATGAACTTCGAGCCAGCTTGAATGGATTGACAGTCGTGACGGCGATCTCCACGGATCCAGGAGTTATCAAATCCGGAAATGCAATCAAGGCTGCCTACATCAATGAGTTGAATGCCACTATTGCCACATTAAGCTGTGCTGCTGCTTGTGGACCGGCGACGGGACTTGCTGCTAGTAAGACAGCTCCTGCGACGGGACTTTGCAGTTCTGGAGTAGCGAGCGCTCCGACAACCATCGTGGGAACCTTAAGTCCTTGGACATGGACGTGCTTAGATCCAAGTGGAGCGACCAACGTCAATTGTAGCTTAGCCAAAAACCCCACTTACAATACCAGTGTTTTAAGTGGTACCGGTCAAAGTCCCTGTGGTTGGTTTCCATCAATTTCAAGCGGTTCAAGTTGGGGTTGTACCTGTATGACGGGACAGCCGACAACTAGTACGACCTGCACGGCGAACTCTTGGATGACACATGGAAATAATTATTCGAGCTGTGTCTATACCTGTAACCTCAAGCCGACGAACTAGGTTTTTTCTAAGAAAATAATTTGTGAGTGTAGTTGTTAATGAGTGAGAGAAAAGAAAATGGGGTGGATGGCTTGTTGCTCGCTGCGCTTGCAACTCGCGGTTTTGGTTTTTTTCGATACTAGGTTGGTTTGCGATGTTGGATGGGGCTCGGGCCGTCCGGGCCCTCGGTGCTTCGCACCGTCAGCGCACGTAATCAAGATGGAAAACTTTAATTCCAAAAATTCGATTAATATAAAAGCGGTTATGAAAAAAAAGAATATTAGGGAAGATTTGGTCGCTCCTTCATAGTAACTCCCTTCGGATTTCAGCCTCTTGCGACGCGCCCGAAATGAAAAATCAATTATTTCCCGCGGGCTTTCAGTGAGATTCACCATACGTTCTTGAAACAATCAATGGAAAGACAGTAAGCTGAGGGGAGCAAAATTATCCAGGTCAATGACATTAATTTTCATAACGAACTTACTTTAAAAAAATGAAAGAACAGGGCCTTCAGAAGAGGCCCTGTGTATTGTTTAAAGATTTCCTTTGAAGAAAGGGATTACTTTGGCTAACGCTTTACCGACTGGTTCTGCTTTATCGTAAAGGTCATAGTGCGAACTTCCTTCGACAACAACAAGTTCTTTTTTCTGAGATTGCGCACGACCAATGATCTCACAACCGTCACGATAAGCACCGAATCCACCAACTTTGTCACCGACAACCACCATCAATGGTTGTGTTAGTAAAACCTCGGCCAAGTGAAATGCATCCCATCCCGCTGCTGCCGCCTGATGCGAATCAAGTGAGCGATTAAGGCCATTAGGTTTTTGACCACGAGGAGTTCGGTAATAGTCAGTTGCTTCCAGCACATCTATGTCCTTTATGCCTGCTTTCATTCCGGCCTCAACTGAAGGCGGCAATAGATCAGTCACTTTCCAATTTTCTCCACGTGCTTCGATTGTACGCTTATTTGCAGTTGCCTCTAGTAACGCAATAGGATTAAAGTTACTAAAACCTTCTCTCATGAGGCGACCATAATTTACTCCCGTAATAGTAGCTACTGCTTTAAAGCGACGTTCAGTCATGGCTGCATTAATCGCATAGCCGCCGCCACCACAAATACCCAAAACTCCAATACGGGCGTCATCGATATAAGGAAGTGTCACAAGATAATCTGCAACATGACGGAAATCCTCGACAGACAAAGTTGGATCTTCAATAAATCGTGGTTCACCACCGCTGGCTCCTTGAAAGCTACGGTCGAAAGCAATGACAACGAATCCTTCCTTAGCTAAGGCTGCGCCATAGACATTCCCTGAGGTCTGTTCTTTACAGCTGCCGATCGGATGTGCGCTGACAATTGCAGGATATTTTTTCGATTCATCAAATCCAGGCGGGAAATGAAGATCTGCGGCAATTGGCCAATACATATCACGGTTTTTAATGTTCACAGTTTTCATAAATATCTCCTGTTGGTTTAAGGGTCTTTGAATGAGAAGAATATCCTTTGAGCAGGTCATTCTTGCTTGATTCCCAATTAATAGTAGTACTGGTATTTGTTATTGAGAATATGCTAATACTTAAATAACTTTGAAGTGTAACTTCACAATGTGGGGTAGGAATGGACAGAAATCTACTGCCGGCAATTTCAGCTTTTTGCCAACTTGCAAAACATGGCAGTTTTACACTTGCATCAGAGGTACTAGGAGTTTCACCTTCGGCCTTGTCGCAAACAATGAGAATGCTAGAAGAAAAATTAAACGTTCGTCTTTTAAACAGAACAACACGAAGTATTTCTCTTACTGAAGAAGGTCAAATTTTTCTTAAACAAATTGAACCCGCGCTTAAGTCAATCGAGTATGCTGCTGGGGTCGCCGGGGAGTCTCTTTCAAACCCATCTGGTGAAATTCGCATTAATACATCTCGGGTCGCTGCGAGACTCTTGATTGAGCCTCATCTCAAGGAGTTTTATAGTCTATATCCTCAAATTCATATTGAGCTAGTTATGGATGATGGAATCGGAGACATTGTTCAAGACGGATGTGATGCCGGCATCAGGCTTCGAGAAAGCGTTTTAGATAGCATGGTTGCTATTCCCATATCACCAGACATTCAAATGGCCGTGGTTGGGTCTCCTGAGTATTTTAAGAACCATCCTGCACCAAAGACTCCTTCTGATTTGAACCAACACAATTGTTTGCGATTTCGTCCAACGGCAAATAAATCAGTTTATCATTGGGAGTTTACAAGTCCTCAAAAACCCCACCAAGATATTTTATTTGAACCAAAAGGGTCATTAACAACGAATGACGAGTCAGCCCTCATCCGCATGGCAATTGAAGGTATTGGACTAATTCCCGAATCAGCGAGTTGAAGACCATTAAATCCGCTGAGTTCTTTACTAGAG
>CAZPYX010000268.1:0-3337 GCA_964590635.1 uncultured Bdellovibrio sp.
GATTCCTGCTAAGAACAATATTCTAAAACTCTTAATCTAAAATTCTCAAAATTCCTAAAGCCATAAGCTCGTCTTATAATTTCTTCCATCCTGTTATGCAGGGTTCTTCTCCAAAGGTAGGGGCAGACAAGGTTTCTGCTAGCTACAGTATGCTTTCACTCTGATTCTATAATTATTAAAATTATGCATTCCGTAGGCTCGGTTTTGTATCTCATCCATTCTTCGATGTAAACCCTCGGTTATCGAGTTCGTTTTACTAAATCTCCACAGGGTAGAGTATTCGAAAAGGTACTTTATGTTTGCGAAAAAGAATCCATCGCAAAGTTCTTAAGTGAAGAAACCAAAATCTACGGTGAACTTTTTGAAATCAAAAGATTTACAGAATTTTTCCCATAAAGAATACGGGAACCACGATGTCCCTGCGGGACATGAAGAGCGGGGGATTCGTCTGCGAATTTCAGAGGCGGTTTGCTTTAATCTCCTCAGTCTCCACACCCGTGAGGTTGGTTAAGGAATGTATTTGTGAGTGGTTCGGGCCGTACCCACCAGATTCTGGTTCATATCGACCACTTTCTGGTTCATTGAAAAACAGGAAGTGTTACTTGAGTGAAAACATATAGTTAGATCCCAAGTCTAGACCAGCTATTCATTTTAATTAACTATTCACTTTGAAGTGAATAGTGTGATATAGTGAATAGTATGACAAGAGCAGCACTATTGCCCGCAAGGGCACCAGATCTCAAAATCGATATCTTTAGCAATAAGTCCTCTCTTATTTTGTTTTGGTTGTTAGCGAATCATGAACAAGTAAAAGGGGCTGGATTTTCCGTCAATGAGCTTGGAAGAGTAACGGGGATTAGTGTTGGGTTAGTGCACAAGGTTGTTAAGCAGCTGGAGTATGAGGGCATCATAATCTCAAAGGGGATGAGGACAAGTAAAAGGTTTTATTTGAAATCTCCAAGCAAGTTGTTACTCAGTTGGGTAAGAGAATATAATGTGATTAAGAAGGCTAAATCCAAGGGATTTACTGCGCCGATCTCAAAAGATATTGATTGGGAGAAGCTGAAGCTTGTGCCGGCGTTGCACACGGCGGCTAGTGAATTTTTTAAAGTTAAATCGACCAACCTTCGCGCTAAAGAATTTTATTTAAAGGATTGGGATAGTTTGCCACGAGTTGTTGATAGGCTAGATTTGCAAGAACTAGATCGCGGCTATGAGTTGTTGTTAATTAAGCCCTATTACTCTTCATTAATTGAGAAGGTTCAAATGTTAGATCCAAATGACATTTGGATGCGGTCTTACAATTTACTTGTAGTACTCGATCTTTGTCACTTTCCACTTCGCGGTGTTGAGCAAGCAGAAGCCGTATTTCGTAAAGCAGATTTTTTAAAAGATATTTGTTCATGGAGTGAAATAGAAAATGTCCTTGGATAATGACGTTCTTATAAAACAAGTGGAAGAACTTGCTAAAATATTAAAGCCTTGGAATGACCAATTGGTCATTGGGGGTGGTGTTGCTTTAATTCTCTACGATGTTCTTCTTTCTAAGGCGAATACCGGGGCTGTTGGTACTACCGACATAGATTTTTTAATTCCAAGAAAGCCAATCCATGCAGGTGATGGGAAGATTTCAAAACTGCTGGTCGACAATGGTTACGAACCTAGAAATAAATCTATGGAGATGCCGGCTGTTCAGAGTTTTATTAAACAGATCGAAGAAGGTGAAATTGAAGTTGAATTTTTGACTGACACTAAATCAAGAGACAAGTCGCCCGTGGTTGAAATAAAAGATGCGGGAGTTAATGCTCAGTCTTTGTCGTATATCGAAATGAGTTTGCAAGAAGCGATTCCTTTGAATCTTCCCAATGGAGAAACAATTTTGGTTGTTAAGCCAGAGGCCTGGGTATTTCATAAAGGTCTTACTTTTCCCAAGAGAACTGTAGAACTCAAAAAGTATAAAGATCTTTATGGGATTTGGTTTGTATTGACTCAGCTGCAAGATACTTCTGCCGCCGCTCAAAGAGCTTTGTTCAAACTAAAAGAGAAAAGTCATGAGTCTTGGGTAAGAACCTTTGATGCGAATCTAAAGAAGTGGGTGGATGAGGCGTCACCAAAAGACTGGGACTTGCTATCTCAACAAGATATTAATGGAAATCTAAAGCAGGCGCAGTTTCAGAAGTTAGTTTCGGCGATTTCTAAACATTAAGATCATAGTAAAGGGTGCAACAAACGCCTTGGGTTACACAGTTCCGACCAAGAAAAACACAGAGAATATTTTGACCGGAAATTTCGGAAAAAAATAAGGCAAAACAGGCAAGAAATTGCCCAAAAAACGATCAAATGATGACAGAAAACGTGATGACAGGTGATGACAATGGGCCTGAAAGTCCCACGGTTCTAGGCGCTTACAGTTTCGGCGGATCACCCCGCCATTTTAGTTTCTAAAATGTGTTTCTAGGTCGAAAAGTAAAATCAAAGTAAATAAAGTAGTTTATGAAATCGAAGATTAATGGGTCTTGAGGGTCAGCTCATTCAATATCACTCGGAATAATCGTGTTCGTAGGTTTTTTGTAGTAGCACGCTGTAGTAGCAGTCCAACCCTACTACAATCGAGTTTTTCACTAGTGTTATCCATCTAAAAAATAGATAAATTTAGTTTTACTAGGCAGCAATCGGCGTCATTAACCGCATTCTTCAGACTCACAAATTACAGAGAGCTTTTTTAAGGTTCTCGAGGGCTCTTTTTTCGCTTGCGGTAAGATCATCCCTTTTGCTGAAGTCCTCATAGGGGGAGGCCATTTTACCGGAATGGGTTTGAAGGCTGCCATTATCGATCTTATTCACCTCATCGGAAAGGTGATAAGTGCCTGGAGCTCTTCGTGTTGTGGTTCCAGCTTTCTCTGCAATTTCAAGGGTTCCGTCTTTATAAATGGCGCGTGGCAAACCTTTTTTTAAATTTCCATCGACATCTTTATAGATCACTTCTTCTTTGGGGAAGACCTTTTCAAAGACCACGACATTGACGACTCTGCGGTCTACGGTCTTGTAGGCGACACGGCCTCGCAGGTCGGTGGACTTGTAGACAACGATCTTTTCATCCTTAATGCCGCTCCCTATCTCTTTGGCCATATAGAGGTCTTCGGGGTTGGCATCGCGATAAAGAACCAAAGGACGCTCGTTAGGAACGTTTTTGCCTTTGACTGCAGGATTGGATTCTTCCACTGTTTTATCTACCACAGAATTTAATGTTTCTGATCCCAGATCTTTTTTTCTTGGAGAGAAACGCATTTTGTCTAATTTCGTAGTTTCCGCCGGCATCGTTCTGGTGTCGGTATTT
>CAZPYX010000268.1:3347-4333 GCA_964590635.1 uncultured Bdellovibrio sp.
GTGTTTTGCTTTACACCTAATTAAATGTTGGTTTGTCCAGATCTTGTTGGCCTGCTGGAAAACGAATTTTTTGGAGGGTCTTATTTTGCGCCGGCATCGTGCTTGTGTAGGTACTTTCAATGGCCTCCATCAAAAGTTTGCGGCCCTTTTCTTGCTTTAAGAACTTCACTTCATTCAATAGCTGGGTTCGAGTGACGACGTCATTTAATGAATTTCCAGTGATGTCATTCAGCTTCTGCTCGCGCAATTCGATTTGATAGTCATCCGTTCGCGTATTTTCAATAACTTCATCAAGTAAGTCTGCAACTGCCACTGAGCTGATAAACATAAAAATAAAAAGACTAAATTTCACAACGAAGTCCTTTCATTTGCTGATTTAAAAGCTCTGGTTTTTGTAATAATATTTTTCGTGACTCTTCATCAAGCTTATCTAAAACCAAGAAAGCTCTGGTTTGATCTTCTTTATTCAACGAAGAAAACGCAGAGTCGATGTCTTTTCTTTGAGTGGCAGAAAGTTCGTTGAGATTTTTTGTGACTTTGCTTTTTACATAAATCTGACTGAGCTTTGAAAAGCCCACATGGCCAACACTGAAACCCACCAATCCCATCATGTTGCTATTAACGACGTCTCTGGTAAGTTCAGATTGTTTTTTGGATAGAAGGGTTAGTTCGGTCTTATTGTCTTGTCCTGATTCAAGTACTTGGAGGACTCCGCCTTGATTATCGTAGGAGCCATAACGGCTGAGTTGACTTCCTAAATTAATTGCGCTTCCGCCTGTCGTCGCCCAGCCCGCCGCTGCCGCTGTGGGGCAGGCAATAAGCTGCCCAATGCCTGTGGGCGCAACGCAGAGCAGTCCTGCGGCGCCAGCAACTAAACCTGATACAAGCAATGTGGATTCAGGAACTGGGGCATTGGCCTGTTTGCATTTGCAAAGATCCGCAAAAACTTCAGCGGAATCGGGATACTGTAGATAAGAAGCTCCGGG
>CAZPYX010000269.1:0-4324 GCA_964590635.1 uncultured Bdellovibrio sp.
AAATCAAACAGATGACTCAAAAGTTGAATGATTTGAAACTTGCCAAAGAAAATCTGAAAACGAAGGAAATGGATTTACGTGCGCAAGAAATTGATCAGGCAGGTTTTACGGCAAAGATTCAAAAAGTTCTGGAGAATTTAGAGCAAGCGCCGAAGGAACTTCAAAGGCCGGTCTTTACAAACCTGGTAAAGTTCATCGAAATCCCCCCAACCAAAATCAAAATGGGCTTATACGCTCCGGTAAAAGAGCCATTAAAAGCTACGGGAACGGAAGGCCCCCTATCGACTGCCACAGTGGCGGCAGATTTTGGGCATAAAAAAAGCCGACTCGAAAGTCAGCTTCTTTATCTCAACAGCTCAACCCGTGTGGGTTCGAGTACTGTTGGAATTGGTGCAGTCGGCAGGACTCGAACCTGCAACCCCTTGGTTCGAAGCCAAGTGCTCTATCCATTGAACTACGACTGCAATAGAAGAGCCCAACACTATCAATGACCATCGACAGAGGCAAGGCTTGGGTTTATGCAATGCGTGGCAAAAAGGTACGGCGTACCCTAAAGCCCTAGCGGACTACTAGTTGGTTGGTTAGTTCGTTTTGGGTGTCGGCGGAGCGGGGGAAATGGGTTTTTAGGTGGTGTCCGCAGCTTTCGATGGCTTCTGTGAAGCCGAAGCCCCAATTGCCCTTGTTTAATTGTTCGCCGAGTTTGGCAAGGACGTCGTTCCAGGTTTCTGGGGGAAGTTTATTTGAGATGCCCTCGTCGGCAAGGATGACGGCTTTCTTCTCCATGACGGAAATAAAGATCAAGATTCCTGTGCGATGTTTGGTTTCGTTAATTTTGTTAAGATAGAACTCGAGATGGGCACGTTGATGGACCTGATCGACTTCATCACGTTCAGGAACTAAAACTTTTTGCACCCAAGCTAATTTCGAAATCATGAATGACAGGTAATAAATCGCGATGATCAAGAACGGCCATGCATATACCCATGGTTTAATCCACAGAAGATCTGCGTAGGGAAGCTCAACAATCACCAACATCAACAAGATGATCAAAGTCAAAGTCAGTGGAACGTGCCCTACTGTGGAAGAACGCTGAACAATGACAGGGACGATCTCCCCGTCTGTTTTTTCCTCGGCTCGCCCCACGGCTTCCGAGATTTTTTGCATGTCTTCATCAGAAATATATCTATGTATCCAAGCCATAAAACTCTCCAAACCCTTGTTGCGCTACCAGTCTCCTGAAGCTCCGCCACCACTGAATCCGCCGCCGCCGCCGGACCAACCGCCACCGCTGCTGCCACCACCGAAACCTCCACCGCCGAAGGTTCCTCCTCCAAATCCGCCGCCGCCACCATAGTAACGACCACGACCGCCGCCGAAGCGACCAAGAATAGAGATTATGATTAGAACAATGATGATAAGCCACGTAGGAATGCCGCCACCGTCAGCCTCATGTTGCGTCGCTGGCAGTTTTTCATCGGCGAACTCTTTATCCGCCAAAGTCATGATCTCTGCGACACCCGTGTAGACACCGTCAGAATATTTTTTTTGTCTGAACAAAGGAATAACACGATCACTGATGATCCGCTTCGCATAGATATCAGGAATAGCACCTTCAAGTCCTTGCCCTACTTCGATACGCATTGCGCGTTCACTCATAGAGATCAAAAACAGAATGCCATTATCTTTTTTCTTATCGCCAAGCTTCCACTTGTCAGTGATTTTAATCGAAGCAGATTCAATCGGCTCCCCTTCCAGGGAGTTGATGATCAAAATTTGAATTTGAGCTTTGCCGCGACGATTGAAGTCCATCAACAGCGAAGTCAAATCCTGACGAACAGAGCGAGGCAGGATTCCCACCTCGTCCATGACCGGCCCCTCTAAAGAAGGAACCTTGAATTCTGCATGAGCTTGAAGACTGAAGCAGAGAAATAATGAAAGAAAGGACAATGCAAAATTGCGCATTAGAATTTAACTTCTGGCGCTTTCTCTGCGGTTGCTTTTTCGTCTGGGCTCAAATCCCACTGAGGCATCTTTTCGAAGTGATACATCACAGAGTTTGTCCAGCTTGTTGGCGGCACAGCCACCAAGTTGTTAAACTCTTTGATAGACTCGATATATCTTTGACGAGCCACAGTGATGCGATTTTCCGTGCCTTCAAGCTGAGCTTGCAAATCACGGAAGTTTTGGTCCGCTTTCAAGTCAGGGTATTTTTCAGTGACAACCATCAAACGACCCAAAGCTTGTGACAAACCACTTTGTGCTTTTTGGTATTCAGCCAATTGCTGAGGAGTCACCTTTGAAGGATCGATATTCATCGCTGTTGCTTTTGCGCGGGCTTCTGTCACTTGAGTCAAAGTGTCTTGCTCATGTTTTGCGTAACCTTTTACAACATTCACAAGGTTAGGAATCAAGTCAGCTCGACGTTTGTATTGATTTGATACTTCTGCAAGGGCTGCTTCTGTAGAGTTTTTAGACTGAGGAATGGATTGGAATCCACAACCTGCCAAAAACGCCAAAGTCAGACCAACCAACATAATTTTAGAAATGAGTTTCATAAGAAAACCTCCAGACATCTTTCTATCTAAACTCTGAGTGACGCTCAACGAAAACCGGTCTATATTAGTCGAATGACACGGACAATTAAGCTTCGATACACCGAGACAGCCGGCTGCATCTTTGTTGACAAGATAGCAGGCCTGAACACGCACACCCCTGAATACGGGCAGCGTGGCTGCGTTGAAATCTATGAAGACGAATTGGACCGCAAGCTTTTTACCGTGCATCGCCTTGATAAAGCCACCTCGGGTGCCCTAGTTTTTGCAACCAGCTCTGAACTGGCCGCCGAACTGACTAAATTGTTTGAGCAGCATCTTGTTACCAAAAGATACCTCTTCCTTACCGATAGACCGGCTGGAATGAACGAGTTCACTTATGAATCTCACATTGAAAAAGAGAAGAACGTCTTTATTAGCCGCAAAAACAAGGAAGCCAATTCCAAAACCAGCTTTAAGCTGATCAAGTCTTTGGGGCGCTTTCAACTCTGGGAAGCCAATCCTCACACCGGGAAGCCGCATCAAATCCGCTTGCACGCTGAAGCCAACGGCATCCCTATTTTAGGCGACAACGAACATGGAGGAAGTCCATTCTTCCGCCTTTGCCTTCATTCATCATCATTAAAGTTTAAATTGAAAGACCAAGACATTTCATTCGAAACGGACACCCCGGCTTGGGCTCGGGAATCTGATTTGAATGAGCATGAAGAAGATCAAATCTTAGCCGAAGCCTTTCATCGTCGCGAGCGCATGTTTAAGTTCTCAGAATTGAAAGATGAATCTTTGCGCCTCAGCCATCGTGAATTGGATACCTATCGTATCGATCAATATGGCGAATACCTTTGGGTCTACTGGTACAAAGAGTCCGAGCCCACAGTGCAAGATCTGCTGCGCTTTGAAAAGGTCTCAAAGAAATTAAATAAGAAAATTCTCATTCGAAAAATGCTCAATCGCGGAGAAGACCCGAATGCCGAGATTCTTTGGAATATCGGCAACACTCAACCGCGTTGGAATGCCAAGGAAAATGGCGTTTTGTATGAACTGCGCAGCGATACGGGCTTGTCCCCTGGGCTGTTCCTTGATCAACGTGAAAACCGCCTGTGGGTTCAAGAACATGCACCAGATCGCAGTGTTTTAAATTTATTTTCTTATACGAGCGGCTTTAGTTTGGTCTCTGCCCTGGCGGGGGCCCGTGAAGTTTGCACTGTTGATGTTTCGCAAAACTTCATCGACTGGAGCAAGCACAACTTTGAATTGAATGGACTCAACCCTGAAGATGATAAGTATGAATTCTGGGTCAATGATTGCATGCTGTTCTTAAAAGGCACCATCCGTCGCAAAAGAAAATTCGGCATGATTATTTGCGATCCACCTTCATTTGGTCGCTCTAAAAACGGCGTTTTCTCGATCAGTAAAAACTTCGACGAGTTGATGATCAATATGATGTATTGCCTAGAGAAAAATGGACTTCTTTTATTCTGCACAAACTATGAAAAATGGACGAGCGGCGATTTGCATCTACGCCTTGAGAAATTAAAAAGAGAATTTTCTTTCAAGATTTTGCCAGCACCTTCACAAGGTTTGGACTTTGAGCTCCCAGATCAGGAGCCCTTGATGAAATCTATTATTCTTCGCAAGAACTAATTTCGTATTTAAGGATAGAAATCGTATTTAACGCGAATACGATTTTCACCTTGTAGGCCCATTTTGGATCCGCTTAAGAATGGCGGAACTTTCCTTTTGATTTTTTTGCGACCTTGGGGAAAACGTTT
>CAZPYX010000270.1:0-4281 GCA_964590635.1 uncultured Bdellovibrio sp.
AAAGGCGTGGAGTTCATTCCCCTCTCGGAAGCTGTGAAAGATGACATCTACTCCATCGATCCCGCCTTTCCCGCTCCGTGGGGTTCCGAACTTCAATATCAAGTGATGAAGTCCCGCAATCTAACCTTAAAAGATCTGGGCTTAACGAAATACACAGAATACCCAGAGGAGCAACTCAACAAAATCTGCCTCTAGATGCATCAAGCTGATTTCAAACAACCAGAATCCTTTCAATTTCTCAATTCACTGAATTCAAGATAATAACTTCTTAGGGGGAGGCTATGGAGACTCTGGTTCACAATCTCAAAAAGCTTCTTCAGGACTTTGTTGAGGTGGCTCAGGATTTAAGAAATCAACCCGGCCCCAAAGAAGTCCATCGTCTGCGAATTCTCTCACGAAGAATTCGTGCAGGCCTAAGTCTTCTCACTCCACAGGCCTCTTCAAAAGCCGATCTTAAAGTTCAAAAGCACATGCAACACCTTGGCAAGAAACTGGGCAAAGTGCGGGAACTTGATGTCCTGCTTGAAGATGCGGCGGCTTATGACTTCAACACTGAAGACCTGCAAAGAAAACGCGCCAAGCAGGCCCGAAAATTACAAAAATATTTAAATCGCCAACTTCAAGAAGAGTTGGAAGAGCTCTTTATAATACTTCTAGTCAGCTTGGAAGATCGCGATATAGACACTACCGCTCGACTATCAAAAGCAATTCAAGACGATCACTCAAGCTGGCCAGATCGGTTTCCAAAAGGCACACATCGCCAACATCAACTGCGTATTCAAATTAAACGCACTATCTATCGCAAAGAGATTGTAAATCAAACCACAACACAGCTACGCCTTTTTCAACGAAACCTAGGCCGCGCCCATGACCTTGAGATGCTTCAAGAGGTCTTCGGCAAAAAGAAAAATTTGACCCACGACATTAATCGGTTTCTAAAAAAAGCAGATTCTATTTATCAAAAGATCTCTGCAAATTGACAATAATTCCAAACCAGGCAGAATACCAAATATGCCACACGCCCTTTCCCATTTTATTGCCGTTCTTTTCACGATGATGTCTTTCCCTGTCTTTGCAAAAGATACCGGCTTGGCACAAAATTTTGGAGCTATTCCTGTTGGCAACTCATCCAGTTTGCACTGGAATTTACGCGCCAAAGACGCAGATCTACAAATTCAAAGCATCACCCTTGAAGGTGATGGCTTTACTCTGGATACAGATTGCCCAGCCACTCTTCCTGCGAAACAAAAATGCAAAGTAGGTATTATCTTTGCTCCGACTCACCAAGGGCCTCATCAAGGCCTCCTGATTGTGGATTTGTATACAGACCGCTTTATCATTCAAGCCTCTGGCGAGGGACAATAAAAAACTCTGATTCATATGTTAAATATTTCAATGCCTTCTTGCTTTGGCCTTACCATTTTCCTTTGAATGACTTTCTTTTGAATTCTCCCAAGCTTCCAAATAAACCTCGGCAACTTCAGCCAACTGTCTGCCGATCTTGCCGTAGGCAGTATCGTCTAAGTTCGCCAAGGAGACACGCACGGACCATTTCGGCCCTGCAAAGCCTCCCCCATCCATCAAGACAATCGAAGTCTGCTCAGCCAAACGGAATAACATATCCACCGGTTCATAGTTCGCTTTTAAAAACTTGGCAAAGTCAGAACCGTAATTTTTTTCAGCCCAGACCATCATGTCGATTTCGCAATAGTATCCGGCACGAAGTGGGTCCGCTGCCACTGAAACACCCAAGCCATCCCACAAGGATTTATAACGTCGCTGCACAATACTTTGCGTAAGTTTTTTGTATTTATCATCCTTATCCATCAAGGCTGACAGTGAAAACAAACTCATTTGAACTTGTTGAGGTAAAGACAAACCTGCGGTGTGATTCAAAGCCACCTGTCGACTGTCAGCAACCATCCGATCAATGAACTTAATCTTCTCAGGATTCAACGTCAGCGAACCATATCGATGATTCAAAGACTTTTTATCTTTAGACGGCAACTTAGTAAGGCGTTGATCGAAAATATTATTTTCGTGCACAGCAATCGCACCAAGACGCCACCCCGTACAACCGAAGTATTTAGAATATGAATACACCCCAATAGTGTTTTGCGGAAGTTCCGCCATAATGGATCGGAACCCTGGAACAAAGGTGCCATAGACATCGTCCGTTATGATTACCATGTCTGGACGTTTTGTTTTCACGATCTGCACAATTCGTTTCATGATCTTAGGGGAAACCGCGACTGACGGCGGATTGCTTGGATTCACCAAGAAGAAGGCCTTGATCTTTGGATCCAATAACTTATTCACCTCTTTTTCGGTGTATTGCCAAGTATGTCGATCACGACCTGAGTTCATTTCATTGGCATCGATATGGGTCACTTTAAAACTATAGCGTTCCAATTCTGGAATTTCTAAATAAGGAGTAAAGGTCGGAGTCGCCAGCGCAATGCCATCCCCCTTTTTTAAAATCTTGTTCTGCATCAGAGAATCAAAGATATAGCACATCGCCGCTGTCCCACCCTCGACGGCAAAAATATCAAACTGACCTTTCGGAGGTCTATTGGCGCACATCTCTTGATCCAAATAGGCCTGAACAATGCGCTCGTTGTGTTTCAAGACTCGATCTGGAGTGGGATACTGATCCCCGATAATACCATCAATGAGTTCATGGACGAAGGCATCGGCATTAAATTTAAAATGACTCACGCTGTATTTAACCGCATCACGGATAAAATCTATCGCCGCCAATTTTGGATTTTTATCCAAATAATTATTTAAGCGAGAAGCAATGCCTGCCTTCTGTGGCATACCCCCCAACCCTGGCTCGTTCCAAACACGCCGAGACTCTGAGATAGCAAACTGCCCCAGAGTAAAAAAAGCTTCTCGTGGTGTGGTCGCGATCCAATTTGGATTTCCCCGACCCGCATTCAACATGACTTGCGTACTCGCCTTGGCACTATCGGCGGCTAGTGAAATCAGATTGTCTTTCAACTCGAAGGGACTGAGCTGTTCTAAACGTTTCTGCAAAGCTCGCGGGGTTTTAAGTGTGGTACTTTTTATAGACATTTCGAACTCCTCTTTAATTTTTGCAAAAAATTTGTTTTTCCAAAAAAATAATTATTTAATTAGCAAGAAGACAATGACTGCACCCCAAATAGTTTTCAGAGTATTGGCAACCGCGTAGGTAATTGTATAACCAAGAACTGGAACTTTACTTTTTGCATTTTCCTGAATTGCTCCAAGGGCCGCTGTGGTTGTCATCGAACCCGCACAGGCGCCAAATAAAATTGCAGGATGAAACTTAAACAGATATCGTCCCGCGAAAACGGCAATGGCCGATGTTAAGAATGTCACAGCGATCCCCACAAATAGAAGACTTACGCCGACAGTTGTGGAAGACTATTGATAGTGTCTTGCCCCACCCCGATCTCTGCAGACTGAGTCAGTGTGCAACCAAAGTGACAACGTCACCCGCTTGCAAAGTTAAGTTGGCCTGAATTGGAAGTTCGTGACCGATGCGCCCACACTTTTGCAACGGCATAGCTGACAGCAAGACCGCCGATGCAAACTACGATGGAGAAAAAAACCTGGGGAAGTCCATCTTTCTTCAGACCTTGGATGAACTGAGGTCCAACGCGATAACCGACCGCGAACAAAAACATAAGAAAAAAGATTGCTTTCGTATCCGGGCCAATCGCAATTCCCAACTGTCCGATCAACACTCCAGTAAACAAAGTTCCTATTACGGAACCTAATTGAAAGTATCCAATCTTCAGTTTTCCAATCAAATAGCCAATACCCAAAGTTAGAAAAAAGGCTAACTCTGGGTGAGCTTTCAGTTGCGTAGCAAGCCAGTTCATAGAACCTCCTGGACGTGTTGACACCACTGCATTTTTTTTCTTAAAGAAATGTTAGTAAGAAACAAATAGTCAAGGGAGTGATAATCAATCTGGATGCGAGAAAACAAAATCCAATTGATTTTTCTGTACAGCTCCATACTCCCGACTCCTCGACGTCGTGAACGGACATCCAGGACACGGGTTGATACTGGAGGACCCCTCTATTTTTAAATCGCCGATTGCCGATGCGTAATTATAATTAAATTTCTATTTACAGAAATGGGGACGCATGAATACGAACAAACAACCGTTTGTGGTACGAATGAAAAATACAAATCCAAATCAATCAGAAGTTCACATAAATCTTTTACAGTCCCGTGAAAAAATTTGTGAGATTTCCCGAAAGAAAACAACAAATTTTCCTCCACTT
>CAZPYX010000271.1:0-4256 GCA_964590635.1 uncultured Bdellovibrio sp.
TTCGCAATTCTATGTTTCCTTTTTTGAGTTATGCCGGTCCATTTATTTCGGGACTGCTGTCGGGGTCCTTCTTGGTTGAAATGCTTTTTGCAATTCCCGGTTTGGGAAGTCAGTTCATAGCCTCTTTGAACGATCGTGATTATACATTGATTGTGGGATTGACCTTGTTTTACGGAGCTCTTTTGATCGTCATCAATTCGTTGATGGATGTCTTCATGCGCTTATTAGATCCTCGTTTGCGGGAGGAAGCGTGAAGAAGGCTTTGCTTTTCATCGCTTCGATTTTTTTAGCTCTATTAGGTGTGGCAACCTTAGCCAGTTATATTTATGTGCCTTCAGTGGGTGTGCCCCAAGATATCAATTCAATCTTGCTCGGTCCCAGTGCCCAGCATATTTTTGGTACGGATACTTTAGGCAGAGATTTGTTCACCCGAGTTCTGGTGGGCGGACGTGTGTCTCTTTTGATTGGATTTGTTTGTTCTTTTTTGACCTTCGTTTTTGGGTTTTCTTATGGTGCCATTGCAGGATGGTTTGAAGGTCTGACAGATAAGCTGTTTATGAGAGCCTGTGACATTTTTATGGCTCTGCCAAGTTTCATTTTGGTTTCAGTGATTTGTTTTTCAGTTCAAGTGGTATTGCCTTTTGAAAATCCCCATGTGGTGGCCGTATTGGGCTTGTGCATTGGTATTTCTGCAACTCACTGGATGAGTCTTGCTCGGGTCACGCGGGGCATGGTTCTAGAAATAAAAAGAAAGCCCTTCGTTGAGGCCGCCATTGCTTTAGGTGGAACACGCAGACATATTCTAGTCCGTCATATTTTGCCAAACATGATCAGTACATTGTTGGTATTGATTGCCGTTCAAATTCCCACAAATATCCTCTATGAAAGTTTTATGAGTTTTATCGGGTTAGGTGTTCATCCTCCTTACACAAGTTGGGGAATTTTAGTACGTGAGGGGTGGAAGACCTTGTCGAGCTTCCCTCATTTGATCCTCTTCCCATCTTTGGTGCTGTTTCTGACTGTGTGGAGTTTTCACATTATTCTGGATCACTTACGCGAATAGCACACCTCTAAGTTGAAATATGTAATTTGCCGCTGGATCTGAAGGCAAAAGTTCTCTAGGCCTATTATGAACTTATGGGCTGGAAGATAATTCTCATTCTAATATTGATCACATCATTGTCGACAATCAGTCATGCGGAAACTTGGAGTATTGTGGTGGATGAGTTTCCACCATTTACTTGCGCTCGCTGTCCCGAGGGTGGAGCTGGAGTGAAGGCCTTGCGGGAAGCTTTGCGTTCCGTCGACGTCGAAATTGTCGTGACCTATCTTCCTTTTGTTCATGTCTTGCGTGAAGTGAAATCCCAAAAGTACGTTGGCTATTTTTCTTGGATGGCAAGTTTGCAGCCAGGATTTGTGACTCCAACGAAGTCGTTATTTTTATCTCGATTGGTTTTCGTAGAGCGCAAAGATCATCCCTTGGTGTGGCAACAGTTGTCGGATCTAAAGGGCAAACACATTGGCTTGTATGAGAGATCTGGATATTTTGATGAGTTCATGGGTTTAGTAAAAAAAGGCACCATTGTCGGAGTTGTTTATCCTAGTGATCCTGCGCGAATTCGTCTGGTGGCCCAAGGGAAATTAGACGGCGCCTTGATGGACAGGGACAATGCACTTTTTCTTATCAAAGAAATGCCAATGTCTGTTCGAAAAAAGATTCACGTGAATAATAGTATTTTGCATACGCAAGGGACCTATTTTGCAATGCAGGAAAAGCAGAAGGATAAATTGGAGCTTTTTGAAAAAGCCTTACAGAAAGTCAATACTCAGACAATCGTTGATGATTATCTAAAGAAATATATGAGTCCGTAAAGGACATAGCTTTTTAAATGGACTGACTGAGATGAATGATGAGATATCCTGAATTGCATGGCACTCTTTAAATGTGGCAGCTAAAGAAACCGTGGCCTGCAGTAAAATTTGCGGACCTGGCACCGAGGGTTCAGTGAAAGAGAGCTTTGTGAGTTCTAAGACATTCGTGTGGTCATTGCTAATTGTGTTATGTATGCCCCTTTACTCCGTGGCTGCCAATGATGCGTCGGCGCCGTTGACCATCGTAACTGAGGAGTGGCCTCCGTTTAATTATACCGAAAATGGACAAATCAAGGGTTTCGGAACCGAAGTTGTTCGACTCATTATGAAGGAGTTGAATGTAAATTATAAGATCGAACTTTTGCCTGAGTCCCGAGGAATGAAAGTTTTGAATAACGGCTCTCGGGTCATGTTTTTTTCCTTCATTCTAACCCCTGAACGCAAGCCGCTATATAAATGGATTGGTCCTTATGGTGACCAGACTATTTATTTTTATAAAAGGAAAGGTAGCAAGTTGCAGATCAAGACTTTGTCTGATGCAAGAAAAGTTGGACGGGTCTGTTGTCGCGACATGGGCTTGGTCTTCACCTCTTTGAAGATGGCTGGATTTCGCAATCTGGATGTCGGCGTTAATCCCGAAGGAATCTATCTAAAAACGATCCACGGTCGTTGTGATTTGGCAATCGGTGAAACTGCGTGGGGAGTCGCTTACTGGCTGAAAAAATCAGATCTGTCTTCTGATCTGTTGGAGCAAACTCCGGTCAAAATAACTAGCTCTCCGCTTTATATTGCGGTTAGCAAGGATGTGCCGGATGGGGAAGTAGCTCGCTGGCAACGTGCTCTTGAAAAAGTAAAAGCCTCGAGTGAGTATTCGAAGTTATCTCAGACCTACAAAGAGTTTTCTAAGTAAAAAAAATAGTAAGTAGCTTGCCAGCCTGTCATCTTTGGACTCATACCCGGGGGATTTCTAAGATAGAGGACAGTTCGATATCATTGTGAGCCGTTTCCATTCCGAATTTGGAACAAAATGATTCAATTTATGACAGATGTTCTTTTAGCATGTCTTATCAAATGCCGATAAATAGAACATGAAACACCTGAACGTTTTTTTTGTACTGTTTCTGATTTTCTGCGGAAAGATCTCTTGGGGATCGCCGGGGTCACTGACTTATCAGGGACGCATCGTGAAGTCCGATGGCATTCCTTTAGAGTACAATAACGTTTCTTTTATTTTTCAAATTGTTGATCCAAGCGGGCAGTGTGTTCTTTTTCAAGAACAAGTGAGCGGTATTAATCTCGCAAATTCCGGGGGAGTTTTTGATGTGCCGATTGGTACAGGGACTGTTTCTTTTCCTGTATCAGGCGGCTTTTACATTTTGGACGCCTTTAATAATGCTACGACATCATTTGCTTGTAATGGAGGCTCTGTCTACACTCCAGCGGCCGGAGATGCACGTCGTCTGCGCGTGCAGTTTCATGATGGCTCAGGTTGGAAGCTGATCAGTCCTGATTCGGTGATTCGCTCAGTTCCCTATGCGGCTTACTCTTTATCATCACAAAAATTGGGAAATAATATTGCCGGTGATTTTGTTTTGAAATCTATTTTGCCAACTTGCTCTTCGGGAACTTTTCTGAATTGGACAGGATCAGGATTTACATGTGCCGGTGTTTCGGGCGCGAGCGGTGGAACTGTAACTGATGTGACCTCCACCAATAGCTATATCTCTATTGTTAATCAAAGTTCGAATCCAGAATTAACATTGAACGTAGGTTCCGCTGCAAATACCGTCGCGGCAGGTAATGACACTCGTATCGTCAATGCTCTTCAGTTGGGGGCGGCGGCGAATGGGGATCTTTCAGGAAACTATCCGAGTCCTCGAGTGGTGAAAATCCAAAACGTGGCGATCAGTGCCGCTGTTCCTACTGCTGGAGATTTCTTTAAGTATAACGGCACAAACTGGGCTGCGACGACTATTTCTACTTCGGATGTGACGGGGCTGAATGTTTATTTGTCTTCGTATTTAACTCAATCTGCATTTAATAGTTATGTGGCGTCAGCAAACTGCTCTGCTGGACAATCTATGTACTGGAGTTCTGGCACAGGAACATTTTTATGTCAGTCCATCAATGTGACTCTTGCTGGTGATGTCAATGGAGCGATGGGATCGAACAAAGTCACGGCATTGCAAAACTATCCCGTTGATACGACGGCCCCAGGCAGTGGACAAGTTCTTCAATGGAATGGGTCTAAGTGGATACCCACCGCTTTACCTGCGAGTAATCCGGGAACGATCACAGCGCTGACAGGTGACGTTTCGGCCAGTGGGTCAAACTCTGTCATAGCAACAGTGAACAGCGTGGGTACTTCGACAGCTGCAAATATT
>CAZPYX010000272.1:0-4255 GCA_964590635.1 uncultured Bdellovibrio sp.
GCTAGTGACGGTGGAGCGTGAATCTGTTCTTTACTCTGAAGTTGTTGAGGTGAATAGCAATAACCCGGTCATACGTATTCCGATAAAGAAAGAATATGCACCGAACGTCGTCGTTTCTGCCTTTGCAATTCGCGGCCGTTTAGGGGAACCAAAGCCAACAGCTTTAGTGGATCTTGGCAAGCCGGCGTTTAAGCTGGGCATGAGTGAGATCAAAGTGGGTTGGAAAGAAAATACACTCAAGGTGGCAGTAAGCTCGGATAAAAAAATCTACCGGGCTCGCGATACAGCGAAAGTTCAAGTGACAGTTACCGACTCCCACGGACGGCCTGCTTCGTCAGGGGAATTGGCTTTGGTGGCTGTGGACGAAGGATTGTTAGAACTTCGCGACAATAGTTCTTGGGACTTGTTGTCAGCGATGATGCAGCTCCATCAACATCAAATTAGAACAGCGACGGCGCAAACTTTAGTGATCGGTAAAAGACATTTTGGTTTAAAAGCTTTGCCAATTGGAGGAGATGGTCGCGGGGGGCTCCGCCGAGAGCTGTTTGACACTCTTCTGTATTGGAATCCCAATGTGACTTTGAATAAAGAAGGCAAGGCTACCGTCGAAGTGAAGCTGAATGATTCGACAACAAGCTTTCGTATAGTTGCCATTGCTCAGCAAAAAGCGGATCAGTTCGGCACGGGATGGACCTCGATCCAATCTTCACAAGATCTGATGATCTTACCAGGAATTGCAAGTGTGACTCGCGACGGGGATGACTTCAATGCGGGCTTTACTGTTCGCAATGCGACGAATGAAGTCAAAGAAGTGAATGTTCAGTTGCAAACAAGCCCAGTGATAGCTGGTTTGGCGCCGAAAAAAATTCGTCTTGAAGGCGGTGCTTCAGAAGAAGTTTTCTGGAAAATTAAAGCTCCGTCGACAGATAAGATTGATTATGTCCTTACGGCCCGAGATGCGCAGGGAAAATTCTTAGACGAGATCAAGAAGTCGCAAAAGGTTTTGCCACTTCGTACCGCTAGAATCTATCAAAGCGAATTTGGACAGTGGCCAGAGCTGAAGCAAGTGTCGGTGCAAGTTCCTGCGGGTGCGGAAGCTGGGCGAAGTTCTATCTTAATAGATGCAGCCACCTCTTTGGGAGATTCAAACTCAGGTCTTAAAGAATTTTGGAAAAATTATTTGTATAGCTGCTTAGAGCAACAGGTTTCTAGGGCCGTGAGTTTGAACGACAAAGCCCTTTGGAAAAAGATTGATGAAAAGCTTGGCGCTTATATGGATGAACGCGGATTGCTTAAGTTTTTCCCAAGTGGTGGAAGTAACGATGGCAGTGTTGCATTGACGGCCTATGTGGTGAGTGTGGCCCATGAAGCGGGTTTTGAAATTGGCGAAGATCATGAAGGTCGTCTATTGGAAGCTTTGGCGAACTATTCTGAAGGGCGCTTAAAGGAAGGACAAAATTCTGGAAGGGCTGATGAAGTCATTAAAAAGATATCTGTCTTCGAAGCCCTCTCGCGCCATCGTCGCTTGAATATCGACCTTCTGAGCACGGTGAATTTCCAAGGGGGACAGTGGCCATTAGCAACCTTGGTTGAATGGTATGAAATTCTTCTTTGGGAAAAGAAAATTCCTGGGCGAGATAAGAAGTTGGCCGAAATCGAAATCCTTCTGCGCAATAAATTCTATTTCTCTTCGCGAAAAATGCTTTTGAAAGAGGAAAATCTAGATGGAATGCCTTGGCTGATGCGTGATGCAGACGGAGCTTCGCTGCGTTTGGTGTTGGCAGTTTTAAATGAGCCTCAATGGAAAGGTGATATTCCCCGAATGATGCAGGGATCAATAGCCAGACAACATGATGGGGCCTGGATGTTGACCACTGCAAATGCCTGGGGTCGTTTAACAATGAAAAAGTTTGATGTGATATTCCAGAAAGAAAAAGTTACCGGTTCTTTCATGGCTTCTTTGGATTCTACTGAGAAGGAAGCAAAGTGGTCTTCAGCCCCTATGAACTTTGAACTTCCTTGGATGAAAAATGAAAAGACTGTGCGTTTGAATCAAGTAGGATCTGGGAAGCCTTGGATTGTTGTCTCCGCAAAAGCGGCGATTCCTGTAACCAAGGCGACCTTTGCTGGCTTCACTGTTGAAAAAGTTGTGACAGTCGTTGAACAAAAAACCAAGGGACAATGGAGTGTTGGAGACACCGCGAAAATTGAATTGAAAGTGAAAGCCCAAGCTCCACAGACATGGGTTGTTGTCGAGGATCCGATTCCGGCTGGTTCAACAGTTCTGAATGCTAGCTGGGCTACGGCAATTGAAAGAAAAGCAGAACTAGTCCGCTTCTATCAAGAGTGGTTCCCGGCTGAGTCGCAGGTTTTAGAATACACAGTTCGCTTTAATCAAGCGGGAACTTACAAGCTCCCTGCGACAAGAGTGGAGGCGATGTACAGTCCGGAACTGTTTGCTGAGCTTCCTGAAATGATCTGGCAAGTGAAAGAATAGCGATGAAGAAGATCATTTTGATTTCAAGTTTGAGCTTGGTGTTAACAGCGGGACTTTATGTTAAAGTCTCGACGCCGGAATTGCCGTCCTTTGAAAAGGTCAAAGCGTCTCATCAAAGTTCAGACTTGATTTTGACTGATCGTGAAGGACGTCTTTTACATCAGTGGCGTAAAGATACCCAAAAACGCGCATTTGCCTGGAGTGATCTTAAAAATATTTCTCCGGCTTTTATCCCCGCCTTATTGAAGTCGGAAGATAAAAACTTTTTTCGTCATAGCGGTGTCGATCTGCGCGCCTTGATGGCTTCTGCTTATCAACGTGTTACTAAGAGTTCCTCCCGTGGCGGCAGCACCTTATCAATGCAAGTCGTAAAACTTGCGAAGCCAGATAGGAAATGGCAAGGACTGACAGGTAAGATCCGGCAAAGTCTTGCAGCTTGGGAGATGGAGCGCCATTGGACTAAAGAAGAAATTCTTGAAGCCTATTTAAATCTCGCGCCTTTTCGAGGCGAGTATCGTGGTTTGTCTGCGATCTCGTGGGTGCTGTTCAATAAGTCTCCTAGCGGATTGACCCAGAAGGAGTCTACTTTACTAGCGGTGCTTTTAAGATCTCCGAATGCATCTGAAAAGGAGTGGACCCAACGAGCTTGTTGGCAAGAGTCGACATTGTGTCCGGAATTTCCTGTGTTGATTTCCTCTTCGGTAGCAAAGTTAGGAACGTTTCCCAGGGAAGGTCAGAAAGCTTTACATCTAGCGCAAAGACTTTCGCAAGAACATCGTGCGGGATCTTTGCAGACCTATATCAACTTAGATTTACAAAACTTTGTTCAAGAGACCATCGAAGGGCAAGTGCGCCAACTGAAAGAACAAAATGTTCATGATGCTGCCGTGATTGTTATTGAAAATAAGACCGGTGAAGTTTGGTCTTATGTTGGTGGAAGTGGTTCCTTGGCCTCAGCTTCCTATGTTGATGGCGTGCAGGCGCAAAGGCAGGCGGGCTCCACTTTAAAACCTTTTCTTTATGCAACTGCCTTTGAGAAAAATATTTTAAAACCGGATTCTTGGCTGGAAGACTCTGCCGTGGATATTGTGTTTGAGCGCGGAGTGTACAAGCCTCAGAACCATGATCATCTGTTTTATGGATGGGTAAAAGCAAAGACAGCTCTGGCATCTTCTTTAAATGTTCCTGCGGTGAAAGTTTTTAAATTACTAAATGACGACGCTTTCTGGGAAAAGCTGCAACTCCTGCATTTTAAATCTCTCAAGGACCCTGATTTTTACGGGCCCGCGTTGGCTTTGGGTGTTGCCGATGTGAATCTTGAGGATCTTGCACAGGCTTATCGCTCTTTGGCGCAAAAAGGTTTGTGGTCCCCATTAAGATTTACATCTCAAGATCCGCAAAATTCAGAAAAGATATTTGCGCCCGAGGTCAGTGAGGCGATCACGAACATTTTGTCAGCGAAAGAAAATCGCGCACTGGGTTTCGGTATGGACTCAACTTTATCCTTAACTAGTGATGCCGCAGTTAAAACTGGAACGAGCAAAGACATGCGCGATAATTGGTGTGTTGGATACAATTCGCGTTTTACGGTGGGAGTGTGGGTTGGAAACTTTAATGGCCAGCCTATGTCGAATGTAATGGGAATCACAGGGGCAGGACCTACCGGGCGTCAGGTTCTGACTTGGTATCAGGAAAATACACCTTCACAGGGATTTAATTTTACATTGGGTAAAGAACAAATAGAATGCAACTCGAACG
>CAZPYX010000273.1:0-4208 GCA_964590635.1 uncultured Bdellovibrio sp.
CCGCTGGCACATGCTCGCGCTCTTCGTCAATAGCGCGACTTACGCAGGGTTTACGAAAGTACGAGCAAAAGGGATATTTATAATGCCCTTCAGATGCACACCAAAACTTGGATGCTACTTCCTGTTGATCACCTACGTCCAATGTCCATGAGGTTGATCTTTAACGAAATGGAAAAAAAAGGGCTGTCGAAAGGACGTATGAAGTCCGTTCGTAGTGCCGTGAATACAATGTTTGATTGGGCACGTTTAGAACGCATTATTCCTGCCCATATCGAGAGTCCAGGGCGAGGGGTCCCAATTCCCAAGGTTGAAACAAAAATGCAACCTATACTCAATCGGGACGAAATTAAGCTCTTTTTAAGAAAGGCACGAGAAATCGGTCACGAGTATTATTATTTGTGGGCTGTGGCAGTAAGTACAGGATGTCGATCCGGGGAGTTGTGGGCGTTGAGATGGACGGATGTTTCATTCGAGACGAGAATGATTTCCATCACGAAGTCATTCTCAAGTAGGCTGGGATGCGACAAATCTACCAAAACCAAAGAGTCCCGGCAGATCCCTATCAATATAGCCCTCGAAACACTCTTAAAGGAGTTAAAACTAAAGACTGCATCGACGGGTTACGTTCTTCCCAGAATCACGTCATGGAGGCGTGGAGAGGCGTCTAAGGTGTCTAGGAACTTTTGTCAGGCTCTGGGGCTTCCAGAGATTACATCTCATGCGACCCGAGCTTGTTTTGCGGTTCAATGTCTCGTCGGTGGATTAGACATTGTGACTACAATGAAGCTCGGGGGCTGGAAGAATGTAAAAAGCTTTCAACACTATGTTCGCTTGGCGGGGGTGGATATTCGTGGAGCGACGGACGTTCTCGACTTAATCCCCACTGAAGTAGATTTCAAAGTTTTGCCTTTAAAAAAGCTCGAATCTATTTAGGAGTGAATATATATAACGAACTGATTTCGATTTGCGGAAGGGTAATATGGACAATCAGAATGAGATATCGCAGAAGATCTGGGATCAGCTTAAGGAAGTTGTTGAAAGGCCAGGGCCGTCTGATGATCTAAGTAGAGCGATGGGCCAATTTCTCTTCTATCAAAATAGAATTGAAATTCTTATGGAGCGACTAATTCTAAGTTTGTGTCCCCAAGTAAAGCACTACATGGAATCAAAGAACAAAATGAACTTCAGTGAAAAACTGCTACTTTTAGAGAGTGTCACTGTAGACTTCGATAAAATTCCATTATTCAAGCTATTGAGGGAGCTAAATTCTGTACGCAATAAGCTTGCACATAAAGAGTTTTCTGACGACATGTTTGATGCCGAAAAGCTTTTAAAGTTAGTGCAGGCGTCTTTTCCGATGGGGCCGCCTGAGCTGGCAAGGGTTGGAAACGCTGGGAAAATTACTATTGCTGTGAAGGCCTCTGCAGTTACCAATATATACCTAGAATGCATTGTTAATACTGAGCGTTTTGGACGAGAGGAAGATGCTGAGTTTAAAATGAAAGATCGGTTGGCAGCGACCTATCAGAATGCTCTCGAGAAGCGCCTTCGCAACCTGATAATGAAGTTTCAAACAGGTTTAAAAGAGCCAGAGCTCGGTGAGTATCAAAAGAAGCTGGGTATGACCCCGTAAATCATAGGTGCAACTAGCGGAGCAATTCGGAGCTAAATAGTTGAAATCAGGGTGATGTCGAAGATCACCCCAATTTTTTCTCAGAGTCTTAGTCTAAAAATCAAAAAAACAATAAGTTCGGCTCTTCTCTTTTCCGGTTCTTCTCCAAAGGTAGGGGCAGACAAGGTTTCTGCTAGCTACAGTATGCTTTCACTCTGATTCTATAATTATTAAAATTATGCATTCCGTAGGCTCGGTTTTGTATCTCATCCATTCTTCGGCGGAGCCTATTAAAACAGGTTGATAGTTGCGCTGAGTGCAACATTCGTTAGAGAAGCTTCCATCTGATCTGGCAGGAACTGCACATTCGGATACAAGAAAATATCACGAGTCACAGCGAAGCCTACACCCACGGACTGATAAACTTTGTCGTGAACAAAAACTCCCGCATTGTCGGAAGCGTAATGCTCGTAAGCCCACAGGCTGATCAAAGTTCTAAAGTTCACTTTATCCGTCAACTGGTATTCAAGATAAGGTGAAACCGTGAACACATAAACACTTTGTACGGTTTTTAAGTCATTGATAGAAACACTGTCAGACGTATAGGAGCCTGATTTATTGAACCCTTGATACTGGCCAGAGATGGAAGCTCCAACAGACAATCCCGTAGTTCCAATTTCATAGACGTTTTCCTGGTCAACACCAATTTGATAATCATAACCAAGAGCGGTCTGGTCAGATTGAGTCCATTTCATCCCAGACAATTGCAGTACAGATTGAATTCCTGACCACTTGTACAAGTATTGATATTGAAGGTAAGGATTCATGGCATCGGTCGTGGTTCCGGTATAGTCGCGAGGGCCATTTTTTTCGAGTGGGGCAATCCAGCGAACTCCCACGCCTGCCATTAAGCTGTTTTTAACGTCGAGATTGTACTTTACAGAAATGGAGCCATCCAGATCTGCTTTTGTTGTCGTACCGGAAGCGTCGGCGATGTTGGGACGGTCCTGAGATAGAGGCGTCTTAACTGTGCCACCATTATAGTTGAATGCTGAAGCGATGGACCAACGGGAAGTGGATCCAGAGTAAGCTCGCAAATTATTATTGGTGATGAGGTCATCAACTTGTTCGCCCTGCTGACCGGAAGCCTTGATGTTTTCAGGAGCTTTAGTTGTATTAGTGTTTACTGTTTGTGAGTCCTCCGCAAAAGCGAATGGCCCAGAAAAGATTAAAAGCGCTGCTATAAGCGTGTTGATCCAATTTTTCATAAAACCCCCTCGACATAACAAATGTTAAAGTCCGACTGGGCTTTATGAATCCAATATTTAAAACTGTCAACAAAAGCCGCAGGGAAGTGGTAAATTTTAATCTTCCCGGGATCTAAAGACTTTCTGTGAATCTATTCTGAGTCTTCGGTATTTTCTGAATCGAGCCCGGTAGGGAATCTAGGGAGCGGTGGATGGCGCCCTGGATGCAGCTTTTCAAGTTCGCTTGTCGAAATAGTTTCAGACATTTTGGAAAAGGGTTTCCTGTTGAAGTGGAAGCATGTGGATTTCGAAACGGGTTTGATTTCAATGAGTGAGTAGTGGACGAGTAAAGATGGATTCCATGAATTAAAGACCTCGAATTGGCGGGTGGTTCCGATCAGTCAGATGCTTAGGTCATTGCTTCTGGAGATCAGAAATGCTCAAAGTCCCATACCATTCTGACTTCAGGGATGACAGTGCCCTTGCTTTAGTCCGGATGTCTTGAAATCTAATTTGTAAACAGAGTGATATTTTTCTTCATTACATCGCAGGGCTAGTCTAGTGAGTCAGCCCACGCTGTGATCGATTTGGTGGGCGAGGATTGAATATTTAATATTTCGGGCAGTTAAGATTTAACAAAAGTTAGCCGAAACTTTTTGGGAACTTTATAAAAACTTAACAACGAGAATCGTATGTCTAATCTTAGTTTCGGAAGAAAAATGGCCTTGTCGATAATTTCATTCGCAGTTCCTATCTGCGTGCTGACTTTTATGATGTTCAGGGTGCAAACCAAAAGTATTACTTTTGCTCATTTGGAAAAAAATGGGGTTCAGTATCAGTCTCCTTTGGAAAAAATATTACGAACGGTCAGTCTTCATAAGATCGTTGCTCAAAGAGCCTTGCATGGTGATCGTGAAAGTAAAGAGAAGTTGAGAGGTCTTGCCGAAGCTGCAGATCAGGGATTTAGTGAGCTGCAAAAGGTTAATGAAAATATCGGTCAAGCTTTGGAGTTCACTCCAGAGGGCCTCGCAAAAAGAAAAAGAGAAGGTGCAGACTATAAAACAGTTTTATCTAAGTGGGAAAAAATTAAGAGTGATCTTTTTAATCTAAAGCCCGCCGAAAGTAATGAGGCTCACAATCAAGTCATTGCGGGCTTGCGAACCATGATCAGTCACG
The DNA here is from genome assembly GCA_964590635.1 of uncultured Bdellovibrio sp. Lineage (GTDB taxonomy): Bacteria > Bdellovibrionota > Bdellovibrionia > Bdellovibrionales > Bdellovibrionaceae > Bdellovibrio. The sequence continues at coordinate 4,036 of CAZPYX010000273.1, forward strand.
TTGGTGATACATCAAATCTTATTTTGGATCCGGGCTTAGACAGTTACTATCTTGCCGATCTTGATGTGAGTGTTCTGCCTCAGACGCAAGACAGAATTCAAGAAATTCTTACTCAAGTTGAGCCCATTGTGCGCAAGAAGGTGGCTACCGACGCTGAGAAGGTCCAAGTGGCC
>CAZPYX010000274.1:0-4207 GCA_964590635.1 uncultured Bdellovibrio sp.
CAAAAAGAATTTTGGGAAAGCAGCCCATGTCGGAATGCAAGTCGAAAGCTGGGAAGTGATTGCCAGGTTTTGCTCTTTAGGAATGGGCATCGGTTTTTTACCTGATCTTATTTTGAAAAACTGGGATAACATTCGTCCTATCGAGGAGTTCAAGGACATGGTGGCAAAACAAAAATACCGCGTTCTTCTGATACACCAAGGGCCCCATCAACTCTCTCGACAGGCCAAGGCTTTCCTCGAACTTTTATAAGGACACGTATGTTTCAAGCATTGAAAGAGAAAATTCTCAGCTTTCAAAAACGTCATGAGTCCACCCTGGAAGTTCTTTTCTTCATTGGTGGTTTTGCCTTTGATGCCTTGATGGTCACAGAACCGGACGATCTTTTTGCCATTGTCCAGCAAGCCGTCTATTTGTTCGCAATTGCAGCCCTCATTCATTTTGAGCTTCTCTTTCGACTTCACAAATGGCGTCCCGGCCCTCAGTTAAACAAAGTCTGGAACTTCAGAAACCTTCTTCTGCACTTCTTGCTTGGAACTTTGCTGAATATCTATTCCATTTTCTACATCAAGAGCGCATCTTTCCTGAACAGTCTGGTTTTCCTGATTCTTATGACTGGTTTTGTTTTGGCGAATGAACTTCCGATCATTAAAAAGTCTAAAGTCAGCTTTAAAACCGGTCTGTATACCATTTGTTTGTTCTCTTATATTTCTATTCTTTATCCGATTCTTCTGGGATTTGTTGGCTGGACTCCATTTTGGCTTTCAGTTCTGACAACTTTATTGATTCTGTATTTCCAGACCAAAATTCTTTCCCTCCATCTTCCCGATCGTAAAACCCTCGTTCAAGCATTGTTGACACCCAGCTTTTCAATTCTTGGCATCTTCATCGTATTTTATTCGTTGGGCTGGATTCCTCCGGTTCCTTTAAGTGTGAAAGAACAGGGCATCTATCATCTTGTTGAAAAGAAGAATGGTGAATACCTTCTTTCCACGGAAAAGATATGGTGGAAGTTTTGGCAATCCGGCGACCAAGAGTTCAAAGCCCAGCCCGGAGACAAAATCTATTTCTATCTGCAGATTTATTCTCCAGCCAGATTTTCAGATCAAATCTATATCCACTGGTCATTTAAGAACTCGAAAAACCAGTGGGAAAGTTCTGACCGAATTCCTATCAATATTGTTGGAGGACGCAAGGAAGGCTATCGCGGATATGCTATCAAAGCGAACTATCAGCCCGGCCCTTGGCGTGTTCAAGTTGAAACTGCCCACGGACAAGAGATCTCTCGATTGCATTTTGACGTGATCCCAGAGGAAGGCAACAGCACGCGAACATTTCAAATTCTTGCCCGCTGAAGATTCAGATCCTCGTAGAATTTGAATCTTCTCGTATTCTATTTGGACAAATCCTCTAATTCAAAATTTATCCCTGGCCAAATCACCAGAAGCCATGACTAGACCATAGCTGAATCTGTGTTCAAGCACATAACCTGTCACTTCACAAAGCGCACTGAAGCGCTTGAAGGGACAGTGAGTGATTAGACTATCGGTGATGCTGGCATTTATAATCCTGGCGATTTCTCAAACAGGTTGTCAGCAAAGTGCACTCGGCCAATTCGCAGAGGCCGCCGTGACTCAACCAACAGTTCCGCATAAATCTTCAGAAGATACTGCTCACGATAGCTCTCAAGATTCTTCAGATATCATTGACCATATTCATGATGAGGCCTCTAGCTTTCATAGCAATAGCGATGTGCAAGCACTGGGCTGTTTGAAGGCGAGCAACAGTCAAGTGAGCCAAGTAAATATCGGCAACAACAAAAAATCTGATTTCCTTTCTTTGTGTGCAAAGGAAACCAACAATTCAGCTTGGTGCCAGCAACTCGTTCGTCCCAATGAAAATAGTTACAACGTTTTCAAATGCACTTACGGTTCCAATCAGGTCCATCAACTCATCCATCCCAACGAGGCCACGTGGAAATACCCCATCGAAGGAGTCAAAGTCATTCAAGATCTCCAGGCAAAAGGTCTGAAGGTTTGCCAAATTTACAACTGGTGGAGACCGGAACCTTACAATAAAAACGTCAAAGGAGCCGCTGGCAGACATCCCTATGGAACTTCCATCGACGTTCGCTTCTGCAGCAACGGCGATGCGGATCGAGCTTTTCAAGAACTTTGTAAAATGCGAGCGGCCAAACGCATTCGAGCTATTGGGCACTACGGTAGTGCATCTCTTCATATAGGTGTTGGCGACAAAACCGCAAATACCTGGGGCAAACGCTGTATCTAAATCAGTGGATATCTTAAGGCTTACACTGCCGCAGGGTTTTTTCTGAACAGTGCAAATTCCCCTGCAAGCGATGCGCAAAATGGGTGTTTACAAAAATGGGCGTCAAGCCTTGATCTGCAACCAGTTTAGAAATGTCTTTTCTAAAACTGGCATTCACTGGATCGGGAAGGATGTACTTGTCACCAAAGACCTCCCCGTTACTCGGATTGGGAAATAAAGACTGAGCGGCTTCCATGCGAGGCTTGAAACCAGAACGCAAAGTTTGGCGAATCTTTCCCGCGAAAAGCTGAGGCATCTCGATCATCTTGAGCTGGCAATCGGGATTTTGCTTTTTATATTGTTCAGAAAAGTTTTTTACAAATTCATCCAAACGCTCTTGAATGTGATTGATAGCTTTTCCATAGTCCTCATGGGCTTTGAAAAACTTCAAAAAATCTTTATTCTTCATATCTAGACACGGTTCAAGGTTCTTCTCGGCGTCGTCGGCATAGGCGTCATTCAACCACATACTTGCAGGTGGTTTGCGTGGAACACCTTTCATGCGAATGCACAGCATTTTATAAAAACGGCGATCTTCAATCTGCACTACGGCGGCTTTTCTATCCAAGGCCTTTTGATCGTTGTCACGGAAATCAAAAAATAAATCTTCCGGATTGTTTTCAAGAACTTTCAATGCATGCCGGGGGCTTCCCACCGCTAAGGACATCGAACAACTGGATTTTGCATCTTTGTCGGCGACTCCTCTAAACGGAAGAGCTTTAATCACTTCATCAGCATGCCCCACATTCAAAAACGATGTTGGAACCTTAACGATATTACTTTTCACTCCACACACAGGCTTTGAAAATTCAGCAAATTTATCTTTCAAGGTGCTAGAGCCCACCAAACAAAAAGACCCCATAGCCAAAACATTGCCACCATATTGACCACTCAAAGCTTCATTCTGTCCCAAGGCCGTCATTTCCTTACCCACTGAAACGATCAGCCCCGGAGCCAAGGACGCTTTCACGGCTTGAACCATTTTGGTTGAATCAAAGGGGCCGCTGTATTTTTGCAAAGGCAACAAAACAGGCTTTCCATTTTTTGGATCAAACTGCACAATCCACGGATCCTGAACCCAATTCGTAAGTGGTGTTTTTTTAAGACGTAAAATTCTTTTTTGCATTTCAGGATCCAGATCCTGCAGAATTGCCTGGAAATTTTTATTCTTAGCCACAAACAAAATTCTCGCGTCGGAATTTTTGAGCACCTCGGAAATAAATTTACGAAGCAAAGCCATCTTGTCATTTTCATATCCCTGATTGGCGACATCAGAAACCACCACCACCGCAGCCGGGTACGACTCATCCAAAATAGAAGTGCCTATTGGGCAACGAGGTAGCTCCGCCGCCTGTACCGAAAGAAAAAGGAACAAAAAAGCTAAGCCATACATACTGATTTTCCTCTATGCCACAGCGCCGTTATTATATCTTAGGCATATCTTAGACGCGGCCTTAGATCCTAGCTTAGCATTGAGGTAAACAAAATGAGTAGAAAGAAACCCTCCAGTATTACGAATCTAACAAGATCAGCAAAAGCCTAGGGATTGTGATTTTGTCATTTGATCAAACTTGAGGGAGTCTATAGATCAAACGCCATGAAACATCTCATCGCCCTTTCCCTGACTATCTTTGGCTCCTCTTCTAGCTTCGCCGCAGTTCCCTGCACCAATCTGGCTATCAAAGCAGAGCTCGTGAAGAAATTCACAGAACTGCAAGTCACTCCGGATCTGCCTCCTTGCGAACTTTCAAAAAAATCCGTGGAATTTAATTTTTTTGCGATTGCACTGATTAGCGAAAGCTGCCCGTCAACGCCTGAGGTGAGTGATGTGCTTGCAAGATATCAAGCAGTTAACGATCATGCGAAAGAACTTATGAAACA
>CAZPYX010000275.1:0-4173 GCA_964590635.1 uncultured Bdellovibrio sp.
AAGACCTGAAGCTTTCAGGCCTTTGATTTCTTTGCTGATGGCGAAGACGTCGATGACGACACATGAAGCGATCACACAAGTAGGTTCAAGACGAAGAACTTCTGAAGGTACCAAGTGAAGAATTGTGTTCTGACCATTGACGACGAGAGTGTGTCCCGCGTTTGCGCCACCTTGGTAGCGAACAACCATGTCTGCCTTTTCAGCAAACACATCAATGAGTTTCCCTTTACCTTCGTCGCCCCATTGGGCGCCAACTACAACGACTCCAGACATGCCAAAATCCCCCAAAAACACATTCGGTCAAAGACCACCCAAATATGTTTTATGTAAATGTCACTGGCAAGTTTTATTCTCCTTTAAAACCAGTTGCTCCATACCATGGGGCTCTTGGCGGGAGGGTGTCAGAAGTGCTACCGTCGATAAAAAAGCCCATAAGCTTATTAGCTGCGATTTGAGACGCTTTGAAGAAAGCATCTTCCGTATTTGCTCCAATGTGCGGAGTCAAAACAACATTGGGGTAAGTCAAAAGATTCGAGTTTCTGTTCAAAGGTTCTTTATCGAAAACATCCAGTCCGACGGAGCGCAGCCAACCTTTCTCAATGGCCTCACAAAGATCGTTTTCATTAATGACCGATCCCCGGGAGGTATTGATAAGAACAACGCCACGGTGAATGTATTCAAAATGCGAGCGGTTGAGCATTTGATCCGTCTCCACAGTTTTGGGAACGTGGAAACTGATGACGTCGGAGGTTTTCAGAACTTCCTCATAGCTCAAGCGAGGAATTTTTAGACGTTCAAAAGTGTCATCTTCAGCGTAGGGGTCAAAGGCCACGACATTCATGCCGAAAGCTTGGGCAATTTCAGCGACACGGGAACCGATGCGGCCTAGGCCGATGATTCCATAGGTGCGACCGCACAGCTCGATGCCGGTGATCAGGTCCCGTTTCCATTCCCCAGCTTTGACCATTTTATGAGCTTGTTGAATATTATTAACGCAACTTAAAACCAAACCCCAGGTCAATTGCGCAGCGGATTCAATGTTCGCAGTGGGGGTGTGCATAACAGTGACGCCCCATTTTTGGGTCGCCTCAAGATCAATGTGATCAAAGCCGCTGGTGCAGGTGATAATCAACTGAAGTTGGCGGGCCTTTTTCAAGAGCTCTTCATCAACCTTGGTGCGACTGCGAATGATTAAACAGTTTGCGGAAACCAAATGTTCTAGAGGCAGATGTTGCGGGTGATCGGCGCGCACCACTTCAAAATGACTGTGCTGTTGAAGATACAAAAAACTATCTTGAGCAAAACGATCCGTGATCAGAATTTTTTTCGTCATGGATTTTGTTCCAACCATTTTCTTGCGTCCTCAGTCACCAGTGAAATTTTCTCAACAGAGATGAATGACGGGTCAAAGTGATGAAGGCAATGCCCTAACGAAGAAATCAATCGAAGCAATTCCGCATCTTGGATGTAGCCCATATGTCCTACGCGAATGATCTTGCCCTTGGCTTGATCTTGACCACCCATAATAGTGATATTGTGCGCTTCTTCTAGTTGCAGACGAATTTTTTGACCATCCATGTGTGAAGGCACGGTGAGTGCTGTCACTGAATCGCTCGGGGATTTGGCGTAAAGAGTGAATCCCAGTTTTTGTCCAAAAATTCGCGTCAACTCCGCTCTGCGATGAATGTCATGGAAGAGCTGATTTAAACCTTGAGATTGAATCAAATTTAAAACCACATCCAAAGCGCGAAGGATCGCTACATTGGAAGAGTAAAAAGTTTCACCACTGGTGTTGGCCTTCTTTTCTTTGCGAACATCAAAATAATAGCGCGGGAATTTAGCGCCTTCGACAAATTTCCAAGCTTTTTGAGAAAACGAAATAAACGCCATCCCCGTTGGAAGCATAAAGGCTTTTTGCGAACCCGCGACCAGTCCATCAATTTTCCATTCGTCCATTGGCAAAGGGTAGGCACCCAGTGCGGTGATTGCATCGACCAAGAAAAGTGTGTCGGAATATTTTTGGATCACTTCTGAAAGTTCGCGAATGGGATGGGCTACTGCCGTGCTGGTTTCACAAGCTTGGCAAAGAACCGCGCGGGTGTCAGGATTCTGCCGCAGATGATTTTCTACCAAAGAAACTTGAACAGCTTCGCCCCATGGAACATTAAGAATCGTGACGTCGGCCCCATAGGTTTTCGCCATGTCGGCCCAGCGTTCGCCAAATTTTCCTGAGACGATCGCCAAGACTTTGTCGCCCGGGGAAAGCGTATTGACCAACAAAGCTTCCATTCCTCCGGAACCTGTGGCGGTCAAAAGAAAAACATCTTCAGTGGTTTCGAAAACGGTTTTAATATTGGTGAGCACGCGCTTTAAAATTTTATCAAATTCAGGGGTGCGGTGATGGATCATCGGAAGTGCTAATGCTTTACGCACCTCAGGATGAAGATTCACCGGGCCTGGCGCAAGAAGGCTGTAAGGTTGAGCATCAAAAGCATTATTAAAAGCATCATTAGATGTCATTTTTCTTCCTTGATATCTTGGTCATTTTATACTCAACTGGCTCTGTGGACGCAATCTTTAAAGCTCTTCGTATTACTTTGATTCTTGGCGGATTTTTTTCCATCAGCCTCTCTGGGTGTGCTTATCATCTCGGCGCTGCAAGTCGCAGCATTCCGGGCGGTTACAAACAGATCTCCATTCCAGTTTTTAAAAATAAAACTCAAGAAACTGGCATTGAAGTCTCATTCACAAACTCCATGATTCAAGAGTTCCAACGTTCACGTGTTGCACGCGTTGTGGACAATGCTTTGTCCGAAGTTGCGGTGATTGGAACCATTGATTCTATTCAATACTTACCTGGTGCAAAACGCCTTTCCGGTGACTCGGCAACGCCTCTTTTGCCGAAGGGTTCAGCAATCGCTTCGGAGTATCGTATTCTTCTTGCAGTAACTGTCCGAGTTGTAAGACAAGCTGACGGAACGGAATTATGGAAAGGTTCGTTCAACGGAGAGCGTACTTATCAGGCACCTCAGGTGACGCTTGCGGGCGTAAACTCCGTGAATCCTCTTTACAATCTTTCTGCACGAAGGCAGAACATTGACCTCATGGCGAACGATCTTATGTTGGAAGCCCATGATCGTATTACTGAGAATTTTTAGGTTCTACGAAGATTTACAACTTTAGGCAGCTTTGTAATGGCAGTGATTGATGCTCAAAAATTCTATCGGGATCTAGAAAAGGGACAGTTGTCTCCTCTTTATTTTCTGTTTGGTGAAGAGCCTTATTTATTGAATCAAAGTGTCGATCGTTTCAAGTACGCCGTTTTGAATGAAGGCGCCATCGATTTCAATTACAGTTTGTTCTATGCCAGTGATGCGGATGTCAGCGTTGTTCGTGATGCCGTTGAAACTTTGCCGATGATGGCCCAACGTCGCTTGGTGATTTTAAAAGAGTCTCAAGAATTGACGGATAAAGAGTGGGCAGAGCTTGAGCCATTGATTGAAAATGCCGTGGACAGCACGGTCTTTGTTTTATTGGCTTCACGAGTTGATAAACGCAAGAAGTCCATTCGTTCTTTACTTGATAAAGCAGAGTGCGTGGAATTTAAAAAACCTTACGAAAATCAAATTCCATCTTGGATCAATTATATCGCGCAAAGCTTGGGTCTTACGATCAGCAACGAGGCGATTCATCTTCTTCATAAATTAGCAGGTCATCATCTGACTGAAATTGAAGGGGAGTTGAAAAAACTCGGAGAATTTGTCGAAGGTCAGCGTCGCATTGAAGTGGCTGACGTGGCGCAAGTGGTGTCTCGCTCTAAAGAAGAAAACGTTTTTGATTTCACTAAAGCTATTGGTGAAAATGATCGCGTAAAAGCTTTGGAACATTTGGTTCACTTGTTGGATCAAGGGCAAAACGAGATCGGTATTATTTCTTTGGTGGCTCGTCATGTGCGCATTCTTCTGACTGTGAAGAAGGGTATGGACGAGGGCTTGCAAGGAGCAAAATTAGCTCACTATGCGCATGTGCCTCCGTATTTCTTGGACACCTATACGGATCAGTCTAGACGCTTGACTGCAAAGAAGCTTGAGCAGAACGTAGTGGTTCTTTCTGAGAAAGATAAAGCTTTGAATTCTTCCCCATTGTCTATTCAACTCTTGCTTGGAACAATGT
>CAZPYX010000276.1:0-4132 GCA_964590635.1 uncultured Bdellovibrio sp.
TTCAGGCCGAAAGATTTAGTAAAACGTTGGTGAAGCTTAAAAAAGAGGGCTTTGGCCAAAAGAAGATAGAAAAGTATATCGAGTAAAAGTAGATATAAAAAAACCAACCTAGAAGGTTGGTTTTTTTATTAAGCTTTACGTACGAATTCAGATTTCAAATTAATAGCGCCAATGCCATCGATTTTACAGGCAATATCGTGCCCATCTCCAGCATCAGTCAGACGAATATTTTTGACCTTCGTTCCCACCTTCACTGCGGATGAAGAACCCTTGATACGAAGTTCTTTAATCACAGTCACAGAGTCACCGTCGTTTAAAACATTTCCATTGGCATCGCGTACAAGATTGTCTTGTGGTGCCTCTGTAGCTTGCTCAGAAGAGGCATGGGCACTCCACTCATGGGAGCATTCTGGACAGATCCAGAGGTTGCCATCGGAATAAATATTTTCAGAATTGCATTTTGGGCAGTTTGTAGGGTCTTGCATGTGGGCCATCTTAATGTCCTGGAGGCGATTTGGCCAAGGAAATCGAGTTGGCCAAAGAGAATCGAATTGGTTTAGTTGAGAATTCAGCCTGGAACTTTCTTTTATCCTGCAAAGGCCTTTTTCAGGGGTTCAATCTCAAGTTTCGTCATTTTTAACACTGCCTGCATCACTCTTTGAGATTTCTTTTGATCCGGATCACTCAACATTTTTCCAATAATTGTTGGAACCACCTGCCAATAGACTCCGAACTTATCTTGAAGCCAACCACACTGTACTTCCTTTCCTCCGGCAGAAAGCTTTTCCCAATATAAATTTATTTCCTCTTGAGTATCGCAATTCACCATGAGGGTCGTTCCCTCGTTGAATTTAAAGTACGGACCTCCGTTGACTGCAATGAAGTCCTGACCAAGCATGCGGAAGGCAACAGTGCGTATACTTCCCGGTGGGCCGCTGGGCTCATTTTCCCCGCAGATTGATTTTGAAATAATTTGCGAGTCTTTAAAAATGGTACTGTAAAACTGAACGGCGTCTTCGGCCTGATTGTTAAAGCAAAGACAAGTCGTGAATGTTTGCATAGGTCACCCCGTATCCACATACTAAGTGAGGGTGATCGCAGAACAAATAGAGAACCTTATGTGATTTATCTAATTACACCTTGAATCCAAGGATAAGCGTTGGAGACATCTGCGTATCCATCAACGTTTGCAGGATTATTGATGTTGGCCAGACGACAAGCAAATCCCCAGCTCACAATACCGACCTGCGAATAGCGGCCATTGGCAAACTGAAAGAGCGGGCCACCGCTGTCACCCTGACAGGCTGACTTTGTATCTTGAGTTGTTTGAGTGCACAGGACTTCGGGTCCAATGAGCCAATTCTTTTTACGTAAATATGGATCTTGTTCACAAACACTGCGGTTCACCAAAGGCACGGTCAGTTTTTGTAATAAGGCGCCATCGACTTTGCCCAACTTATCTGTAAGTCCCCAGCCAGCCACCGTTGCAAACACCTGAGTCGCAGAATTTCCCAAGTCGACTTGATTTAATAAAATGGGAGTCACATCCGTGACAGGTTCAGTGAGCTCAATCAATGCGACATCATGACTAGGCCAAGAATAATCTGGATGAATTGCCAAGGATTTTGCTTTTAAGACTCGGCCACCTTGACCTGATATTTTGTTGCTACCCATGTACATGACGATGTCATTAATTTTGATGGTGCCTTGGGATCTATCCGAAGCGTCTTCAAGCAAACAGTGAGCTGCTGTAAGAACCCACTTTTTATCAATCAGACTTCCCCCGCAAAGATGATCGACGAAGCTATCTTGGGGGCTGTTCTGCCAGATATTTACGATGAATGGGAATTCATTTTCAGCAGCAGCAGAGCCGCCGATGATGGAAGCTGTTTTCGCAGATTCAGTAGTGAGGGTTCTTGAATCATGAGGTTGGCAAGACGTGATTGTAATCAACGACACCATTAAGAAAAAGACTTTAAAGCTATTCATGAAACCATCCTATGGGGTCTTGAGAAATAGCTGAAACCAAACTAAAAGGCACTGGAGCCTTAAGCTCTTTGCAAAAAGTTCATAAGAAATTGTCGAGTTTCTTTGCCACTATGGTGTCTGGGGCCCGCATCCTTTCAAGTTCGGCCTCTAGTCGAATAAAACTTTGTTCATTCGCCTCTAGGACGTCTTTTTTGGCGCGCTCACATTCCTCAGCGGTGCCAAAGAGAGTGCGAAGAATGACGTTTGTTTTCCCGAGATGTTCTACAAAGTCCGTGGTGACATAGAAGTTGGGTTCAGACACATGCTCCCAATACAGCCTTTCGGGTTTTACGACTTCAGAGAAAATAATTTTGTTGTCGTAGTCCTTTCCGTCAGGACTATGCATGATAAACTCCCACATGCCTCCGGGTTCAAGATCGAACTTAAGAGTTGTAGTTGTGAAGCCCTCGGGCCCCCACCAATTAGCTAAATGGTTTGGTTCTGTCCAGGCACGATAGACCGTCGCGCGGGGAGCATTGATTGCGCGAATGGAAACAACTTCTCGACTTTCGATATTTCTATCCATCGGTTCCATACGTTATCCTTTTGTTGTCTTTGTTTATTATTTCAGATTGATCTAAGGGAAGGCAATGAGCCTTTCTTTTGTGACCAAATCCACATGAAATACATGCAATTGATATTTAATTTGTGAGGATATGAACATTCATTTAGGATCTTGGTACAGAGGAGAAACTAATGGGAAGATATTTAGACATCTGTATTCAGCCAATTCCAAAAAAGAATCTAGCTGAGTATCGTAAAATGACACGTGTTATTGGTCAGTTACTTTTAAAGCATGGTGCTCTTGCCAGCAGAGACTACGTTTCCGACGATGAGAATGCGATGAAGCTTTCTTTTCCCAAAAAGATTAAACTCAAAGCTGGCGAAGTTCTTATTTTCGCCGAAGCTGAATTTAAATCTAAGGCTCATCGAGAAAAAGTTTTTAAACTTATGAGCAAAGATCCACGCATGTCTAAAATGAACATGGAGCCGTCGTTCATTGATCCAAAGCGTATGGTAGTTGGTGGCTTTTCACTTTTAGTTGCTGTTGAGTAGATAATTAGAAAAGTCGGCGGCGAGGCTGCCGACTTTTCTGCAAAGATATTTTTCTTAGACCATAAGCGAGTTCAGTTTATTACTGGCGCTCTCATAATTCAGCCTTTCAAATTGTTGAGCCATTCCGCTTAGCATTTCTGCATGAAGCTTTTTAGCACTCCGAACGATTCATCTGGCGGCGTCAAATCTCTTTCGCTAATGTTCGATCAAGATTTCCTAACATGACGCAAATTTCGCAGGAGGATGATATGCGTTTTAATTTAAAATTATTTCTAATTACGGTGCTCGCTGCAGCTGCGGTATCGACCAAAGCAGTGGCGCTTGACTACAGTCCGCTTCCTTTGTCAGATCCTTCAGGAGGAATATCGCCATTTAACGACGATCCTACAGCTCCGGGGTGGTCGGCTTGGTCAAGTATCGGAGGCATTGGAACTTCAGATCCTGCTTCATGTTCAAGGGCGGGAAGTAAGACAGATGTGTTTGTTCGCGGAACTGACAACGCTCTTTGGGTCAAAAGTTGGAATGGCAATTATTGGTCTTCATGGACTTCGTTAGGAGGAATATTAACCTCCTCACCAGCTGTTGCTTGTATGAGTTCAAGCCGCATGGACGTCTTCGCAAGAGGCACAGACAATGCTCTTTGGCATAGAACTTATTCCCATGGATTCTGGGGAAGTTGGCAATCGTTGGGTGGGATCTTAACTTCGGGGCCCGCAGCTGCAACTTGGTCGAACGGTCGCCTTGATGTTTTCGTTCGCGGAACCGACTTCGCCCTTTGGCATAAATGGTATTCAGGTGGTAGTTGGTCGAACTGGGAATCTTTAGGTGGATATCTCACTTCGGATCCGGGCGCGGTTTCTTGGGGAAATGGTCGTATTGATGTCTTCGTAGCTGGAGGTGACAACGCTCTTTGGCATAAATGGTTTCGTGGCGGGGGGTGAGTAGGTCGGGGATCTTTGGGAGGCGTGTTAACTTCATTACCAGCTGTGTCATCTTGCGGGCGTTGGCGTGTGGATGTTTTTGTTTGCTGATATGACAGTGCCCTTTT
>CAZPYX010000277.1:0-4116 GCA_964590635.1 uncultured Bdellovibrio sp.
TGGCTTTCACGTCACTCATGCGTCGGCCGTAAATTCAAGCCAGTTTGGATTAGCAACGTCACCCAAGTTCCAGCCATTATTGGAATGGTGTCCGAAAGCTTCGGCAACGTGTATCCAAATCCTTTGCAAAACACACGCAGATCCTATGATCATTTGGTTTTAGCCCGCGAGATTATGACCCGTTATCGCTATGTTTTTGGAGTGGGCGAAGAAGCGGAGTTCGATGAAGAAGCCTTCGTTTTAAAAAATGCTTACACCGGCGGCAGTGATAATTTGAAAAAAACTTTTGAACAAACTCCAAAACATCGCAATGCCGTTTACAATGACTTCACTCAAGCTGCTTTGAACTACGACCGTGGCGATGACATTCTTCAATTGGGACAAATGGATGTCACCGCTTACTACCACTATATGATTCATTCAATCCCCAAGGGCTCGTTCTTAATTTTGATCTACAAAGTGATCTTTAGCTGTATCGAATTTTCTTTGGTTCCAGTTATTCAGTGGTTCTCTACTAGTAAGCAAATGGGAAGTTTGAGGCCACGTAAATGAATAATCAAAACTTACAGATCTTCGACTCTTGCCTGTCTCTTTTGGGAGCTTTGGGAATCTGGCCCGCCTTGCGTCGCCTCTACAGACAAGATTCTTTAAATCCCCTTGAGATTCGTCTTTGGGGAATTCTTGCTTCTATGCTTGCGTTGTTTGTGGTGCGTTTTCCGCTAACTGCATTTGATATAAAAGCCTTTGGAGGAGCGACTTATATCGCTGCTATTTGGTTGGCCTTCTTTGTCTTTCTTTATTTCGAAGGACTTTTAAGAAAGCACATGCCGTTCTGCCTGAAGCTTTATATGGCCGTCGGCAGTATCATCTTTATTTTTGATGCTTTGACAAATCAATTGGCAGGCAATCGTCCTCACCTTATCGCCTTTGGTGCCTTCATGCTGGGGGCCCAGATCTTTGTTGCTCTGGTCGCTTTGTTTAGAAATCGTAAAGAGCACAGTCGCTCTGAAAATACTCTTTTAGATATTAGCATTCTAGGTCTGCTCTTATTGGGGCCTCTTTTCCTATCCGATGTCACGACTTACGGCCTTCTGCATATTCCTAAATTAGGTGCTCTTGGTGGTTTGCTATTCACTTACTTCTCTTTATTCAATCAGGCCTTAGTTAAAGATCGCAGCTTTATTCTGAGAAAACTTGGTAAGACTTTGCTATTTGCTGGGGTTCTTCTGATTCCGGCTTCTTTGCTTTTCGAAAGTTTTAATTTGGATGTTGGCGTCCGCATGTATGTGTTTTTAGTCGATATCCTTTTGGTCTTCCGTATCCACTCAGCGGTGAAGTTCTTGAACGGTGATGACGACTTCTTTAAATACGTTCATCAATTTGTCGACTCTGAGAAATTCAATCTCGACAGCCTAAAGACTAAAATCTCAGAGGTTTTTGCGAAAACTGACATCAAAATTCTATCGGCGGCAGACTTATCTGGTTATGACGTGCAAAAGATCATTCATCTTTTCAATCTTCACCAGACCCATCTATTTAACTTAGAAGACATCCGTCAGATTCTGTTCGATGAAGCAAAGAAAGCCAATTTGCCTAAAGAAGAAGTGCAAGTTTATGAGCAAATTCAGCACTTGCTTGATGAAAACAATATGACCTATGTGTGTTTGTTATCTGGTAAAAGCGGAGATCTGTTGCTTCTGCACATCCCTTATGTGGCCTACAGTCAAATAGTCGAGACCAAGACCGCCTTGATCCGCGACTATGCAAAACTGCTAGAGCGCTCTACAGCAACTTAAGATACTCAATCAAATCGCGCTTCTGATCTTGGGTGAGGCGCGAGAACTGCTTTTCATGTCCCTTGTTTGATCGCCCCGGATCGGAAGTGTCGTAGTCCGTTGGCAAGCTCCACGGAGTGTAAGCTTGGGGATAAACATACTTTCCATCCTCATTCAGCTCACCAAGGATTCCGACATTTTGCATATCCAGGGCATGACCGCCTAATTGAAACTTGGTCGGTCTTAACTCTGGATTCATTAACTGCCACAATGTGGGAACAGATCCATTATGAAGGTAAGGAGCCGTGTACCACAGGCCCGAAAGAATCGGCGCCACATAGCCGCCCATTGAAGAGCCTGCATCCACATGTCTGCCAATCGCTGTCTTTTCACTATAGTCAGAGATGCTCTTGTCTACGTTTTTCCAACGCAAGGGGTCCGTCCCGATGACATCAGAAGCAATGAACTTATTCGGGAAGCTCAAAAGTTCGGGATTTTGAATTCCGTCACTATAAGTACCATGGCACTTAGAACAACTCTCTGAAAATACCTGAGAACCACGCAGGGCTTTTTCTTCGTTAATAACCGCTGGATATTTCGGCGCTCTATTCTGCTGCAGAACCGAGAAAATTTCTTTTACACGTGGAATAGATTTTTCTGCATTACCCATAGTGTTTCCCATGGCAGAGAAAGTAAAGAAGCTCGCAAGCTCAGCCAACTTCGTTCCATATCCAGGATTGTAAGCCTCAGTTTTTTCGATTGTGCGGAAGCGCTGCATGCCTTTAATTCCATAGGCACCGTCATAGGTCAGCGATGAACGGAATCCGCGATATGAAATATCTGGAATCGAAACGAAACCGGATTCGTGGGGATTGTAAGTATATTTTTCAGATTCCTTCAACAACTTCGCATCGCGCTTGAAAGCACCCACGCCATTGGTAATTCCAGCGCCGCCATTAGGAAACGGCAAAACTTTTCCAGAGGCCGCTGCCATCTTACCGATTTCTTTGCGGATGATCGGCATCAAATCCTTAGCAATTGTCTTGTATTCAAGATCATCCATTCTTGGATAGGCTTCCTTCATTTTTCTAAGAAACTTCGCCTCGTCACTTAAGCCGATGCGCAAGCCTTGATAAATCTTTCCTAAGAATCCATCGAAATTTAACGAACTATTCGGAGCCCCCAGCCACACCGTGCGAGTAGGCATGCCTTGGGCATCATAGGTCACGCCACCGTGGCAGGCCGCGCAAGTGATGTTGGCTACTTCAAGACCCAACTTTTTCCCTAGAATATTCACTTCGATATTTTGACGAACAAAGCCCAAGGTTTTGATCCCATCAAGTTCCGGCTCAACCGCCAAATCAGAACGCCAGTTACCTATTTTTTCAGCACGAATGAATCCGTATTTTTGCATCACCTTAGGAAGATAGCTGCCATCTAGCTTTCCTTGCGAAGTTTGCTCATCCGCCAACAACAAAGCGGTGCCGTAAACCTTCAACGGAAGAATATTTGTACTCATCAATCCCGCTAAAGAAAGTGAGTTGAGGCTGTCGTAGATAAAACGAACTTGCCCCATATTCTCTTGTTCACCATTTTTATCACGATATCTGTTCAGCTCAATCGAGTCCCAAGGGGTCTCGATACAACCTGCGAAAACCGCGCAAATTGACAGCACTGTCAAAACCTTTGATAGTTTTAGACCAGTCATAGGCTATTCCTTTGTTTTAGTTAGCAACTTCTACATCACTAATCTCAGAAGCAAAGGAAAGACCAACTCAGATTAATTCGAAAGACTTTTTAGAAATTTACGGACGAAAGATCGTTTGATTACAGAGAACGGAAATATGAGCGGCTTCTCGACTCGCATTTTCCAGGGATTCCAAAAGATCCCTTGATAGCCTGCCGAAGTCTTTTTCTTAAGAAGGACCTTCAAAGCCTCATAGCTCATCATGATCCCAGTCCCCCACACCATAGGTGCTAAGGAAATACGTTTCCTTTTTCCAGTGATCATCTCCACCGCATATTTAAGAACAACATTTTCAGAAGTTGAAGAGTGAGTCAGAACATACTCCATTTCTAAACCCGAACATTGCTTAATCATCTCATCCGTCATTCCTTCAGGATGCAATCCGACAGATGGAAAATTCAAAAACTCTTCAGGGCGAGGTTCATTAGGCCCCACGACATAAACAGTAGGAAGAGTTGAAGCAAAAGCATCAATCACAGTTTTGAGATATTATCTTTCTGCTCGCATCAATCGCAATTATGCTCTTCCGTCTTCCCCACCTGTAATGCCAAGAATCACTTCAGGAAGATTGTCAGCAAGACCACCTGGCCACTC
>CAZPYX010000278.1:0-4069 GCA_964590635.1 uncultured Bdellovibrio sp.
TACCACAAGTGGTTTTCTGAAATCTCTACGAACTTGCCGGCGAAGTGCGTGATAGATCTGCGCCGGAGTTGTTAAGTTCACAACCTGCATGTTGTACAAAGCGCAGCTTTGCAAGAAGCGCTCAAGACGAGCAGAGCTGTGCTCTGGGCCTTGTCCTTCATATCCATGAGGAAGCAGAAGAACCAAGCCAGACATTTGCTGCCATTTTGATTCAGCAGCAGCCAAGTATTGATCCAGGATGATTTGTGCTCCGTTAACGAAGTCTCCGAATTGCGCCTCCCACATCACAAGACTTGATGGGTCTTGAGTGGAGTAGCCATATTCGTAACCCATCACGCCGTATTCTGAAAGAATAGACTCAGCGACAAGCAATTGAGCTTTTGGATTGGTGTCAGCAAGAGGGAAGTAGCACTTGTTAGTTTTAACATCGTACATACCCGCATGACGGTGAGTGAAAGTACCACGCACGCAGTCTTCACCTGTCAAACGAACCGAAGTTCCTTCAGACAGCAAAGAACCGTAAGCCAGAAGCTCACCCATACCCCAGTCGATCATTTCTTTACCAGCGCCCATGTTTTTACGAGCTTCCAGAAGTTTGATCAATTTTGGATGTGGAGTGAAGTCAGCCGGATAAGAACCGATCTTTTCGCCAATTTGTTTTAGCTTCGCAAGATCGAAAGTTGTATCGGATGGTTTTTCCATATCCGTTTCAACACCTTTGCGAAGACCTGCCCAGTTGCCTTCGAATTTAAAATTCTTAAGCTTCGGAGGAGATTTCTTAGTGTCTTCGTAAATTTTTTGAAGACGATCCATCGCCGCTTGGTAAAGATCATCAGCCGTTTTTTGATCGACGCTGTTTTCAGCTGTCAATTTTTTCACATAAAGTTCGCGTACAGTCGCGTGAGCTTTAATAAGATCGTACATCAACGGTTGAGTGAAGGCAGGCTCGTCGCCTTCATTGTGACCGTATTTGCGGTAACAGATGAAGTTGATCAAGATGTCTTTGCCAAATTGTTGACGGTAGCGGATTGCGATATCAGCTGCCCGAACGCAAGACTCAACATCGTCACCGTTACAGTGAAGAACCGGCGTGAAAGTCATTTTCGCAGAATCCGAAGCATAACCAGTTGAACGAGTGTCTTTACCACTTGTTGTAAAGCCCACTTGGTTGTCGACCACGATATGAACTGTTCCGCCAGTAGTGTGAGGTTTCACTCCAGCGAGTTGCATGGTCTCTTGGATGATGCCTTGACCAGCAAAAGCGGCGTCACCGTGAATCAAAACAGTCACTACAGATTTTCTGTCGGCGCCATTTTTATCTTGAGCGGCGCGGGCCATTCCCAAAGCCACAGCGTTTACAGTTTCCAAGTGGGAAGGGTTGTAAGCCATAGTGGCTTTCAAAGAACCCGTAGCGGTTTTCTTTTCAACTTTATAACCCAAGTGATATTTTACGTCGTTATCG
Source organism: uncultured Bdellovibrio sp. (assembly GCA_964590635.1). Taxonomy (GTDB): domain Bacteria; phylum Bdellovibrionota; class Bdellovibrionia; order Bdellovibrionales; family Bdellovibrionaceae; genus Bdellovibrio. The sequence goes on from CAZPYX010000278.1 coordinate 1,463, forward strand.
AAGTCTTCAACTGGCTTTTCAAGTTCCAAAGGACCATTGAAGTCACCGAAGACATATTCTTCGCTTTTGCCGAAGAAGTTCACAAGCATGTTCACGCGACCACGATGGGCCATGCCGACGAACATTTCTTTTACTCCGTTGGCAGAACCTTTGCTAACCAAGGTGTCCATCATCGGAAGCATTGAATCCGCACCTTCGACAGAGAAACGCTTTGTTCCCACGTAACGAGTGTGCACGAACTTTTCAAGAGTTTCTGCCTTCGTCAAAGAAGTCAGAGCCGTTTGTTTTTCTTCAACAGAAAGTTTGAAAGCAGAACCTTCAAATTCTTGAGTCAACCATTTCACTTCTGCTGGAGCAGCATCAGCTGCTTGCAAAGCAATCTTACCGCAGTAAGTTTTTTTCAAGTGAGCGATGATATCAGCCAAAGATGCATTGGCTTTTCCAACCAAAGAACCGATTTGGAATTTCGCCGTTAGATCTTTGTCAGAAAGATTGAAAGTTTTCAAAGCCAAGGCTTCATTGGCTTGAGGAGCATAGAGAGGATTCAAATCCGCTTCAAGATGTCCGTTTGCGCTGTAAGCTTGAATGAGTTGGTAGACAGAAAGTTCTTTGTCAGACATTCCGAATTTACCTTCTTGGGCAAACTCGACGCCTTCAAAAAAACTTCTCCATTCTGCTGCAAGTGAATCAGGTTTCACTTTGAAATCAGCGTAGAGCTGTTCAATGTACTCAAGATTAGAACTATTAATCCCATTATTATTCACAAGTTCCTCGTATCTGCCGGGAGTGATTTGAAAACCACCAACTGACTGCGTTGTTCGTCGTCGACGTACTTACAGTACGCCTTCCTCCTCACGCCTTGCATTTGGTGCTTTTGAAATCACTTTTAGTAATTTCGTGTCGTACTTAGTTTTTTCAAAAACTCGGGACTTTGTAACTTGTTAATGCATAGCAAAATCAAGAGTTTTGATATTCTCAGAAAGCCCTGTCATGATAGCTCTAATCTAAGAGGAATTGAAGGAGTTTAAGCGTGTATAAGTTGGTGCTAATTAGACACGGTGAGAGTGTGTGGAACCAGGAGAATCGCTTCACGGGCTGGCAAGACGTAGATCTTTCAGAAAAAGGTCGAGCTGAAGCTCTAAAGGGTGGCAAAGCTCTCAAAGATAAAGGCTTTTCATTCGACATCGCTTATACAAGCGTTCTGAAAAGAGCGATTAAAACTCTGAATTTCGTTTTGGATGAGGTTGATCAGGTGTGGCTTCCTGTCCACAAAGACTGGCGCCTGAACGAGAGACATTACGGGGCCCTTCAGGGTTTGAATAAGTCAGAGACTGCGGCTCGTCATGGCGAGGAGCAAGTTAAGATTTGGCGTCGTAGCTATGACATTCCACCTCCTCCAATGGAAACGACAGATCCTCGTCATCCAACCCATGATCCGCGTTATAAGCACGTGAACCCAAAACTTCTTCCTAGCCAAGAGTCCTTGAAAGACACCGTCGCTAGATTCCTGCCGTTGTGGAACGACACGATTGCTCCGAAGATCAAGTCGGGAGAAAAAGTACTCATCGTCGCCCATGGAAACAGCTTGCGAGCGTTGATTCAATATCTTGAGAACATGACTCCGGATGAAATCATGGCGGTGAATATGCCGACCGGTATTCCTCTAATGTATGAGTTAGATAAGGATCTGAAAGTTATCAAAAAAGAGTTCATTGGGGACCCCGAAGAAGTCAAAGCTGCAATGGAAGCTGTGGCAAACCAAGGAAAAGCGAAGTAAAGCGTCTCACTTTGAGATGAATGGGCGTTTTTTAGTTAAGGTCCCGTGGTTTTGTGTCGAAAGAACTTATAGGAGTTCCCCGAATGAAATCACCTCTTGAACGAGCACCTATTTCGTCGCGTTCATCGCAACAGGGCAGCGCCTTTATTCAGGCGCTATTAGCCATTGGTTTTGTCGGAATCATGATTTATTTCTTGGCACCGACAGTGATCAAGAACAGACAGCAAGTTACTAAATCGGCTTCTATCATCACCACTCGTTTAGCTCTGCACTCCATGCTGGATTTCACTTTGCTAGGTGTTAAACAACGTTGGTGTTTTTCAGACTCGTGGATGCCTGAAAATTGTGGCAAGGGTGCTAATCCAACCACGCAAGAGATTTTATCTCATCCGCGTTCCATCGAACGTATTCTGATGAAAAAAGAAACAGCGGATTTCTTGGGGGCGATGGGTTATCCGAACGCCCAGAAGTTGCTTGAGAATCAAGTCATCAGTGCAACCATCCCGATTGCGAATTTCTCAACCCTTCATCCAATTTATAAAATTGTTTCTGATCTGAAGGGCTATAAGGTTTCGTCATTCAGTGTTGAAATTAGCAGAAATACTCAATCGTTGATTCCAGAATACGGTCGCGAAGTATATTTGCGTGTGAATGTGAAGCTCTTGGACGACAAAGGAGCCGTGATCACAGTGGGAAGCAGTCGTCTTGAGGCGACTTCCTTTGTGGGAGTTTATCCCGGCGAGGTGGGCCGCTTTGCTTTGCTTGTGGCCAATAATCTTCATTTGGATTCGGCCTATGGTAGCTCTTTATCCTTGGTAGATTCTTTTTTT
>CAZPYX010000279.1:0-4022 GCA_964590635.1 uncultured Bdellovibrio sp.
CTTACACAAGCAGTTGACAGCCTTTACAAGAATGGGGCAAAACAGGTGTTCGCCGTCGCAACGCACCCCGTTTTATCGGGTCCTGCTATCAGCCGTCTGAAGGAAAGCCGTATCGAAAAAGTATGGGTGACCGACACGATTCCGTTATCGGAAACTGCGAAGAATTGCGGAAAAATTGAGGTGGTTTCAGTAGCTCCGGTTTTGGCCGAAGCGATGAAGAGAATCCACGGCAATGACTCTGTCAGTTCATTGTTTGATGTTTAAACGAGCGCTCAAAAAGCGCTGCAGTTAAAAAAAGAAAAAAGCAGCCCCCGCAAGGTGGCAATTAATAACCCTTTCTATCGGACTAGAAGGAAAAAAATATGAAAAACAGAATCGAATTAACTGTTGAACCTCGTCAATCTGGCAAAGGCAACAGCCGTGAACTTCGCGTGAACCGTCAAGTTCCTGCAGTTATCTACGGAGCAGTAGCACCTATCAACGTAACTGTTGGTGAAAAAGAAATCGTTAAGTACAACACTCGTGCTTACGAAAATGCTCTTTTCAATTTGAAATCATCTGAAAAAAACGCAAACGGTATCGTTGTACTTGTTAAATCAGTAGACGTTCACCCTCTTTCTCGTCGTCCTCAACACGTTGACTTCTACGCTTTGGATCTTAAAAAAGCAGTTCGCGTTTGGGTTGAAGTTCGTCTTGAAGGTAAACCAATCGGTCTTTCTGAAGGCGGTTTGTTGAACGTAGTTAACCGTCAAGTTGAGGTTGAAGTTCTTCCTACAGACATCCCTGAGTTCTTCTCTGCTGACGTTTCTAACTTGGCATTGGGCGACGCTCTTCACGTGTCTGACTTGAAAGTTTCTTCTGCAATCAAAATCATCTCTGGTGCTGAATTGACTCTTGCAGTTGTTAGCGCTCAAGACGAAGAAGTTGCTGCAACTCCTGCTGCTGCGGCTCCAGTTGCTGCTGCACCTGCTGCTGGCGCAAAAGCTCCGGCTGCTGCTGCTGGCGCGAAAGCTCCTGCTGCTGCAAAACCAGCTGCGAAGAAATAGTTCTATTTCCCTTTGGGAAAATAGTCTTAAAATTATTTTCAGCAGATTCGTTAAAGAATCACTCCAAAGGCAGCTCACCCGAGCTGCCTTTGTTTTTTAAGAGGGCCTTATGTGGTTAGTCGTCGGTCTTGGCAATCCAGGTAACGAATATAAATTCACTCGTCACAACGTCGGCTTCATGGCTGTGGATTATTTCCTTCAAGGTGTTGGCAATCCTCGCATGCAAAACAAATTCAAAGCTGAAATTGCTCAGGTTGAATTTAAAGGTCATCAAGTCATCTTCTGTAAACCTCAAACGTTCATGAATCTCTCTGGAGAATCTGTTCAGCCATTGATGGGCTTTTATAAAATCCCCCTCGATCACCTGATCGTTATCCATGACGATATTGACCAGCCCTTCAACCAAATGAAAATTCACAAAAACCGTGGTCACGGCGGTCACAACGGAATCAAAAGTATCTCGGGTTTGATGGGTTCCGCAGATTATGCACGCCTAAAACTCGGCGTTGGTCGCCCTGACAATCCGAACTTCCCTGTGGCAGACTATGTTCTGGGAAAATTCACCAAGGAAGAGAGCACTGTTCTTCCCGATTTCCTCAATAAAGGCTGCGACGCTCTTGAAAGCATCATTCTTGATGGAATTCAAAAAGCTTCGACAAAATTCAACGGGTAATATACAGTTCAGCGATTAATTATCCCGGTTTTTTTTGATTTGGTCTAAATAAGAACTAAATCTCAAACCACCCAGAAGTTGATTTTTTGATTTTATCAAGGCGCAAGGCCAAAAGCATCCTAGGTGGCGTACTATCAGTACGTCGAGGACGCAGCAACGCAGAGAGAATCAAAAAGGCAACTTCCCTCTTAAGGAGCAAAAATGGCACTTCAGGTTGGTATCGTCGGTCTTCCAAATGTTGGTAAAAGTACGCTTTTTAATGCGCTTACTTCTGCTAAAGCTGAAGCAGCTAACTATCCTTTCTGTACAATCGATCCAAACGTAGGTGTGGTAACAGTTCCAGATCCTCGCATGGATAAGATCACTACTTTTATTAAGCCTCAAAAAGTGATTCCAACAACAATGGAATTCGTGGATATCGCGGGTATCGTTAAGGGTGCTTCGCAGGGTGAAGGTTTGGGAAATCAATTTCTTTCACACATCCGCGCCACTGATGCGATCGTGCACGTGGTTCGTTGTTTCGACGACCCAAATATCATCCACGTTGCTGGCAGCGTAGATCCACTTCGTGATATCGAAATCATCAACACCGAGTTGATGCTGGCCGATCTTGATTCTGCTGAAAAACGTATGAAGCGCACTGAAAAAATGGCGAAAAGTACGACAGACAAAAAAATCAAAATGGAATACGAAGTTTCCAAAAAAGCTGTTGAGGCTTTGAGCAAAGGTCTTCCTGCACGCTCAGTAACTTTGGATGACTTGGAAGTTCCATTTATGAAAGAGATGCATCTTCTAACTGCGAAACCAGTTCTTTACGCGATGAACGTAAATGATTCTGACTTCGCCGCAGGTGGCAATGATTGGACTAAGGCTGTTGAAAAACGTGCGGCTGAAGAAAACAATCAAACGATCTTAATTTGTTCTGCGATGGAAGCAGAAATCGCTCTTCTTCCTCAAGAAGATCGCGCTGATTTCTTAGCAGCTCTTGGCGCTGAAGAACCAGGTTTGAACCGTTTGATCCGCGAAGCTTACACTCTTTTGGGCCTACAAACATACTTCACTGCGGGTGAAAAAGAAGTTCGTGCTTGGACGATTCGTGCAAACACAAAAGCTCCACAAGCTGCTGGCGTGATTCATACGGATTTCGAAAAAGGCTTTATCAGAGCTGAAACTTATCACTGCGAAGATTTGTTCACTTACAAATCTGAACAGGCCGTGAAAGACGCTGGTAAATACCGCGTCGAAGGTAAAGAGTACGTCGTAAAAGACGGTGACATCTTGTTCTTCCGTTTCAACGTTTAATGGATTGGTGAAAAAGGACCATCTGATTGCGTTGTCAGGCCTTATTCTCCACTCCGACGTGGCGCTGCCACGCCTGCGTTGCGAATAAAACCTTCCGCCTTGCATATGGACCTTTTTGACCAACCCTCAAGAAGGTTTCATATGAACGAACTACTTGAACTTTCTTCTTTGCAAATCGCTGCAAAGGTTGCAGCCAAAGAAGTTTCTCCTTCCGAAGTTTTAGAAGTGCATATTGCGCGCATTGAAGAAGTAAATCCAAAATTAAACGCGATGGTTGAAACTGATTTTGTTCGCGCCAGAAAATTGGCGGCGGACCAAACCGAAATTTTGACTAAAAATCACTCCCCGCTTCCACCTCTGTTCGGAGTTCCCTTCACCGTCAAAGAAATGTTCGCCTATCAAGGAATGAAACGCACTGGCGGCAGTGTTCATCACAAAGATGATGTCATGGATTGGGACTCAACGATTGTGGCTCGACTTAAAGATGCGGGCGCCATTCCCATGGGCACAACCAATGTGCCCGAATTGGGATTTTGGTTTGAGACTTATAATAAAGTTTATGGATTGACGAACAATCCCTACAGTCTGGAGCGCACCCCGGGAGGCAGCAGCGGTGGCGAAGGGGCCTTGATTGGCGCTGGTGCTTCACCGATGGGAATCGGCAGCGATATTGGTGGTAGTATTCGCATGCCGGCGACCTTCTGTGGAATCTTCGGTCACAAGCCTTCACAACATCTTTTGCCCTTCACCGGACATTTTCCTTACTCTCGGGAAGAAATTAAAAATGTTTTGGTTGGTGATAAATATCCTTACACCACCATGGGACCGATGTGTCGCAAAGCTGGTGATCTGTATAAAATGATGGAAGTCATGATGGGGCCAGATGGATATGACCAGACTATTTTTTCTGGAGCCAAATTAAAACCTCGTCCCGAAGATTGGTCGAAGGTGAAAGTTGTTCTTTGTTCCGATCCGGTTTTCCATACTGCACGCCAGACGGA
>CAZPYX010000280.1:0-3948 GCA_964590635.1 uncultured Bdellovibrio sp.
GGTTTCCGCTCCACTCGCATTCGCACTTTCTACAACTCTGTGATCACGATTCCCAATGGCACCATGGCCAAAGAGACCATCGACAATATGGGGGTTCGCCCAGCACGCCGCATTCGTCAAATCTTAGGACTGACTTACGAAACTCCTATCGAAAAAATCGAAGAGTTCTGTGATCGCATTCGCTATTTGATCGTTCAAGATGCGAAAGTCATTCCTGACACAGTGACTGTGGCCTTCAATAACTTCAACGCTTCGACTTTGGACGTTTTGGTGAATTTCCATTTGCAAGTTTTCACTGGGCCTGAAGAACTCGCACATCAGCAACGCATCTTCCTTGAGATTCTGAAGATTGCCGCTGAAATGAAAGTAGACTTCGCATATCCAACGCGAACTATTTATTATCATGGGGCTCAAGGCTAGTTCACAACAGGGCTTTCCCCTCGAAAGCCCTGCCACTCTCGGTTTTGGCCAGATTACATGTTACTTCCGCGCAAAAAATAGGACGTCCAGAAGTCTTTCGGTGTTGTTGGATCACAGCCATACTGAGATCCATGATTAAACGAAATCTCACAGCCGCGCTCCTATTCGCCGTTCCAGCTTTCCTTTCATCTGTTACTAGCTGGGGCAAAGAAAACTCGAAAAAGAATGACCTAGGTCGCTACTTTGTTGTCTGTGAAAATCCAGATGACTGTCAGCCCGCAGTGGCCGGAATCTTGAATGATGATTCCAATGTGTGCACAGGTGTCTTGGTCCGTGACGATATCATCGCCACCAATCTGCACTGTGTTCCCGAAAATATGCGCAAAGAAGGAGCTTCTTGCAAAGGTCGCATCAGCTTCACTTTCCCAGAAAACAAAAAAGACCCCCAAGAGTTCGCTGACTGCGATCAAGTTCTTTCGGTTTCCAGCGCCTTGAAAGACACGCCCCTCACTCCGGATTATGCATTTCTAAAACTGACCAAGAAGGCTTCACGCAAACCTGTTACGATCAACACCACAGGTGTTGCGAACAACGAGGCTTTGACAATTTATAAAGTCGATCCACATGAAGACGTTGGCATCTTAAGAAAGATCAGCTGCAAAGCTGCGCAGAAATCAATGCTCAATCCTTTGTTCATCACCGCGCAAAGCTCGGTGATCAGCTTGGTTCCTTGCGATATTGTTTCTGGCAACTCAGGCTCACCTATCTTTTCAAGTGCTGGTGAAGTCAAAGCCATCATCAACTCCCAAGGATTGCCTGCTGATATTCCAGTGAACACAGATCGCTTCAATGTCGCTTTTGCTTCTAATTTTTCGTGTCTGAATATTCCAGAGCTCGGTCTTAACAACAAAGGCTCTGAATGCAAAAGCAGCATGGACCGCGCCGCCATTCGCAATGCCTCAGGGGTTTTAGTGCGCGACGCTGTTCATCCACTCATGCCCAACTTCGCTAAAAATGTGGGCGAACAATATAAAAAGATCCATGAACAAACCAAAGACTTCTTGCAATGGCAAACTGACCAACAAGACATTCCCTACACTGGAGATGAATCTTTAGCGATCGCCAAGGTCGCCTTTAAGCCCAAGTGCATCTCTGCTTCTCGTGAAAGTTTGCAGAAGATGGAAGAGTCTCTTTTGAAAATTAATTATTCTGAATGGGGTGTGCAACTTCACTTGGACTCTGAAGGGCGTCCAACTCCGCAGTTAGCGGCCACTGAAATTCATAGCGTCTTGAGTTTTTCCAAGAAAGATTTGAAGAAGCCACAAGTGGCTATCAAATTGGATAAGACTCAGTTCTCTGTTCCTTTCTGTTCAGAAGTCGCAGCTAAATAGCTGACGGTAATCCGAATATTTTTTAGTGTTGAAGGTGGGCTCGCTTTAATCACCACCCGCCTTCAGCCACAATTTCCTTTGTTCTGAGTCGAAAACAGCCCCTTGACAAAATCCCTGCTCAAAATTATCTTAAGCACATCGTTAGGGAGTAATCTTTCAGCGTCCCAAGCTGAGGAATTGGTCGACATACTGGTATAAAAACCCGGCCAATTCGCGAATCCGCCATCTTTGCGGACTCGTTGATGAGACTGACACTGGTGTTTTAACAACGCCGTGTCGTCTCTATTCTAAAAGACTTCACGGCATAAATTTAAAGGATTTTAGAATGTTTCTGGAAGTACTCATTTTGGGTTTAGTTCTTAGTGCCGATTCGTTTTCTGCCGCTCTTGCCATGGGCTCACGTCCCTTCACAACTAAAGATGCTCTGAGATTCGCTTTTAGTTCTGGCGGTGCCGAGCTTATCGCCACGCTTATCGGCTTCTTGGCGGGTTCCCACGTGATCAGTTTGATCTCATCCATTGATCACTGGATTGCCTTTGGTTTACTGGCTGCGGTCGCCATTCATATGGCTATGGAAGGCATCCAAGGGCTGCGCAATCCAGAACCCAAAGACGAACAAGTCGATTTTCATAGCTTCACAAAAGTACTCATCGTGTCGTTCGCGACCAGCCTGGACGCCTTCGGTGTCGGCGTAACTTTAGGAATTGCAAATAAGCCTATCGTTCCGTTCTTGGTTTCGATCGGTTTGTGGGCCTTCACCACGACATTGATTGGATTGTATCTAGCAAGAAAACTGTCAGACAAAATGGGTCCGATTTTCACTCTGATCGGTGCGGCAGTTTTGGGATATATGTCGATTCAAATGTTGAGCATCTAGCATGCTTAAACAGCATGAATAAAAAAAGGGAGCCATCTCCCTTTTTTTATTACTTCATTTCGCGATCATTTATTTCTTTTTCTTTTTTGGAGCCGGTTTGTCATCCGTTGCTCCCGCCGCCGTAGCTACTTTTCCTTCAGCGCGAATTTTCGCAGCCTCTAGTTTATGTTTTTCAGCTTCAGCATCCGCTTTTACAGTTTCCATTCTAATTTTTGCTTCTTCAGCGTTGTTTTTAGCGGAATCAATTTGTTTTTCTAACTTTTCGCGCTCTGCTTTGGCTTTGTCAGCTTCGTTCTGTAAACGCTTTAACTCAGCTTCCGACCTAGCCGTCTCGGCTTCCAACTCTGCGATGGCTTTCTTTGATCTTGCGATTTCAAGGGCCGACGTCGCTTGTTCCTTTTTCAAGTTGTTTTGATTGCTGTTCAACTCTTGTTTTGCTTTCGCAGCCGTTTGTCTGACCTTATCTTCCTGAGATTTAAGATCACCGACTTTTTTGCGCTCACTATCTGCTTGAGAAACCGCTTCTTTAGAAGCAGACAAAGCGGACTTCAGTTCGCCATCGATCTTTTCAGTCATAGCGGCCGCTTGCTCACCTTGTGTTTTCAAACGAGCTGTTTCCGCTTCCGCTTTTGCTTTATCGGAATCAGCACGGGCGATTTCCTGTTTGGATTTTGCATCGCGAGCTTTTGACTCAGCAACGGCTTTTTGCACCAACAACTTTGTCTTAGCTAAGTTTTGCTCTGCTCTTTGTGTTGCGAGTTTGGCCTCATCAGCTTCTTTTGTTGCTTTAACTCCGGCTTCTGTCGCGGAAGCGGCTTCTTTCTCTAGGTCTTTTGCCTGACCTTTTAGCTCGTCTTCTTTTTTCTCTGCAACCTTGCGACGATTTTGAGCTTCATCACGAAGTTCATTGGCTTTTTTAGTTTTTTCTTGGGCAGCTCTGATGCGTGCAGAAGCAGCGGCTTGTTCTTTCTCCGCATTTTTCTGTTCGCGATCATGTTCAGCTGTTTCTGCTTTTAGTTTTGCAGACTCACGCTCTGAATCAGCTTGTTCTTTTTTTGCGTCATTTTCCATCGAACGAGCTTTATTAATAGCAGACTGCGCCTCCGCGCGAGATTTGTCTCTGCGTTTACGATCTTCCTCCGAACGACGTTTCGCCTCTGCCGCTTCGGCCTTCGAGCCTTCTGCGTCTGCAGTTGCTTCCTCTGCTTCAATTTGTTTCGAATCAGCTTGAGCCATGGCTCTTTGAGAAACGCCCGAAGT
>CAZPYX010000281.1:0-3851 GCA_964590635.1 uncultured Bdellovibrio sp.
TTGCAAGCCTCTCTTGATTTTTTCAGGACCACCGATCACTGACGTAGCCAATCGCGAAAGAACTAATTCTTTTTCTTTCACACTCCATCTGACATCCATATTTTCAGTGGGAGGACGAAGATTCACACGCTGGTTGCGAATGATGCCAAGGAATCTTTCATACAATGACGTCGCAAGAAGATCGGCTTTAGCATCCGTCGGTGCCGCCAGAACTTGAACACCGATCATCACCTTTGGTTCTTTCAAGACTTCAGAGGGTTTAAATCCCACTCTGTACAGATCAATCGCACGCATCATCAATTCAGGAGCAAAATGTCCTGCGAAAGCGTAAGGCAATCCTAAAACTGCAGCCAACTGCGCGCTGTAAAGACTTGAGCCCAGCAACCAGATGGGAACATTCAGTCCCGCTCCCGGAATAGCGCGCACTTTTTGTCCTTCTTCTGCTGGAGCAAAATAATATTGAAGCTCTTGAACAAGTTCAGTGAAGTCAGCCTCTCGTCCCGTCATTTCTCTACGCAAAGCTCGCATGGTCAAACCATCCGTGCCTGGCGCACGTCCTAATCCTAAATCAATTCTTCCTGGATAAAGTGTTTCCAACGTGCCGAACTGTTCGGCGATAACCAAGGGCGCATGATTCGGAAGCATGATACCGCCAGAACCTACACGAATCGTTGACGTACCCCCTGCTACATATCCCAACAACACCGCCGTCGCAGCGCTGGCAATGCCTTCGAGATTATGATGCTCAGCCATCCAAAAACGGTGATACCCCAAACGCTCCGCATGACGAGCTAAATCTAATGTATTACAAAAAGATTCCGCAATAGTTTTTCCCTCTATCACAGGTGCGAGATCTAACACTGACAACTTAGTATCTGCGAGCTTTTTCATAACACTTCTTTTCCCTAATACTTCTTAGAAACTTTATGACGACTTCTTGTTAATGTAACAGTATTTGTTACTATTTGACCATTTAAAACTACTTACCTTCGGCCAATATATTGCTCAGATCCGAAAGAACTTCTATTTGGAGTGCTAACTTTCTTGATCAACGACACAAAGTGCGAAGTTTTCTTCAGCATCATTTCACTTGGGAGGACAATATCAATAACAAGTGGAAGGAGCTTTTTATGGCTGAATTCGCAGGCACAAATAAAGGCACTACAAGTTCTTCCAGTTCTAGTTATCGTCCCTCTAGTAGTTCATCACTTTCTGGAAGCTCAACTCCCATGAGTTCTCCTCACAGTGAAATTTCTTCTGGTAAGTTTGACCTCAAAGAAAGTTGGGCCAGCGTACAAAGAAGAGCGCAAGACGCGATTGCTAGTTCTGAAAGTTTCGTAAAAGAACGACCCTTGAGAACTGTGTTAGGAGCGGCTGCAGTGGGATTCCTAGCGGGCATGATCGCGCGAAGAAGACACTGAGGACCTAGCACATCAGGAGCCTGGTATTTCTAGCAAGAGACTGGGTTCCTGTATCTCTAGGAGGATCCTATGAAAACTTTAAAAGTTATCTTTGTTAATTACATCTTTATCAGTCTAACTCCAGTTACTGCCCATGCCTTATCAACTCCTGAAGAGATTCGCGATTCAACGACAAATTCAAACGCGATAACAAACCCTAAGCAGTATCCCACTCCAAAAGAAAAAAGATTTAAACTGCCGCCTCCCCGTGAAACGCCCCGTCCCCACAATATGGAGCCGCCGATTGCACCAATAGATCCGCAGAATGCCAAAAAGATTCCACCTGTGGACTTGCCTGTCCCCGGTGAAGATCCCAGAACTGAATAGCCTTGCGAGCTTTTAAATGAGCGTGTTAGGCTTCTCGCATGGAAACACCTGCTTGGAACATCGAATCTGAATACCCGTCTATTAACTCAAACCTTTTTCTAAGTGATTGGGAAGCCGTCACCAACTCCTTGAAACAAATAGAGTCAGGAATTGCCGCAGTGAAAACTCACTTCGCAAAACCGGATGCGGCAGCTATTGCAAAAATTCAAGATCTCTACATTCTTGAAGAAAAATGCTCGGTCATACTTTCCAATATGTTCACTTATTTGTATTGCATCCTTTCCGTGGATGCGACTCACAGCGAAGCCAAAGGTAAAGTTTCTGAACTTGAGTCTATTCGTTCTAAAATTACCCAGGCACTGACTCCTTTAGATATCTTCCTAAAACGCTGCGACGAAAACACCTTCCAACAACTGGTCAATCATCCCCAGTTAAAAGGTCATGAATTCATTTGGTCACAACAACGCTTGCAAGCGGTTTACTTATTATCTGAAGCTGAGGAAACTTTGCTAGAAGGCCTCTCTGTGACAGGTCACAATGCCTGGGGCAACCTCTATACTGATCTTAGCGGCAAGATGAAAGTGACCTTGAAATATCCAGAACGCACTGAAGAGGTCGGACTGGCAAAGGCGCATTCACTGACTCGCACGAGTAATGAATTAGATCGCAAGGTTGCATGGCACGGCATTCAAGAAGCTTGGCAACAACACCAAGAAACTGCCGCTGGAGTTCTTAATGCCTTGGCTGGATGGCGCCACGAAGTGAACAGCAAACGATCACACAAAAAAGAAATGAACTTCTTGGATCAGCCTCTTTGGGACAATCGCATCAGCAAGGAAACCCTTGAGGCCTTGCTGACCGCTTGCCAAAACAATATCAAAGATATTCAAAAAGCTCCGGCTATGATGGCTAAAGTTTTGAAAAAGAAGCAATTAGACCCTTGGGATCTTTTAGCGCCAAGTCCTGTTGCTGGCTCTACAAAGGAAATGAGTTTTGCAGACGGTGCAAAACTCATCAGCGAATCATTTGCTCAGGTTTCCCCTGAAATGGGCGACTTCGTTAAAATGATGGTTAAGAATCAGTGGATCGAAGGTCGCGTCCTTCCGAATAAGACAACCGGAGCTTACTGCACCGGTTTTACAAAAAGCTTAGAGCCCCGTGTGTATATGACTTACATGGGCTCGAACAGTGACGTTTCCACACTGGCCCATGAGTTAGGTCACGCTTTCCACTCTTGGGTGATGAAAGACATGCCGCGAGCGCAAATGAACTATCCTATGACTTTGGCAGAGACAGCCAGCATCTTCGCCGAAACAGTTCTGCACGATGCCCTTATTCAAAAGGCCACCAGCTACGAAGAAAAGGTCGAATTCGCTTGGAATGATGTCGAAGGTGCCATGGCCCTGCTGCTTAATATTCCAACTCGTTTTGAATTCGAAAAGAAATTTTATGAAATGCGCAAAGAACGTGCGGTCGATGCCGCGGAACTGCGCAAGCTCATGGATGAAACTTGGACCAAGTGGTATGGACCAACTCTATCTAAGAATGATGATCTTTTCTGGGCGCACAAGCTGCATTTCCATATTGCGGGACTGAGCTTTTACAATTTCCCTTATACATTTGGATATTTATTCAGCTTAAGTATCTATGCGCGCAGAAAAGAGCTGGGCTCGAACTTTATGAAAACCTATGTAGATATTCTTCGCGACACAGGACGTATGACTGCTGAAGATCTTATCCAGAAACATCTGGGGGAAGATATTCGCCAACCTGAGTTCTGGCAAAAATCAATTGATGTTGTAAAAGAAAAACTGAACAACTTCGAAAAACTGATTCAATAAAACAAAAAAAGCCGACTTCTCTCAGTCGGCTTTTTTTATAACTGAATCCTAAATGGCGTTCTAAGGATTGTACTGGTTGTGGCCTTCATCTTTAAGACTACTCAAATTTTTCAAAATTTGAACTGCCGTTGCCGTATCATTTGCAAGCAATGCCTGTTGAAGACTTACACAAGCTTCAACAGTTTTACGGTTTTCCGCTTGATAGCCCTGTAAGGGCTCTTGC
>CAZPYX010000282.1:0-3811 GCA_964590635.1 uncultured Bdellovibrio sp.
GGTACGGACACACTTTTGGTTTCGCAGGTGCGCTACCAAAAGTGTGTCCGTACCTAATGCGATTGAAAAAACGTCTGTATTGATGTGGTGTCATGTTGACTCTAAATGAGCTGGCCTCTGTTTTGCTTTAGTATTTTTCATCTTCTTCATTAGGGGAGAAGGTAAAAACCGCTGGGGGCAACGATGATGGCATTCATAAGAAATTCTTTGGTATTAGTTTTTTCATTCGTACTTTTGATGGGAGCTTCCACGGCCAGTGCGCAAGTACGCCCAGGTAACGATAGTGAAAGAGTGCGCATTCTTGAATCCCGCGTTGGACAATTGGAATCATCTCTTTATCAAATCAATCAAAGACTGACGATGTTAGAGTCTTCACAAAGACCTCAACCTTACCCAACTCAACCTCAGGAGATGGCCTGTATGGTCGTCGACACTTTAGTTTACAAAGCCTCTTTGGGAAAAGGGCGCACAAGACTTGAGGCCGAAGCAAATGCTCGTCAAGCCTGTGCCAGCAGTGTTCACTCGAGCTACTGCCAAGCGGCTGTTAAATGTACAGATGAACGTGATGCGCAAGTTCGCCAAGGCGTGATGTGCGTGTTGCAGGACACTTTGATTTCTAGAACTTACAAAGGAGATGCGAAGACCTATGTTGAAGCTGAATTCCAAGCCCGTAAAAGTTGCTCTGAAAGTGTTCATGGATCCTACTGCCGAGCAGATGTTCGCTGTGAAGCTTACTAGTTGAGCTGATTGAATTTAATAAGAAAATTTTGAAATTATAAATTTAAATAAAAAGGGAGCTTAGAGGAAGCTCCCTTTTTTGACTTGAATAACAACTGCACCATGAGATTGGCAGTTTTATTTGAACAACAACTTCTCCATGAGATTGGTGGTAAAGCGGGGATTTGGTGAAGACACAGAACTTTGCTGATTCTCCGTTTGGCACAGCATCCTGCCTCGTCATCGCCGGGCTTTGCCCGGCTCGCATCCTGCACCGGTGAAGGTCTCTCTGTGATCAGCAAAGTTCTATGTCTTCACTAAATTGCAATTACAACTAATCGACGGTAATCAATTTTTTGCGACGTAAAAACTCCGATGTCGAGTGCCACAAATGGTAAGCGACTGTTAATTATTATTCGCGCTTAAGGTGTTTCATTCTGAGGTATCTAGTTCCTATTTCAAATTATTTTTATTTAAACTCTTATTGGTCTTATTTTGAGACGGAAAGTTAGGAGGCACAGAGATTGTAATAAGTCTAGTAGGGTTAGCTCCCAGGAGACTTATTTATGAAGACTTACACGAGTAACATCTTAAAACAGATCCTGCCGCTTGCATTGTCAGTGACTTTTTTTTCCAACGCGGTTTACGCGCAGAAAGCACCGGGTCTTGATTATACCGCTCACGACATCTTTATGAATATGTATGAACAGGGCATCAATCTGAAGGCCATGGAGATCCCGGTTCTGGGTATGAATCGCGACATCAAGCCTCCAGTCACCTTCGGTGCAGAAAAAGAGGGTTCTTCTTCTAAAATTTTGAGAGTCATGTCCCCCAGTAATACTTTGCTAGTGCAGGCCATTGTGAAGGGTTCCAGAGAATTTTGGGTCCCGCTCATACAGGAATTCTTGGTGGGTCAACACCGCAATAAGAAGCCTGTCATTGATTCTGAAGGAAAAGTTATTACTTTGAATGCAATACCGCCCGAGTTGTTAACATTCGACTGGCAGAATGCCGGACCAGATGAACTTAAAGAGGCAGCGACGGCTTTTGCAGGAATTTTTCCAAGAAGTCCTTTCTCATTCTTCGATAAAAAGACGGTGAAGGTTATTTATGATAAAGGCCGTGAAGCTCAAAGAAGCAATATTTCATGGGCCCTTAAAAGTTACAATTACGATGCAGAGATTTTGGAATATGACTATTGGGAACCACTTATTGGTGAGTCTGAAAAATACATCTTTAAAGGACATAAAGAGCTTAATCAAGGTTGGGAGATTATTTTCAAACCTCAAACAACCTACGCTGATTTCGAAAACATGCAGACGTGGTTCAGAACTCTGATGGGCAGCAGTGGTCAGTTGTTCGAAGCCCCAGGGCATCAGCGTGTTGTTATGCCTTTAATCACAAATCTTTTGCCTGAACAAACAAAAATGTACGAAGGTCACGTCGGCGAAGTGGCGAGAATGCTGCAATCCTATGTTGTACTGCGTGGGATTCAGGGGAATACCGGTCTTTTGGGTGCAAAACATAAGATGATTGCTATGGACGATGACTGGTTGGATATGAGTTCGGGCCGTGGTCCGTTGCGTTTAGAGAAAAATCGTTTTTATCCAAACTCCATTGGTGTTGAGTTTCGTGTAGGGATGAAGGATGAGGTTGTCAGAAGATTTGTGCAGGCCATTTTTGCATCACGTCTGTCGACGAATGAAATGAAAGATCTGGCAACCGTATCCAGCTATTCTTTGGTGCCGCCGGTCTTTGAAAATCTTGGTCAGTATTTCGATTACGCGATCATTCTTCGTGAAGAACCCAACAACCAATGGATTCTCAAAAAAATGCAACCTATTACCGAGCAACTTAAAAAACTGTCTGTTCGTTTTGATTTGCCCTTTGAGGAAATTATGAAGGCTGTAGGCAATTTCACGTCTGTTGAAAAACGCGCAGGCCTCAACTTGCACGCCGCCTATCTGATGCCGATGTGGAATTGGGATGAGGCTCCGTTCTTAAAAGGTAAAACTGCGGAAATCAACCGCATTTCTCGAGAGTTTATCATTAAGTTGGCGGCTTTGGAAAAACCTTCGTACGCCCAGATCAATCAGCTCTTGCATGATTGGGCGGTGGCTTCGGATCTTACTCGTGATATCGAAAAATACCTGACACCGAAAAAAGCCATTGATCATGTGACTTCTCCTCTGGAAGTAAAAGTAAAAGCAGACGGTGTGGATGTGAACAAGATTGATTTGGGTAGTGAATTCACTGCACGCATGCCATTGAAACTCAAAGCTGAATATGATGCGAATGGTGTTTGGACTTCCACGATCTATGATATGACGCCGGAATCCCGCCAAGCGAAAATCAAATCCGTCGCCGAAAGCATTAAAGAGATGTTCACGGGTGATCGCACGGGGGTGACTCCTTTGCAGCAGGGGTCGCACGGACATTCTTTGAGCATCGCTTACGAATTCAAAGATGCCAAAGATCGCACATGGAGGGTTGAGTGGGACGGTGTTACCCGTAACTATGACTCTGACGGCAACATCGTGACCGAGTCCCCTCGCGGTGGTAACATTGAAATCGTATCTCCCAAATACAATCCAACCATGGCGGAAATCCAAGGCGTGTATGCGGCTATGGAAAAAGAGGGTGTGATTCCGGACTATAGAATGGGTGGCTCGCACATCAATATCGATTACGAGCTGTTTGAACAGAACCCCAAAGCTATGGCGAGGTTTCTGACGATCTTCCATCAAAACCGCGGCATCATTGCTTACATGTTCCAACACATGAACCGTCTAAGAAGTGCTGAACCGGTTGAGATCAGTGAAAACTTGGACAAACAACTGCGTGACTTTAAAGGAAACAAAGAAGATCTCGCAGCGTTGTGGTATTCAGAAAAATATTTCAATCAAAGAAAGAATAGTAAAACCCGCTACACGCAAATTGATGTCTCTATCTTTATGGGGAATGTGATTCCAGAGACATATGTGATGGCGGACTTTGACGTGGTTAAGGCACGAGTCGCCGGTAGGGACGGTTGGGCGCAGCGGTGCCGTGTGACGAATCACAAAGACGTAGAATTGCGTGTGTTAGATGCGCC
>CAZPYX010000283.1:0-3515 GCA_964590635.1 uncultured Bdellovibrio sp.
TTAATGATGCCTGGAGCGACGGCTGGACAGCCCCAGCTACGACCTAGTCGGCCACTGGAATCAACGAAATCCTGAGAGACGTAGTTAGCAGCGTGAACAACAATGTCTCGTGCCGCGGCTTGGTTGTTTGATTTTTCAAGGCCATAAAGATTTAGGGATTCACCATGCCCGCCAACATAAGTAGAACCACCAAGATAGAAACCTAAAGAAGACATTTTAGATCCATCTAGATTTGAAAATTTAGTCGCAAGGCGAACTCCGGAACCTTTTCCGTGCGCAACATAATGCTTGGAGACCGTTCCTTTTTCTAAATCCAAAATAAGTAAGCGTCGTGTGTCTGATGGTTGAGAGAAATCGATGATGGCGATATAATTTGATTGAACGTCAATGCTTCTGTCTGTAAGAAATGCTTCACCTTCTTTAGGGCGAACTTTGGTTTTAACTTTGACCGTTTTGCCTGCATTGTTATCCATGAATTCCAAAGATCTTTGCAAGGCTTGTTCTGGAACTCCTTGTTTCTTAAAGAGGTCATAGAGGCGTTCACCGTTGATTTTTTTATCGGCGAGGCCTGCTGCAAAGGCGTGGGCGTTAAAAAGAATCACGGTTAAAATGCTTAAAACTTTCAACGTTTTTTTCATATGTCCTCTAGCGATTACGTGAGATCCGAGTGTTTCCGTTCATTGGGGATTACAAAGTGTGTGCCATAATTTATGCAGTTAGGGAGCCTATAGAATGGAGCTGAATGTTCCATAAGATCCTCGAGAACGGCAGAGAATGGCACCATGTAAACATATTCGACAGCAAGGAAAAGTGACTTGCGGCAGAGAATAATTGCCTGACAACAAGGATAAGTTTTGGTCTCATAATTTCGATTGGTAACTCCAGGGGGCTGGAGCTAAATAAAATGAAGGAGTATGTATGAAATCAGTTATCGTTATTGCCGCTGTATCGTGGGGATCTTTTGCATTTGCCGCTAAAACTTATCAAGTGACAGGACCTGTTCTTGAAGTTTCTGAAAGCAAAATTATTGTTCAAAAAGGCAAAGATAAATGGGAAATGGATAGAGCAGAAACACCTAAGAGTGAAGTTAAAGTGGGTGACAAGGTGACTATTGAGTACACGATGACTGCTAAAACTATTGAAGTAAAAGCGGATAAAAAGAAAAAATAGAACATCTACTTTTTAAGTTTCGAATTAATTTTCGGAGGCTTCCATCTTGGGGGCCTTTTTTTGCCCCCAGTTTTATGAATCATAAGTAATCTAGCTTTCAAGAATCTTGTTTGATCCTCAACACTTCAAAGTCTAAAGTTCCGCCTTGTTAAGTATCAGGAAGCGATCCTGTTCAGACTTTACAAAAACGAGGTGTGTTGATGACAGACTCTTTTTTCTCCCTTTTTCGGAGAACCAAAATTTTCGCAATTTGGATTTTTATCGCGCTTCACTTGATGATCATTTTCTCAAGTTCTTTTCCTGATAGGAATAAGTTGAGTGATTTGATTCAAGATAAGTTGAGTCTATATATTGACTATACTGGTCTTGAACAGCGCTGGACAATGTTCGCTCCCAATCCCACTTCATTGAATGCCTATGTCGAGGCCGAGATTTTATTTCAGGATGGGACAACGGATCGTTGGATACTTCCTCGGCCGACGAAATTGAATTTTTGGGAGATTGTTCTGGGTGGGGATCGATACTGTACGATTGCCGAGAGATATTTGAAAGTGGATCGCCACCAAGAGATTTGGTCTGATGTATCCAATTATGTTGAGCGTGAAATCACAGATCGAGAAGTTGTGGGCCTTAAACGCGAAATTAAGAAAATTCAATTCTATAGATATACCAACTATGTTGAGAGCCCTGAAAAAGTCTTTGTTCTTCACGGAGAAAAATCTCCTTATGAAGAAGAGGCTGCTTATTACTATTATCCAAATACGAAGGTGAGATATGAAGCTAGCCACGATTCTCAAGTCCATTAATGATTTTTTCTTTAAGCCGATGGCGGTTGATAGCATCGCGCTATTGCGCATTTTTTTCGGTGTTCTATTGATATACAATTGGGTGGTGATTTGGAGTCATCTAGATGTCTGGTATGGAGTCGATGCTATGATTTCATTGAAGACCTCTATATCCTATGGAGATATTCATCGGTTTAGTTTTTTCGACTTTCTTTCAAATGATCGCCGAGTACCCGCAGTCTTGGCTATTTTGAATCTTATTGTCAGTATCACAGTGCTTTTGGGCTTCTTCACAAGGACTTCTTTGATCTTGGCTTTCCTAACGGTGCTGTCATTCCACAATCGGAATACGTTCTTGATGAACAGCGGCGATATTATTTTTAGAAATGTTTTGTTCTTCTTAATCTTTTCTCATGCTGGGAAGGCGTACTCTTTGGATCGTCTTTTTTTACGATTCAAAGGTTTGGTGGGGCCAAAACCAGAGAAGGAGACCCCGTGGGCATTGCGACTTATTCAGATTCAATTCTGCGTAATTTATGTGGCGACGGCGTTGTTTAAGATGAAGGGAACGCAATGGCTTGATGGGACCGCTGTGTATACGGCGACGCGCTTGGATGAATCTGTGCGCATGCCATGGAGCTTTTTGAATCAAATGATCGTGATCAAAATGATGACTTGGTCGACCCTAGTTGTGGAGTTGGCTTTAGGAACTTTGATATGGATTAAAGAATTTAGATACTGGATTTTGCTTGCTGGTATTGGACTTCATATTGGAATCGAACTTACTATGATCATTGCAATGTTTGAATGGGTGATGATGGCGACGATGATATCCATGGTGTACCCTGAGGATATTCAGACGTTGAAAGAATGGCTGCAAAATAAGTTGGCCAAAAAGAATTTACGAAAGATACCTGAACCTGCTTGAATGAAATCGTCTTAGCAAGACTGAGTACATTTATCACATAGAGTTCGCTTTACTAAAAATAGAATTAAAAATGGGACCCAAGACGAAAAATCTTGGGTCTTTTTTTTGAAAAAAACTTTCCTGTATCTTGATGAGCGTTTTGAAAGAAATTAAAAGGCTGAAACTCTCAAGATTTTCACTAACAAATGATTAGACCCTCGAATATCAATTTTACCATGCTTTTACATTTTGAGTTTTTGCGGATCGAAAACTGTGAAGAAAATTTATTCTTTGGGTTTGCGAGATATGCAGAGTGCAGAGTGTAGAGAAATAGAAGAAACCAACAAACGGAGGAACAGTGAAGAAGCACAAGAAGTTAGTTCTTGTTGCGGGGATATCTCTCTTAGCAAATCCAACGTGGGCGCAATTTCCAGGGTATAGCCTATATCCAGGGAGTTCTTCTCAAGTTCAGCAAGGTGAGAAAATCAACGGACAAGACAAAAATGTTTTAGAAGTTCCAGGGAATAAGGCAAACGGGAATGCCAACGGGAATTCGAACGGGAATTCAAATGGCAACGGTAACGGAAATGCCAACGGAAATTCAAATGGCAACGGTAACGGAAATGCCAACGGAAATTCAAATGGCAACGGTA
>CAZPYX010000283.1:3615-3735 GCA_964590635.1 uncultured Bdellovibrio sp.
ACGGAAATGCCAACGGAAATTCGAATGGCAATGGGAATGGAAATTCAAACGGAAATAGTCGTGATGGTGGAAAAACCGGCGGCAGTAAAGATGGCGGCCGCGATAGCTCAAGCAAAGACG
>CAZPYX010000284.1:0-3682 GCA_964590635.1 uncultured Bdellovibrio sp.
AAAGCGTGTTCATCGCGCGTATCATGATGCCAGTGGGAACGTCTTTGGCTTATACAAATGAACAGACGAAAACTATTGAAGAGTGGGTGTTAAAACGTCCTGAGGTAAAACAAGTCTATGCGGCGGTCGGTGGTTTCGGCAGCAGCACTGCGAAGTCTTCTTCTGACGCCAATCAGGCGATGATGTTTATTTCAATGAAAGAGCCAAGTGAACGTCCTAAAGATCCAGAAACGGGTCGTCGTCTTACTCAGGCGGAGTTTATGCAAGTAGTGCGTAAACATATGTTGACGGTAAAAGATGTTCGTCCGGTTTTGATGGACTTGTCTCAGCGTGGTTTCTCGAGTGGTAAAGGTTACCCAATTGAATTCACAGTTGTAGGAAGTGACTGGGATAAACTTGCTAAGTTCTCGCAAACTATTATGGGTGAGATGGAAAAAACAGGTTTGATGGCCGATATCGATACAGACTACTTGTTGGGTATGCCGGAAATTCAAATCAAACCGAACCGTGACGTTTCTGCGCAACATGGTGTGAGTGTGACAAGCATTGGAACGACCGTGAATGCATTGATCGGTGGCGTGAAGGTCGGCGAGTATCCACAAGGTGGACATCGTTATGATATTCGTGTGAAGTTGACCGATGATGGTAAACCGATGGAGCAAATCAAAACGCTTTTTATCAGCAATGCGAAAGGAAATTTGATCCCACTTCCTCGTGTGACAACTCAGGAAACAAATCCGAGCTTGCAACAGATCTCTCGTCAAAATCGTCAGCGTGCGATTACGATCACGGCCAATTTGAAGCCAGGTGTGAGTCAGCAAGATGCAATGGGTAAGGTTGAAGAGATTGCGGCGAAAACTCTCGAGCCTGGCTACATGATCAACCAAAGCGGTAATGCGAAATCATTTAAGGAATCTTTCCAAAGTTTGATCTTCGCTTTGATCATGGGCTTAGTCATTGCCTATATGGTTCTTGCCAGCCAGTTCAATTCGTTCATCGATCCGGTGGCAATCTTGATGGCCTTGCCATTCAGTTTCTCTGGAGCCTTCTTTGCCTTGCTGGTAACTGGTCAGACTTTGAATATGTATTCGATGATCGGTTTGTTGCTTTTGATGGGTATCGTGAAAAAGAACTCGATCTTGTTGATAGAATTCACGAATACGGTGCGTGACCGCGGAACAGAAAAAGCCATCGATGCCTTGATCGAAGCCTGCCCAGTCCGTCTTCGTCCGATCATCATGACTTCGATTGCCACGATCGCAGCGGCGGTGCCTTCAGCATTGTCTCGCGGTGCTGGTTCAGAAACAATGCGCCCGATGGCCATCTGTTTGATCGGTGGTGTGTTCATGTCGACCGCTCTGACTTTGTTCGTAGTGCCGTGTATGTATTCGCTACTAGATAAGTTCAGAAAACGTGACGAAGTCCGTTCGAAAACAAAAGAAGCTTTCGCAGCTGTAGGCGACGAAGCCCTCGGCTAAAGTGAGACTCAATCTAAAGATAAAAAAACCCACACTTCAAAAAAGTGTGGGTTTTTTTATGGAGCGCACTTTGCTTTGTCACCAAGCTAGTGGTGCAGGTTTTTTCCTTCAATGGCTTCGGCCATCTTAGAAATTTCAGGAATAGAAGAGTGTTTGGCTCCAGCCACCAAATCTTTGACGGCCTCACTGAGTTCAGCAGAACCATGAGTGTCTAAGTAGTGATCCAAAGAATGAAGAGTGACTAACTGAGGGTAGGCCAGACTGGTCGCGAATCCCCCTTGATGTTCATCGCCTTCTTTATTTTGGCCACCGGTTTCAGTTTTTGAACAGTCAGCCAAGCTAAGACAAGGACTTTCATTTAAGACCTCAGAGAAAAAAGAGAGGTCTGCGGCATTGACAATATTTCTACCCAAAAGAAAAACGATAGTTCCGCGATCATTGCGTTTTTCGGCAGGAGTATTTTTATAAAGCTGTCTGAACCGTATTTTGGCATTTTCACTTAAGACCAATAAGGTCGTGTCCATGCGAGGATCATTGTCGTTCTTCGATTTAAGAATTTCCTCAAGAACGTGAACCTGTTCTTCGGCTTTAGGATCCGCAGGAACGTCGCTGCTAATTGCAGTTGATGTTGAAGATTTTTTCCCGTCAGAAGAAGAATTTGCCGAGACGTCACTTGGTTGAAGCGTCGGACTTGGAATGTCCGAACCCTTTTCAGAGAAAGAGTCCGGATTCATATAACGGATGAATAAAAACAAAAGGCCCAGGCTTGCCAGAAAAACTACTAACAAGCGTGTGGACTTTTGCTTAGAGATCATTCTTTAGCTGTTTTCTAGCTGCAAGGTTGCTGATGCGATAAATAGAGTCGTCGCCGAAAAGCTTCGCATCCATTTGAACTTTTTGGTTACAGTTGCTGCAATTCTTCTCGATGTTTTTAAGAAGAACAGCTTGCAATCCGTAGGCGCCAATCGCTTGGTTATCACAGGCAGGCATACCCGCCATTTTAGTTCCAGAGATAATGCCAACAATGTCTTTGCCGTTGTCATCCAAGTAAGGAGTTGGGCAAGTCGCATGGCCCCAGTTTCCATGTTCGTCTTCTGTGTGACGAGACTCATGGAAGATGATGCTGATGCGGAAGATTTGCGGAATATTGTTTTTCACGTAATTCGGAGTGATCCACATTGTGTGAGAATCCATCCAAGGAATCACGCAAGCTGCCACCGCATTGCCACCACCACAACTGTTCATAGAGAACGTTGAAATGCGTTGGCCAAAGAAATCCATCAAGTCAGTGCCATTCAGCGCCGCCTTTGCGAAGATCTGTTGGTAAAGAGCAGAGCCGCCCTTGCCTTCCATTGTCTTTACGAAGCCCAAGTCTTCAGTGATTTGTGTTTTTGTTGATTCAGAAATGCTGCGATCGAATTTTACATCCGCCTGCGCTGCAAGTGCCCCTACTAATAATAACGAAAAGATAATTCCCTTCATTGTGTCCCCCCTAATTTCCAGTCGTAATAAACATTTGTGAGCTTGTCGATAGGATAAATGACAAAGATATAAGTGACACTGTGGGTTACTAAGAAATGTTTTGGCAATGTTCTGTCGAAACATTGGATCACTTTGTAATGCTAAGGGACTGTGAAAAGGGTGTGAAAGAGGCAAAGTTTCTCTTATACCTGTCATTATGAAAATTTTGTTTATGCTCCTTCTTCCATCTTTTGTTTTAGCAACTCCTTTAAAACCCATTAAGTTTGCGACCACAGAAACGCCTCCTTTTCTGAGTGAGCAGATGCCGAACGATGGAGCGGCTGGATACGCAATCAAAGAGCTATTTAAAACCATGAATTACGAGGTCAGCTTTCAGTACTATCCTATCCGACGCGCGAAGGCTGAGACTCTTAAAGGCGATGAAATTTGGGGCTTCGTTCCTTGTTCAGAAAATGATGTCATACCTGGTTTGGTTTTGTCAGATGGCGTTTTTCAAACAACGACATTGATTATTGAGAACAAAGAAAAGCCAATTTCCTGGAACAAACCAGAAGATTTGGGGAAATACAAAGGCAGCAACGGCCGTGGCTATTCTTTGAAAAATCCAATGAAAGGGTATTTTGACAAAGGCATTTTGAAAATCGAGGAATCACCAGATGATGTTTCAGGTCTTTTGAAGGTGGCAAGCAAACGACTAGATTATCATTTCATAGCAGACGGCA
>CAZPYX010000285.1:0-3654 GCA_964590635.1 uncultured Bdellovibrio sp.
CAGCGATTGTTGGAGCGTCCGCAAAAGGGTTTACTCGATTTACTGAATCAATTGGGCATTCGGACCAGAATCAAACGCAATGAGCTATATGTCATCAGCGAAGGTTGGAAACGCCCACGCGGTCCTTTGCGTGTAGATACTTCCGAATCCAGTCAATATGCTTCAGCTCTGGTGTTAAATGCCTGGTTGCTGGATTTTGATTTAGAGTTTGAGCTGGTGGGTGATCGAGTTTCTGAATCTTATTTCGAGCTGACCATGAAAATGCTTCGCCATTTGGGAATGCGCTATCAGGAAACTGAAAAAGGTTATTTGATTCCTGCCGGTCAACGAATTGAGAAGTTAGAATTTGATATTGAAGCGGATTTGAGTTCGGGTTTCACCATGGCTGCGGCGGGTGCATTGGCAGGTGAAAGTGTAATCACAAACTTTCCTGTAAACAGTCAGCAACCCGATAAAGTTTTTGTCGATATTTTCAAACGCATGGGCATTGGCACTGAAGTGGTAGGCAACGAATTGCGAGTTACCAAGCCGGCGATGTTGAAGTCCGTGGATTGTGATCTTTATCAAGCACCGGATTTGTTCCCTGTGCTGGCTGTTTTGTGCAGTTGGGCCCAAGGGACTTCGAAGCTGCACAATGCTCCACATTTAGTTAAAAAAGAATCCAATCGTATTCAAAAGGTGGCAGATCTTTTGTCTCTTGTGGGAGTTCGCCATGAGATCTTGCCCGATGGCATGATCATCCATGGGGACCCTCAACAAAAGCTGGTAAAACGGGTATCTTTTAATCCAGATAAGGATCATCGCATGGTGATGGCAGCCTCTTTGATGAAACTCATGGGACATGGAATTACCATCGAAGAACCCCAGGCGATTAATAAAAGCTTTCCAGAATTTTGGGAAATGATAGGACTTCAACCATGATTACGGTCGTGATCGGTCACAGAGGAACTGGAAAAACAGAACTGATGAAGCGCTTGCAGGTTTCGTTGCCAGTGGGCTCCACCGATTTTGTCGATCTGGATCACGAAATCGAAATGAAAATTGGCAAGACGATCATGGAGCTTTTTCTGGAACATGGAGAAGCTTATTTCCGAGAATTAGAGCGTCAGCTATTTCTAGAGACTTTGCAGAAAGCCCACAAGGATATGTATCTCTTTGTTGGTGCAGGTTTTGACGTCAGTGTTTTGCCTGAAACAGTGCGAACACTTTGGGTGCGTCGTAAGACGGATCTTGATGGACGTATATTTTTGAACCGTCCCCGTTTAAATCCAGAATTGTCGCCGTTAGAAGAGTTCCTTAAGCGTGCGAAAGTGCGTGAAGGAAATTATGCCAGTGCTGCGGATGAAGTTTATTTGATGCCAGAAGGGCTTTTTGAAAACCATCACTTTGTGCTTGGGGTTGAGAAAGCTATTTTGACTCACACGGTGAATGATATCGGGGGCTGTGTCACTCTGTTACCATCGCTTCAAGATAAAAAGTTCCGCTGGGAGATGCTCAAAGATCGCTTTAGTCATAAAGGCATTGAGCTGTTTGAGTTGCGTGACGACTTCCTAAGTTCAGAATTCATTCAAAAGACTTTAGTTGAAATGCCAGAAGAGAAATTTTTATTTTCTTTTCGCGAAGTCAAAGATCGCAGTGAGTTTTGGAACAGTCCTGAGTGGGCCGATATCCTTAAGAAATCTAAGTGGATTGATTGGCCTTTAGAGCTAGGCAGTCCCGAGGAATTGCTAACTCGCGTGCCGAAGGAAAAGCTGATCATTTCGTGCCACGACATGAACGAGTTTGAATCTTTGCAGGCTTATGAAAATTTGGCTGCTCAATTAAAATTTGCTCCTGTAGTTAAAAGCTATTCTGAACTGTGGGTGTATCACCAATGGCAAAGGGCGGTTCCGTCACAACGAAGTTTTTTGCCTAGATCCGAAGGTCATCGTTGGGCGTGGTATCGACTTTTGCAAAAGGGTCATCAGCATGTCAATTTCTGGCGAGATGGCGAGGGCAGCGCTGCGGATCAACCTTCGTTGTTTCAGTGGTTGATGACTCCAAGTCTTGCCAAGAATTTTGCTGCGGTTTTGGGGGCTCCGGTTGAACACAGCTTCACGCCGATCGAACATGCAGAGTTTTTCCATAAAAGAAATCTTCCAGTTTTTGCCATTCATATCGAACGCGAAGAGTGGGATGAGGCCATGCCGATTTTGCAAAAGTTGGGTCTGCAATACGCAGCCGTGACAGCTCCTCATAAAGAAGCCGCTGCGAAATGGTGTGGACATAAAGGTTTATTCGCTTTGAATACCTTGTATTTTAATAAAGAAAAGCAGCGGTGGTCTGGAACCTCCACCGACGATGCTGGATTCTTAGAGCTGATAGATGGCGTCGGCATGATCGCTCCTCTGCAAAAAGAAATTTTTGTCTGGGGCGGTGGCGGAACTTTGGGGATGATTCAGAAAGCTTTGCCGCAAGCGAGCTATTTTTCGTCACGCCAAGGGGCTGCGCGACCTGGCAGTGAGGATCTGGAAGGTGTGAAGCCGAAAATTCTTATTTGGGCTGCACCTCGGGGACCGGAAACAGTTTTTCCTCCCAAAGAGTGGGATCCCGTCATGGTTTATGATTTAAATTATAAAGAAGATTCAATGGGCCGAGAATATGCCCAGATCAGCGGAGCCAATTATCAATCGGGATTGACGATGTTCATTGCCCAGGCCCAGCAACAAAGAATTTTCTGGCAAAGATGCGAGGATGAGCTATGAGTGCAAATCAATTTGGTTCACGTTTTGTGATCACTTCTTTTGGTGAAAGTCATGGCACGGCCTTGGGAGTGTTGATTGATGGTTGCCCTGCTGGAGTTTCTTTTGACGAAGCTCTTCTAAAAAAAGAATTAGAACGTCGCAGACCCGGTCATCACGGCAAAGGCACAGAGCAAGTCGTTTCTGGTCGCGCGGAAGCAGATCAAGTGGAAGTTCTGAGTGGTGTTTTTGAAGGAAAAACTTTGGGGACTCCTATTGCAATGATCGTTCGCAATCAGGATGCTCGCTCGCAAGACTATGCGCAGATTCAAAAAGCTCCGCGTGCAGGCCACGCAGACGACATGTGGAAAAATAAATTTGGTCATAGTGATCATCGTGGTGGCGGCAGATCTTCCGGTCGCGAAACGGTGTCGCGCGTGATGGCAGGATCCGTGGCGCAAATGATGATGTCCCATGTGAGTGCTTCAACGAAAGTTATTGGGTATGCCTCACAGATCAGTTCATATGAACTGACTCCAGATGAGCGTGCACGAGTGGCACAAAATAATATTGATTCTTACCAAGCGCGCTTTCCTTCGATTCGTCACAACGAAATTGCAGAGATGCTAAAAAAGGCGCAGGAATCTGGTGAAAGTTATGGCGGCGTTGCGGAAATTCTTGTGCAAAATCCTCCGGCCTATTTGGGCCAGCCGGTATTTCACAAACTGAAATCAGATTTAGCTCAGGCTTTCCTGAGTGTCGGCGCCGCGAATGGTTTTGAGTTGGGTTTAGGTTTTGAATCCGCGGCAGTTCAGGGCACGCACTTTCATTAAGGTTCGCAAGATGCCTTAGGTGGAAGTCGGAGTGGGATTTACACGGTCTAATCAATCTTTTTTAAGATTTCTGCACCCGGGCTTTGCACCCAGCCCGAATT
>CAZPYX010000286.1:0-664 GCA_964590635.1 uncultured Bdellovibrio sp.
GGGGGACAGATGGTGATATATTTGGTGGGGTAACTGTGAATTACCCGGGTGGAAGTGAAAGGGTGGAGGCAGTTTTCCCTACTAAAAGGGCGATTGGGTGTTCAAACTGCGCCCGTGCAATTCTTAAATTTGTGCCCTGGGCCTGAGTAGTTCGCAGTTGAGACTCTGCTTGCGCGACGGCCTCATCAGAACCCAATCCAGTTTTGGAAAGCGTTTGCGTGAGATTGAGGGAATTCTTATAGGCCTCAATTGTGGAGTCAAATAATTGAATCAGTTCATCTTGGGCTCGAAGTTCGTAATAACTAGTTGCTAGCTCTGCTTGTTGCGCCAAACGCACGTTCTCCAGGTCTGCGACACTCAATTGAGCGTTGGCAACATTTTGTCGAACGGTATTTTGAACTCGTCCCCAAAGATCAGGAACCCAAGATGCTTCAAGAGGAATTGAGAATAAGTTATAAGTGGTTGAGTTGGTAGCTGTGGGACCGCTAGGACCTGAGATGCCTTTTTGTCTGGTTGCACTGGGACTGAGACTTAAATTTGGATAGTACTGAGCTCGAGCTGTCTTGATTAAGGCTTTCGCTTGGCGAACATTTGCAAGTGAGGCAGCAATGGTTTGATTGGAGACATTTACCTGCTCGATCAAGGAGTTTAATTGCGGATCATT
>CAZPYX010000286.1:674-3593 GCA_964590635.1 uncultured Bdellovibrio sp.
TTCGACTGCCCGAACGTTATCCTTAGGAGCTGCTAACTTCCTTTCTGCTCTTGCTTCTTTGTGAGCTGTAGGAGTGTCAATAGCGGGCTTTTGATGCTTAGGCCCCGTTACGCAAGCGCAGAACAATAGAGACAAAAACCATAAAAGTTTTTTCATAATGGTTTCTCCGAAGGTGAAGAGTGTCCTCTTTGTTTTTTCCACCACAGGCCAAAACGATCAAGATAGATGTAGACGACAGGAGTCGTATAAAGAGTTTGTATCTGACTAAAGATCAAACCTCCTATGATCGTGATGCCCAAGGGGCTTCGCAGTTCCGACCCCATGCCGGTTCCAAACGCCAAAGGGACAGCGCCAAGAAGTGCTGCGAGGGTCGTCATTAAAATGGGGCGAAAGCGTAACAGACAGGCTTGATAGATGGCATCGCGGGGGGACTTTCCGTCCTCGCGTTCCGCAGAGATGGCAAAATCAATCATCAAGATCGCATTTTTTTTAACGATTCCAATTAAAAGCAACATGCCGATCAAAGCCACAACACTCAAGTCTAATTTAAAGAGCATCAAGATCAGAACACCGCCGACACCTGCTGAAGGAAGTGTTGATAGAATCGTGATGGGATGAATGTAGCTTTCATACAGAATTCCTAAAACGATGTAAACCGTTAGGATCGCGGTCAGAATCAACAAGGGTTCCGTCGATAATGAAGCTTTAAAGGCTTCAAGTGTTCCGGCGAACATGCCATGAATGGTGGGGGGCATGCCAAGATTTTGCCCCATCTTTTCAATCGCAGCAGAGGCATTTCCCAAGGCCACTCCAGGAGCAAGGTTGAATGAGATTGTCACAGAGGGAAATTGCCCTTGATGGTTGACGGACAAAGGGGCTGTGTCGATTTTGTATTGACCTAAGTTTTGCAAAGGGATCATTCCGCGGCCGGAGGTTCGGATGTAGGTCGACTTCAAGCCATCAGGGGATTGCCAATATTCCGGAGTGACGTTCATCACCACAAAATATTGATTGCGATTAGTATACATTGTTGAGACAGGGGATTGCCCAAATGAGTTGTACAAAGTTCTATCAATGGTTGCCGGAGTGATGCCCAGACGAGCAGCCGTTAATCGGTCATATTCTATAAGAGCTTTTAATCCGTTATTTTGTTGATCGGTATTCACATCGGAGAGCCCGGGCAGCTTTTTCATTTCTTGCAATAAGATAGGTCCCCACTTGGTGAGATCCTGAACATTTTCACTTTGAATTGTGTATTGAAATTGAGCACTGCTCGGTCGACCGCCGATGCGCACATCTTGACCTGCCTGCAGGAAAACCGAGGCCCCTGGCAAAGAAGTCAGCTTCGGGCGCAGTCGATCTAAAATTTGCGAAGAACTGATCTTTCGTTCTTCAAGGGACTTTAGCGAAATGTAAATGAATCCACCGTTAGTTGCACTGCCACCTCCGGTAAAGGCGATGACATGATCAATGGCTGGATCTTTCTTGATCATGTTTACAAACTCGAGTGTCAGTTTATTCATGGATTGAAAGGAAATATCTTGGGAGCCTTGGATTCCTCCCGTCAAAGTTCCGTTGTCTTGCTGCGGGAAAAATCCCTTGGGGACGGTGTACAATAAATATCCGGTGGCAGCCACAGTTACTAGCAAGACCATCAGGGTCAGACGTTCGTGTTGTAAAACCTTTTTTAAAGTCCACTCGTAGAAATTTAGCATGCCGATAAAGAATTTCTCGCTTGCCCGGTAGAAACGACCTCGTTTTTCTTCGCTTTTTGGCTTCAATAATTTGGCGCACATCATGGGCGTGGCGGTGAGGGAGATCACTAAGGAAACCAGTATGGCAATAGATAGGGTCACTGCAAACTCTCGAAACAAGCGACCGACAATACCGCCCATTAATAAAATGGGAATGAAGACTGACACCAATGAAATACTCATCGACAGAACTGTGAAGCCAATTTCCTGAGCGCCCTTCATAGCGGCGTCCCAGGGCGACATTCCTTTTTCCAAATAACGAGAGATATTTTCGATTACAACAATGGCGTCGTCGACGACAAAGCCTGTTGAAATGGTCAGCGCCATCAAAGTGAGATTATTTAGACTGTATCCCAGTAAGTACATAACGCCGAAAGTTCCAATTAAAGAAGTCGGAACAACAATGCTGGGAATGAAGGTCGCTCTGGCATCACGAAGAAATGCAAAGACGACAAGAATCACAAGGAAGATAGAAATAGTCAGTGTGTGCTCAACATCTTTGACCGAGGCGCGAATCGTTGTCGTGCGATCCAAAACGATAGTGAAATTAATGGCTGAGGAAACTGATGCTTTCAACGAGGGGAGAGCCGCACGGATGCGATCGACAGTGTCAATGATGTTGGCTCCAGGCGATCTAAAGATAATAAGTGAAACAGCAGGACGGCCATCCATATATCCTGCCGAACGAATATCTTGGACAGAGTCCTCGACAGAGGCGACGTCGGCCAATCGAATCGCAGAACCATTTCTGTATCCCACGATCAACGGTTTATAGAGATTGGCTTTTAGAAGCTGATCGTTGGCTAAGATATTCATTAAGAAATTTTTGTCTGAAAGCTGACCCTTTGGTAAATTTGCATTTTGTGCACTTAAGACCTTGGCTACATCAGGCAAAGCCAAGCCATAGCTATTTAGTTGTGTGGGGTGAACTGTGACACGTACGGCGGGTAAAGAACTTCCGCCAATATTCACTTGTCCCACTCCTGCAATTTGTAAAATAAGCTGTTGAATAATTGTCGAGGCGGCGTCATACAGGGCTCCGCGATCTAAGGTGTCTGACGTTAAAGAGATAATCAGAATGAGTGCATCGGCGGGGTTCGCTTTTTGATAGGTGGGATATGCGGGAAAGTTGGAGGGGAAGTTTTTGGTGGGCGCATTGTTTGCT
>CAZPYX010000287.1:0-3574 GCA_964590635.1 uncultured Bdellovibrio sp.
AGAAAAATTCAATCACCAGATCTTTAAAAGGGGTCTCTTCTTAGAATTTTTCCAGAGGAACACTTAATAGCTCGCTAATACGCTGTTTGATCTTCTGATTGTCTAGCATGAGGTTCCGTCCTTAAGGTTTTTTATATTTTAAAATTCCGGCGATTCTGTCTTCATGTTCCGTCACGGTCTTCAAATAAACTTCTTTGTCCGCCTCATAGAAACGTTTCAGGGTTTTATCAATATGGTCCTTGCCATATTCGCCTTCCATGTTTTTTAAGGCGTCCGTCACCCACTGAATATGCCACTTTTCATCTTCCAC
The DNA here is from genome assembly GCA_964590635.1 of uncultured Bdellovibrio sp. Classification (GTDB taxonomy): domain Bacteria; phylum Bdellovibrionota; class Bdellovibrionia; order Bdellovibrionales; family Bdellovibrionaceae; genus Bdellovibrio. The sequence goes on from CAZPYX010000287.1 coordinate 311, forward strand.
AATCAGATCCAAGGTTTTTTTAATTTCAGGGTTCAGATCCGGGACCTGACGATGAAGAGCGTATTGTCCGATCACGCGTTTTTCAAAAATCAAAGTGATGCCCAGGATCTCCATGATATTCGCGGGCATTCCCGCTGCCGAAATATACTGATCTTGATAGGCCATATCCAATTTCAACGGCTCGGCATCCAGGTTCTGCAGGCAACGAGTCCAGAACCACGAGTGCTGGCTTTCGTCGGCAAAGTGCTTGGTCAAATCAGTTTGAATCGGTCCCGGCGGCAGCGACTTGGCCAAGCGGCCGAAAAACAAAGCTCCAGAGATTTCACTAGTGCGATAAAAACTTAATAGCCATTTTTCATTTTCGGTCAAAGCCTTCATAAAAATGCTCCCTATCCTTGCACTGACTTCGCAAACTTCGTTTGCGCAAGGTACTCACAAGTTTTTCTTACGGTCGCTTCGGTCTCGGCAATCTTATAACCATTCAACAAAGCCAACATGGCAGTGTTGCTGACATTCTTTTTAATAAACAATTGACGTCCAAATGGAGAGATACTTGAAAGACCTTGATTCAGAACACTGCCACCAAAGCCTTGGACATTTGAGACCAAAACTTCAAAGGACTTTTCGTCCGTGAATAAAGGCTTGAGCAGACGACGACTTTTAAAGTTTTCGTCTTTGCTAAACTCTTCAAAAGCCAGGTCAATGAAGCGCCCCAACGAGACACTGCCCTGTTGATCATAACAAACATTATAAATTCCCTGTGACTGACCTTTACAAATCACCGCCGTTAAAGCTTCCATTACAAAATCTCCGTCCACTAAGTGAATCGGAGTTTCTGCCTTTCCAGGAAGTAACGAGATCAAACCATAATAGAAAAGCTTCAAAGTATTATGTATCGCATTCTGTTGAATCACTTTTCCGCTAGCGTCGTCAGAAATCACCGTTGCGACGCGGGCGATCCGCCAAGGAAGTGAACTGAAGTTGGTGCGGATCTCTTCCTCCACTTCCCACTTCGATCTTTCATAATGATTCGCAAATTGAGGTTTTTCAAAAAACCTTTCTTCGATTGCACCAGAGGTCATTCCGGAAGCATACAAGGTGCTGACATAAACGAAGCTTTCCAATTGCGGGCAGTTTTTGGCGAATGATAATAACGCCAACGAGGCATCACGGTTGACCGCATTTGCGGTCCCTTCGTCGACATTGAAAGCCGTCTTCGCAGCATTATGAATAATGACCGTCAATTCCTCTCGATACTTTTCCAAAACTGCAGTCAAGCCATCCAGCTCTGTCTGTAAAACCTCAACTCGAGATTGTTCGTCAAAACTTAAAGAGACAAAAAGTTGGTTTTTGCGCTTTATAAACTCTTCTGGCGAAGCAGCACGCACCGGAATAAGGAAATCTTCTTTCCTTTCTTTAAGCAAACGCTTCAACAAACGTCCGCCAATATATCCTGTGGCCCCCGTCAAAAGAAGCTTAGGCATTTTGAATCTCCTTCATCGGCCAGTTCGCGGGATTCGTTCCATAGCGAGTGACGATCGCAAAGATCCAACGCTCCAAACCAAAGGCAATACAAGCACTGGAGGCTGTCTGACCTTGATGGGTGATTTTAAAGTTCTCGCCAAAATAATCTTTATGAAAGTTCGTGGAACCAATCGAAAGATTCTTTTCAAAAATCATTTCATGTTTCACTGGATCGAGCTGCTGCATGACGAACTTAGGATTGCTTTCAGGATTAAAGAAAGGATCAGTGGCCACTTCCCACTCAATGGCTAAATCCAAGGCCTTGAATTTCTCACTCGCCAAGGCACGGTACTTGGTGATGAAAGCTTTCACCTCATCATGGGCACCAAGGCAAACCACTTCGCGCATATTGAAATTCCACTGACGCTGTAAAGGCGCATAATACAATTCACGACGGAAGCAATTCGCCCGGGTCGTGAGGAACTGAGTCTTCTTAAGATCCTGCATTTGAAAATGAATATAGAAGTGATAACAAGCCGCCGGCGTTAAACAATCGCAGACCTTGTCGATCTCAGTCAATTGAACGCGGCCTTCAGCATCGCAGCGCTCACCTTTAATAAACTTATCCAAGTTCGCTTCGTTCTTTTGATCCAAAGCCACCGGGAAGGTGATCAAGTGAGGAAAGGACTTAAAGTAGTCCATACGGTTTAATTCTTTGGCTTGAATGAACTGCGGAAAATAGAATTCCTGCGCTTGAACTTGTTCAGCCAATCTTAAAAACATCGAGTCCAAGGCTTTGAATAATTGGAAGACCTCGCCACTCAGATTCGATTGACCATTGGGAATCCACTTATAACCTGGAATTTCTAAGATTTTGCTGTCGCTCATGCTGGCTTCCCAAAGAAAGATGTATAAATGCTGTCGATGGAGTTAAACACCCCCGGCTTCAAATTCTTCAAATTGAATTTGCTGCCACTGATGCGTTCGATCTCTAAGATCAACTCCATCACATGCAGTGAACTTAAAATACGCGACTCTAAAAGAGGCGTTTGAAAGGTCAATTCTTCGGCTGTGATTTTTTGCGACTTCTTCAGAACCCACTGTTTCAAAGTGTCTTTAACTTCTTGTTCTGTTTTCATACCTCAAAAATCTCCTCGATGATTCCGCATTTCTTTAAATATTGAAGACTGACACGTGAAGCGCGAGCGCGGTGTTCCTTAGCTGGCGCAGACTCAAAAACTCTGGAAGCCAGTTCATAGGGATTTTCCAAACCCGCATCGACGTAAATATCTGGATTGTAGTATTCTCTCCACGTTGTCGAATAATAAGCTTTGATATAGTCGCGGATGCCCTGCAAAGTTTCCGCGGACCATTGATGTGAATAGGTAGCAAACAGATCATTTAAGATCACGCGCCCGAAAGCCAAATGACGGACTTCATCCTCATGATGATTGCGATTGATTTCCCGGGACAGCATGTCGACTTTTTCATCCTTAGCAGCCGTCACGTTGTAAAAATCTACGATCTCCTCAAAGACAAAGACTTTAATGAAAAACAAAAACTCTTCTTCGCCAGGTGCGTATTCCCTAGAAAAATTGAACTTGCGGTCCGGATAGATTTTACCGGCGTATTTCTCGCAAAAAGTTCCGAAGAAATACATGTGTTTATTTTCTTCATCGATAAAGTAGTGAATATAATCTGTAACATCGGCATTTTCGCTTTCATAAAGTCTGCGCGTGAGACCTTCCAAAAGGGATTTTTCGCCATGAATATTCAAACTAAAGAAGTTTATAGTTTCAA
>CAZPYX010000288.1:0-3563 GCA_964590635.1 uncultured Bdellovibrio sp.
TACAAAGCGGTCTTCACGCACTGACACAAAAAGCGTTGACGCCAGCGGAGTTTGAAATTCAAAAAGATGCTTTAAATTTTATTTCCCCAGAGTGTCGAGGTGGTAGTAAGCGATAGTCGCTTATTCCCCGAATTCAGCCAGTTTGGACTTCAACTCACCCAAAAGTTTCTTCACTTCTTGAAGTTGTTCCTCTTCCGGTGACATCTTGTTGGCCATTTGTTCAGTCAAAACTTCCCAGGTGTTCAGGGCACTTTGTAGATCAGAGTTCAGATTCCCGAATAAGGACTTGCGAGAGCCTTCTTTCGGGCTTATTCAGGCGCTATTAGCCATTGGTTCGGGTTGTTTTACCAGGGTGTCGTCACTCATTATGCTCAAAAACTATCCAGTTTCACTATCGGAGCCGCATCTTGCGTCTCAAATCCCTTCTTAGGGAGGGCGACAGTCTCATAAAATGAACTCCATTTGACAAGTACTTTCAGCCTGATAAATTACGTTCTTTATCTAAATTTATCCACCAAGGCTTGTCCGCCATAGCTTCAGCGAAGGCGGAAAACGGAGAGTGACATCATGTCTCAAGAGATTATCTACACAATGAAGGGTGTAAGTAAAGTATATCCTCCAAATCGTTACGTTTTGAAGGACATCTATCTTTCTTACTTCTATGGCGCCAAGATCGGCGTTTTGGGTCTGAACGGTTCTGGTAAATCCACTTTGCTCAGAATCATGGCAGGCGTCGACAAAGATTTTATCGGCGAAGCCTTTCCCTCTAAGACAATGAAGGTTGGTTACTTCGAGCAAGAACCAAAGCTCGATGATACTTTGACTGTGAAAGAAAATATCTTCGCAGGCATGGGCGAGCTTCCGAAAGTTATGAAAGAATACAACGCCATCAATGATAAATTCGCCGACCCAGATTTCGATCCGGATGAAATGAACAAACTCATTGAAAAGCAGGGCGTGCTCCAAGAAAAATTGGAAGCCTTGGGTGCCTGGGACGTCGATCAAAAGATCGAAATCGTCATGGACGCTCTTCGCTGTCCAGATGGCGATATGCCAGTCACAAATCTTTCAGGCGGTGAAAAACGCCGCGTGGCCTTGGCAAGATTGATCATGTCAGAGCCAGATATCTTGTTGCTGGATGAACCAACGAATCACTTGGACGCAGAATCAGTGGCGTGGCTTGAGCAGTATCTTTCTAAATTCCCAGGAACTGTGATCGCGGTAACCCATGATCGCTATTTCTTGGACAATGTTGCTGGCTGGATTTTGGAACTTGATCGCGGTGAGGGTATTCCTTGGAAAGGGAACTACACTTCTTGGTTGGAACAAAAAGACAAGCGCACTGCCGCTGAACAAAAAGATCAAGCTCGCAAAGCTAAAACTTTGGAGCGTGAGTTGGATTGGATTCGTCAAGGAGCTAAGGCTCGGCAGGCGAAATCAAAAGCTCGTATTTCTAACTACGAAAACTTGTTGAAGGAAGCATCTCCAGAGAAAATCCAAGAGATGTCTATTTACATTCCACCGGGACCTCGTTTGGGCGATATCGTTATCGAAGCCAAAGGAATTACGAAGGCCTACGATCACAAAGCTTTGTTGGATGATGTGAGCTTCACAATTCCAAAAGGTGCCATCGTTGGAGTCATCGGACCGAATGGTGTGGGTAAATCGACATTGTTCCGTATGATCACTGGCAAAGAAACGGCAGATAAAGGTTCTTTCAAAGTCGGGGAAACCGTGAAGATCGCTTACGTCGATCAAACGCGTGAAACTCTGAATGCTGAAAAAACCATCTTCGAAGAACTTTCCGGTGGTGCGGATGTGATTCAATTGGGAACTCGTGAGATCAACTCTCGTCAGTACGTTTCTTGGTTCAACTTCTCTGGTTCTGACCAACAAAAGAAAGTCGGCCAGTTATCAGGTGGTGAAAGAAACCGCGTGAACATGGCGAAAATCCTTAAAGAAGGCGCGAATCTTCTTTTGCTGGATGAGCCGACGAATGACTTGGACGTGAACACAATGCGTGCCCTTGAGGAAGCCTTGCTAGAGTTCGGCGGATCTGCCGTCGTTATCTCGCATGATCGCTGGTTCTTAGACCGCGTGTGCACTCACATCATGGCCTTCGAGGGTGAATCAAAAATCGAATTTTTCCCCGGAAACTTCTCAGAATACGAAGAAGATCGCAAAAAACGCCTAGGCGAAAACGCCGGCCCAAAACGCATCCGCTTCAAAATGATCTAAAAGGTACCTGCTTCCCTTGGAAGTAAAAAAGTACCTAGTCCGTCAAAAAAAATTAATCGACCTGCTTCCTTTTTTACTCAAAGGGAAGCAGGTACCTAAGAAGCTACGTAGACAGCGGGATTTTGAGGGTGACCTTGGTGCCGCGGGGATGCTCGATTTGATCTTGTTCTCGTGATGTGACGTGAATACTTCCGCCCATCATTTGTAGGTACTCTTTTACTAGCGGCATGCCGTAACCGGTTCCTTTTTCTCCGTGAGTTCCTGTGCGTGTCGTGCGTGCGTTTAAGCTAAATATTTGTTCGACCAAGGGTTGTGGCATACCGACGCCATAGTCTTGAATTTCAATGATGGCTTCTGCGTTTTCAGTGTAGGCGCGTAAATCAATACGGTCCCCGGGGTGAGAGAACTTCACGGCGTTGCTTAGAAGATTGAGCAAAACGACGTTGCTCAAGATCGTCTTTTCGCTATTCACAAACATCTTATCTCGCGACAAATCGAGGGCGATCTTGATGCCTTTTTGAGTTGCGATGTATTCGATCTTTTCAAAAACCTCGTTGAGCACAATAGCGATAGAAATCGGCTTAAACGGCATATCTGTTTTGCCATCCTTCACGGATTTCAAATGGCGAACTTGGGTGAGCAAACTGTTGATGTCAGCCACGGCCCGTTCCATCTTGTCCAATTCCGCATTGGCGGGAGCCAACTCCTGATCCTCTCTGGCCTTCACAAGGTTGTAGGTCATGGATGACAAGGTATTGGCAATGTCATGCAAGAGGACTCGCAAGAGGTTTTCTACATTGACGTTTTGTTCTTGTAGCTTCATCGCGTATTTTTGTTCGCCGCGGATGTAGTGATGGGTTGTGAATGCAGAGAAGAATAAAAAGATAAAGACGTTAAAGCTTTTTTCAAAGCTGTAGTTGCCATAGAGGGCAATCACATTGGGACCTAAACCATGAACCTTCAAATACCAAAATACCAACATGGTTGCAAAGACGGTGATATAGCCAACAATGGCTCCGCGCGCTCTCAAAAGAATGGCCATGACCAACGGCACAGCGGCGAGCCAAAAAATACCCGGAGCATCGACTCCTCCGGAAATGTACAGAAAGAAGATTAAAAGACTGGTCGAGAAGAGGCTGACGGTGATCGCCGCATACAAGTAGTTCTTTAGTTTGAAGAAGATAAACGCGGGAATCGAGACAAGGGCCAACCAAATGGAGATCAAAATAGAATTGTATTCAGTGACATGGAATTCGAAATTAAATTTACAGAAGTAAACGATAGGGACCAGGCAGGAGATGATATATATCACCTTCAAGTACTTG
>CAZPYX010000289.1:0-3534 GCA_964590635.1 uncultured Bdellovibrio sp.
ACATTGTTGGCGTTGGATGTCCTTCACAACATAACCGCGCGGTTCGAGTCGGTCTTTAATGTGTTGCCAAGATCCCTCATCAAATTTCAGAGGAGATTGAGTCCAGGTGCTTACTACATCACGGGTAAAATCATCCGTTGTGGGGCCTAGCCCACCAGTGATGAACATGAGCTCGCCATGGGGGGCGCAAAAATCCAAAGCTTCGAGCATGAGTTTGCGTTCGTCAGGGACTACTAAATGCAAGGCCGTGGTTAATCCGAGTTCTTTCAGCTTTTCTGAAATCCAAGCGGCATTTTTGTTAACGATTTGTCCATCGACGAGTTCGGTTCCAATGCCAAGAACAGTTGCTTTCATGAGGAATCTCTTATCTCACTCCAACTTCGTGGAAGTAGCTGTATGCACTCCGGCTTTATCGGAGTAGTATTAAGGGGACCACTCAAAAGTAGCCCTGGGAAGGGGCCGCGTCTAGTGTTCTTGACATGATCTTGTGGGATCTTGCGCGGACTCGCAAATATTGATAAAAATGCATGGCGTCAATGTGGTCAAAGCCTTGCCCATTTTGCAGGGTGTTCATAGATTCGCATCTCTAATAAAAGGAGCCATTTTCATGTCTTTCAACTGGAAAGAATTCGATCTCTATAATCCTACTCCTGAACATTCAATGCTGCGTGAAACTGTTAAAGCTTTCACGGAGGCTGAAATTGAGCCTCAAGCTCATGAGTATGATCGCTCTGAAAAATTCAATCTGTCACTTTTCAAAAAAATCGGCGAGCTGGGTTTGCTGGGTATCACAGTGCCTGAGGAGTTTGGCGGCGCCGGAATGGATGCAACTGCAGCTGCGATCGTGCACGAAGAGTTGTCTTCTTCAGACCCTGGTTTCTGCTTGGCTTACCTTGCGCACTCCATGCTTTGTGTGAACAACATCGCGGTTAACGGAAGCGATGAACAACGTCACCGTGTTTTGCCAAAGCTTTGCTCTGGTGAATGGGTTGGAGCCATGGCGATGTCAGAGCCTGCTATCGGCACTGACGTTTTGGGAATGCAAACTAAAGCTGTAAAAACTGGCAACGAGTATGTGATCAACGGCCGCAAGATGTGGATCACAAATGGAACTATTGACGAGAACAACACATCTTGTGATTTGGTTCTGGTCTATGCAAAGACTGGCGAAAAGCACGGTCGCGCTTTGATCTCCACATTCTTGGTTGAGAAAACTCACAAAGGCTATGCTGTTGGTCAAAAGATCAAAGACAAATTGGGAATGCGTGCTTCGAACACGGCGGAACTTGTATTCCAAGACTGCCACGTTCCTGAGTCTGCTTTGATCGGTCACGAAGGCGATTCAATGTTGCATATGATGCGCAATCTTGAAATCGAGCGTCTGACGTTGGCTGCCATGAGTTTGGGTATCGCGCGCAGATCTATCGAGATCATGAATCGCTATGCAACTGAGCGTGAAGCTTTCGGAAAGTCTTTGAATCACTTCGGTCAAATGCAACGTTATATCGCTGACAGCTATGCTGAATACAAAGCGGCTCGTGCTTATGTTTACGAAACGGCTCGTCGCATGGACTTGAACAAAGAAGGCAACCGTTTGGATTCAGACGGCGTCAAACTTGTGACAACCACCATGGCGAAAAATGTAGCCGACCGCGCGATCCAAGTTTTGGGTGGTTACGGCTATGTTGGCGAGTACGTGGTTGAAAGATTGTGGAGAGACGCGAAGTTGTTAGAAATCGGCGGCGGCACTCTTGAAGCACATCAAAAAAATATCACTCGCGATTTGGCAAAAAATCCTGAATCTTTGTATAAGTAGGCAGCATGTTTCCATACGGGTCTGATATTGAAGTGAACACCCACTTGAAAGTAAATTATCAAGTGGTCCTAGAAAAAATCGGCCCGTTGTTGACGGATGATCGCCGTCAGAAAATTGACAAGGTTGTGGCGCAAAGAAATTTCGACACAGCCGTTGTGTTAGAAAGTATCTATGATCGCGGCAATGTTTCTGCAGTGATGAGAAGTGCCGAGGGCTTAGGCTTCGGTAATTTCCACGTCGTTGAAACTTCTGAAAAATTCAAAGAATCCAATCGTGTAACCCAAGGGGCTGACAAATGGGTTGAAACCAAGAAGTGGAAGAAGACCGCTGATTGCGTAAAATCTTTGAAGGCTGATGGCTATAAGATTTATGTGACCCACCTGGATGCCCGCTCCAAGCCATTGCATGAAGTTGATTTCAGCGGCAAGACGGCTTTGGTTCTTGGCAATGAACGGGATGGCGTGAGCGCGGAAATGATCGAAGCGGCGGATGCGACTATCATTATTCCGATGTCAGGCTTCGTGCAGAGTTTTAATATCTCTGTGGCGGGGGCTTTGGCTCTTTATCATATCTCGCAAGACCGTTTGAAGCGGTTGGGGACGAATGCTTCCCTAACTGAAGAGGAGCAGGCGATTCTTCGCGCCCATTACTATATGCGCACCCAAGATTCGTCTTATAAAGTCCTTGCAGAGCTTTTTGACCGTGGGGCATTGGCTTAGCTTTCGGGCTAAAGTCTTTGACCTTAGTTCTAGGACTTTCAATCTGATTAATCCTAGATTTCCCCGCTAAAATCTCTTAGGCTTTTCTTAGAGGTTTCTGCTATGAAAAAATCAACTTTGTTATTACCACTGCCATTCTTGCTTCTTATGGCGTGTGCGGAAAAAAATGTTCACTCTGCAGATCTTGGGGAAACGATTTCAGCGCCGGTTACATCGGTGAAGCCGGCATTCTTTATGACCAAGCCTCAACCGACGACTCCTGTTGAGCCAGTTTTTGATGAACAATATGAATCGCACAAGCCTGTGAATTATCGTAAGAGCGACGCCCTTCATATGTCAGCCAGTGCAAGTTTTGCTGCGAATGCCTTAAAAGAAATTGCAAAACCTGCAAAGAAAAGCAAAGCAATGCTTTATGTTTTCGATCTGTGCCAAGAATCCCATGGCTATATCAATGATAAGCTTGTGACTTGGCTGGGTCCTAATAATTGGGCCAACGCGGATTTGAATCACGGAGAAGCCGTACAAAGAGAACGTCGTCTGTTGTTAGATACAGAAATGGGTTCCAAGATTGCCGGTAAAACTGTGCAAAGCACAGAGACTGAAGAAAGCGTTGTGCGCAGTCGTGGTTATGAGTACGTGCGTTTGACGGTGACCGAGGATCTTCGTCCTTCTGATAGCGAAACGGATCTTTTTTTGGAAGCCGTTCGTTCTTTGCCGCAGAAAAATTGGGTGCATTTTCATGGGAGTGCAGGCAAAGGTCGCACGACAACCTTTATGGCGATGTACGATATGCTTCGCAATGCAAAGACAGACTCTTTAGAGGCGATTGTAAAACGCAATGCTGACCTGAGCGAAGGCTACGATGTTTTGCAGGTTCCCGCTCAAGACAATCCAAAGTATGTCTATCAAAAAGAACGCGCTGAATTCATTCGTGAGTTCTACAACTATGCCAAAGCTCATCCCAACGCTGAAGGAATGCTTTGGACGGAATGGGTGAAA
>CAZPYX010000290.1:0-3523 GCA_964590635.1 uncultured Bdellovibrio sp.
AAAGTGGCTTCCTAGTGATTCCTCTCAAAGTGTCTTTTTACTGTGATTCAATACGGAAATAAAAAAACCCGGTGAGGCGACCGGGTTAAAATATAGAGCGAAAGAACTTTTTGTCGAGTTCAGTTCTAAGCTATATCGGAATTATGCTTCCGTTTTCGCTTTTGCTTTTTCTTTTACGCATTTATTGATTTCAGCTTTTTTCGCGCCTGGATTTTCTTCCTTGCAAGCCGCTTTGTATGCTTTCAATTCAGACTTTGAAGCTTTAGATTTCGCGAAAGATGTGTTTGCAACGAAAGCTGTAGCCAAAATCGCTGTAGCGATCATAAGTTTATTCATGAGAAAACTCCTTTTTATAAGATTGTAGCTTAACAATGAGTTTCAACAACTTTTCAGAATAAAATTATTTTTATCTCGATCCGGCCTGCATCAATTTCTTTGATTTCTCTTCTCAGAAATATCCATTAGTATCTAGTTATGAATATTTTAGTTGTAGAAGATGAGTTGTCGATCCTGAAAAACATTTCCATCACACTTGAAGAACAAGGTTGGTTTGTTAAAACCGCAAGTTCTTTGCCGTCGCTGAATAATCTCATCGATAATAAAGCCATTTATCCCAATGTGATCATTCTAGATCGGATGTTGGGCGGTGATGATTCAAGTTCAGTCATTGCTAAAATCAAGGCGACTTTTGTAGATACAAAAATTTTGATTTTATCTGCAATTGATACAGGCACAGAGAAAGCCAAACTCCTAGATCTTGGAGCTGATGACTATCTGGCTAAGCCTTATTCTTCACAAGAGTTAATCGCGCGCATTAAAGCGCTCCTGCGTAGATCCACTCTAGTGCATTCGCAAAATGAAATTCACGTCGGCAATCTTTCAATCAATCTTGCTGACCGCACGGTTGCAATCGAATCAGAAGCCGTCAATTTGTCACAAAAAGAAATTCAATTGCTCATCCTATTCGCCAACAATCCAGGAAAGATCTTCCCCCGTGAGGTTTTGTTAGACCAGGTTTGGAAGAGCAACAAAGAAAACGAGTCTAAAGTTGTCGAAGCGACAATGAATAATCTGCGTCGTAAATTAGAAACCAGTCACTCTACGATCACGATTCGCAATATGAGAAACGTAGGGTACTGGCTTGAGGCTTAAGTTCTTTCTAATTTCGCTTTGCATTTTGATCGCGACCACGGTCTCGGTCACCACATTGTTGGTCTACTATTTTCAAGATGAACGTATGGACTTCATCGACGATCAAATACGCCAGACCGCAACGGCCATTATCGACTCTGAACTTTCTGATCTTCGCGCCTATGACTACGAAAAGGTTGATTCCATTATTTCGGAAGAGTTGGGTCCCGATCGAATCGGGAAGTTCTTTATCATCCGTAACATCCAGGGTGATATTCTCTTCCAAACCCAAGGAATCAGTCTTCTTAATATTACTGTCCCCCGCGATACGAAGTGGGTGACTATCAAGAAAGATAATCTGCTCATTCGCGCTGTGAACCTAGGGCTTCCTCGCTCTAAGACGCGCACCTTGCAAGTGGGTGTCATTGCCGAATCGAGCTTCTTTTATTGGTCTGCCCTCGATGGACCAGCCATTGCGTTTTTGCTAGCTATCCCGTCTTTATTTCTTATTGGCACCTGGATCCTTTCTGCGTCGCTATTTGCTCCCGTAAAGGCCGTCGGAAATTACGTGCAAGAAGCCACAAAGTCTTTAGAGGAAGACCGCGAAGTACCAAGCCTTCCACCGGATCTACGACGTCAGCTCAAAGAGACGAGACTCACAAAAGACGATGAATTCAAAGGTCTGCTAAAAGGTATTGCAAGTTTCGTTGAAAAGATTAATGCAAATCGAAAGTTCACTCGCCACTGGACCCATCAAATGGTGCATGAGCTTAAGACACCTTTAACAATTTTAAATCATGATCTAGAAGTTGTCGCAGAAAAGCATTCCCTTCCCAAAGAAGATGTCCGTGCGATGAATGAAAGCGTTCAAAAAGTTTCCAGAACGATTACGAACTTCCTAGATTGGGCTGAGTTAACTTATCAAGGGCAAAAAGCTAACTTGCACGTGGTGAAAGTTTCAGCGGCACTACAAAGCTTGGTTCCCGGATGGGAAAAGGTTTTTGGTAAACGCATTACTGTCTCTGTTCATGAGGACTTTCAAGTTTTGTGTGACCCGAATCATTTAGAGCAATTGATTAATAATCTGGGAACAAATGCGCTCAAGTATTCGGAAAAGAATGTTTTGATTGAGATCCATAAGGAAACTCTTACGGTTTCTGACCAAGGTGAGGGTCTTCCGGAAAATGTTCTGGAAAATCTTGGAACGCCCTTTAACAAAGGCCCCAGCGCACAGAACATTGAAGGCTCAGGATTGGGTTTGGCTTGGGTTAAAACAGTGGCCGAGCTTTATCAATGGAAAATGAACATTCGTTCTAGCTCTGCTGGAACTAAAATCTCTATTCATTTCCCAAACCTGAATGTTTCCTAGTTTGTTAGAAATTTAAAACTGCTTCTTCCATTCAATTTCATGAGCCATATATTCAGTCAGCATATGCTTTTCATCATGCAAACGTGAATCATTCCAGCCCATTTTTTCTTGGAAGACCTTTGCGATTTCATCGATATGTTTTACTCCGTGATTTCGATCCGCCAAGAAAAGGTGAACACGGCGAGCATAGAAGTCTCGCAAATGCAGACACATGGTATTGTCGATTGCCTGGGCGGCCTCTAATTGCCAATAACTATAATCTTCACTGTACTTACTGCAGATAACTTCAGCTTCCTTACCATAGCGCTCGGCCAATTGCTTAATGTCTTCGGCTGGACGGCCCATTTCAGAGGACCAGCTATGCACCAAGGCCTGAGCTTGCTGGAAGCTGTCTACACTTGTGTATTCATTCAACGGCAAAGTCGTATCTGGTCTTGCGAACTTCACTCTTTCTTCCATAGAGAAGAACTCCAGAGCTTTTTCCACAGTCTGCTGGCACATCAATCTATAGGTCGTATATTTACCACCGGCAACGAAGGTTACTCCACGATCGTCATTTATAATCGTGTGCTCGCGACTTGTCTTACCCTCTGTGGAAGATCCGTCGTTCACCAAAGGGCGCACGCCTGCGTAGCTGGCGATAATATCATGGGATGTGACCTTTGCCCCGGGGAAGTAATGATCCGTGATCTCTAATAGGTACTTCACGTCTTCCGGAGTCGTTGTGACATTCTCTGGAGACTCTTTATAATCGGTGTCTGTCGTACCGATAATAATCATTTCGTGACGAGGAATACCAAATACAATTCGATCTTCCTTTTCAGCTCCCATGACCACCGCACTGGATAATGGTAAACGATGTTTTGGCAAAGTGAGATGAACCCCTTTGGTTGGACGAAGAATTTTCTTCCAATCCTTCAAAAGAGTTTGGCCAACTTCATCTGTCCATGGCCCCACGGAACTAATAACATGACGAGCCTTGATCGAAAATTTTTCGCCGCTCACCTGATCTTCGCAAAGAAC
>CAZPYX010000291.1:0-3499 GCA_964590635.1 uncultured Bdellovibrio sp.
AAAAATTAAATAACCAAAACTGGAAAAAACGCCTTCAAAAACAAAGCAATTATGAACAAGCCCAAGTTTTTGCCGAAAACAAAAAGCTTGCAGAGAATTTAGAGAAAACCACTGAAGCCAAAGATATTCTTGAGAATGTCATGCATTCCCTTCGCGAGTTGCTTTTTATTGTAGATATCCCAGGCGATAACAATGATGGCAATCTTCGTTGGATCATCAGAATAGCGAATACCGCAGCTAGCGAGATGATCGGCATTCCCGCTGCTTCAATCAACTCTTCAGATTTAAAACTTTGGATTGATTCCGATTTCGATAAAATCTTTGAAGGCGTGAGCCTTGGCAAAGAAAATCTTCCCCCGATGGAGGGTTTCCTTAAAAAAATCTCTGGTGAAAAAGTACCAGTCACACTCTCTTTCTCTCCAGTCAAACCCCTTCCATCTCTCAAAGCCAGTTTGGTTTTAATTGCGACAGACATCAGTCGACAAAAAGAAATCGAGCGCGAACTGAAAATGCAGGAAAATCTTCTGAAGGATTCCCAAGCTTTATCACTCACTGGATCTTTCCGTTGGGAAATGGACTCGGGTAAAAATATTTGGTCCGAGCAACTGTATCAAATCCTCGGCATTGATCCCAAGGGCGTTCGTCCCACCTTTGATCTTTTCCGTGAATTAGTTATTCTCGAAGATCTTCCGCTGCTAGATGATGCCTACCAAAAGGCACAAAAAAATTTATTGCCCATCAACATTGACCTTCGAATAAAAAGGGCGAATAGCCACGAATTAATTTGGGTGCGCACGATCGGTCAGTTTGAATATGATCCCTATGGAAACCCCATCGCAACTTCCGGCGTCGTTCAAGATGTGACCAATCTTAAGAAAACTGAACTTGCACTGATTTTTGCAAAAGACCAGGCTTTAAAGTCTTCTCAAGCCAAATCCGAATTTCTTGCACATATGAGTCATGAAATTCGAACTCCGATGAATGCCATTATGGGAATGGCAGAATTGCTACGCGAAACTAACCTCAATAAAGATCAAGAGTACTACGTCACTATTTTCCGAAAATCCGGCGAGGTCTTGATGGCGCTTATCAATGACATATTGGATTTATCCAAAATTGAGGCCGGCGAAGTGTCCATTGAAAATATTCCTTTTGATCTCAATAAGCTTATGAACGACATCCAAGAAATGCTCCGTCCTCGGGCTTTGGAAAAAGGAATTGGTTTCTCTTATGAAGTTGCAAAGGGTATCAATCCTCATTTGATGGGAGATCCCAATAAGTTGCGCCAGGTCTTAATCAATCTTGCCGGAAACTCGATTAAATTCACAGAACGTGGACAAATTCGCATTAATATCGTGAAGAACCCGACCAAAAAGGACAGTCTGATGATTAGTATCAGCGACTCCGGTGTCGGAATTGCACCATCTAAGCAGCATTTGATTTTCCAAAAATTCTCGCAAGCCGATAGCTCCATCACGCGCCGTTATGGCGGCACGGGCCTAGGCCTCGCGATCTCAAAAAGCCTGGTTGAACTCATGGGTGGACAGATTTGGTTCAAAAGCCGCGAGGGCATCGGCACAACTTTCTTCTTCACTATTCCGCAGCGAGAACAAGTTTACAGCCTCGGCACTCAAAAGCCAGTCCATATGCAAACACCAGATCTGGATTTTGTGAAAACTTTGGTTCCTCGGGACCCAAATAAAAAAGTACGCATTCTACTTGCAGATGACACCGAGGATAATCGCATCCTCTTCACCCATTATCTGAAGAACGGACCTTTTGAAATTGTTGAAGCAGAGAATGGACTTGAGGCCCTGGATAAGATAAAGTCAGATGAGTTTGATATCGTCTTTATGGACGTGCAAATGCCAGAGATGGATGGTTATGCGGCAACAGCGCAAGTTCGCGAATGGGAACAGCAAGTGCATCACGCGCACATTCCTATTATTGCCCTGACAGCCCATGCACTCTCTGATGACAGGGAAAAATCTCTTAAGGCAGGTTGTGATGATCACATCACAAAACCATTTAAAAGAGATGCTTTGATAAACGTAATAGATAGATATTCTCACTAAGGAGATGGCTTATGTCAGCCCCAGACGAAAAAAGCCGACTGCTGATTGTCGAAGATGACTCAGATATTCGTGAATTGCTGAAGCACTTCATGAAGGAGTTCGTTGATGAAATTGTTGAAGCTGAGAACGGCGCTGCTGCTCTTCATTACGTGAAAGCACAAGAATTCGACACAATTCTATCTGATATCGAAATGCCACAAATGAATGGCTTGAAATTCCTGGCTTACGTTCGTTCATTGGGTCATATGACACCATTTATAGTTTTAACTGCCCATGGCGACCACACCCGAGCCCTGGAGGCCCTCTCTCTGGGAGCTTTTGATTTCATCACCAAAGATTCTAAAAAGAAGCTCGTGATTGAAAGTGTTTGTTCTGCCCTAAAAATCGGTCGCGAAATGAAGGCTTCCAAAAACGATACGGTTCGTTCTAATCACTTGCGCAAACTCTATGCAGATATGTCCAAATCTTCGGAGCTTCGGCTTCGTAAGATCATTGAGGACATGAGCTCTTAGAACATTGACCAAAATTTTTTTTGGAGTAACTTAGAGCCTTACTCAGTCCTTTAGGAGGCTCTTATGGTTAAAATGTCCGCCATTTATCAAGGCGAAAAACACTGCGAAGCTACACACGAACCTTCATCTTCTCATCTGGTTACGGATGCTCCTAAAGACAATGCTGGCAAAGGTGAAGCCTTTTCACCGACAGACCTGATGGGTGTCTCACTTGGAACTTGTATGCTAACGACAATGGCAATTAACTGCGAAAAAGAAAATGTCAGCATCAAAGGCGCCCGCGTAAATGTAGAAAAAGAAATGTCTGCAAATCCACGCAGAATTGCAAAGCTAACCGTCGTTCTTCATCTTCCGCAAAATATTCCTCAAGATTATCGCAAAAAGCTGGAGGGCTTTGCTATGAACTGCCCGGTGAAATTAAGCCTTCACCCTGACGTTCAGTTGCCAGTGACCTTCCACTACGACATTTAGATTATTTGACGATCACTTGAACTTTCTGTGTGGAAGCATTTCCGCTCAGAAGTTCAAAAGTATGATGCCCCGGCGTTGGCGTCCAAAGATAGGGATCTTTCGCTGAAATCAAAGTTTTTCCATTAATTCTCCACGAGAACTTTTGTTTCTGTCCCCCTTCCACCAACAAAGGCATTTTCTGATGTGAAAGTGGAATCGCAGGGTCCACCGCCAAGACCATCCCATCTTGAGGGTAAAGAATTCTGACCTTAGGATAAGCCTTCGGGTGACTCTCTTTCTTCTCTTCAGCCAATTGCAAATTAAATCCTGAGGAAGGATATTTTTCCTGAAGCCAGGTCATAACCTGACTCCAGATAGCTCCCGCCCCTGTGATTCCCATTACATTCCACATAGGCTGGCCATTAAAGTTTCCAACCCACACTCCCACCGTAAAACGCGAAT
>CAZPYX010000292.1:0-3467 GCA_964590635.1 uncultured Bdellovibrio sp.
AGATACTCAGTTAGTTCCAGAAGCTGGACTCGACAGGAAGCCATGTAAATTTCTACTCTAAATAAATGAATATTCCCAATGTGAGACAGCTGCTTGGCCCGCTGAGCGCTTTAATTAGCACGATTGCCTTTATGATGTTGTGGGGCCGCACGGCTTCAGCATTTCATATCGTGCTCGACCCTGGTCACGGCGGCACAGATACCGGCGCCGTTCACAGCAATATCAAAGAAGCTGACTTGGTTTTAAAAGTCGCAAACAAGCTGAAGATTTTGTTAGAAAAAAACGATAAATTTCAAGTGACCATGACCCGAGCTGCAGATCGCAACATCAGTCTTCCCGACCGCGTGAAATTGGCAGAAGGCTCGAAGGCAGATTTGTTCGTCAGCCTTCACGCCAACGCTGCTTCTGACCAAAGAGCCAAAGGTGTTGAATTCTTTTTTCAAAATAATCTTCCACCTGATGAGGAAAGTCTTTTTTTGGCAAGCCAAGAAAATCAAGCTGTCTTAAATTCTGCGCATGCAAGTGATGACAATAGCAATGAACTTTCAAAAAAAGGTGACGTGGCAGCGATCGTCGAGGATTTGCGTCGTCAGAATCGTTTGAATTCAAGTTTACGTCTGACTCAAGTTTTGACGCAAACCTGGGAAAATGATGCGAAAGCGTCCCAGGCGACAATCAAGCAAGCTCCCTTTTATGTCATTTCAAAAACGTCCATGCCTTCTGTCCTCATTGAAGTAGGATTTCTCACAAATCCCCGGGAAGCGAAGCGTTTGACCTCATCTGATTATCAAACTGATCTTGCTCAAAAAATCTACAGTGCTCTAGTATCTTACAAAGAAAAGGTGGACAAGGCTGAGGCCAAGACTCTAAATTAGGGGCTCACAACTGAGGAGCTTCCATGCGCGCAGACGGCCGTCTTTTCGATCAACTTCGAAACGTAAAAATCACACCTAATGTTTCTGAATATGCTGAAGGCTCTGCCCTAATTGAATTCGGAAAAACAAAAGTTCTTTGCACAGCCTCTTACGAAAGCAAAGCTCCACAATGGTTGGCAGGCACCGGCGCTGGCTG
The DNA here is from genome assembly GCA_964590635.1 of uncultured Bdellovibrio sp. Taxonomy (GTDB): domain Bacteria; phylum Bdellovibrionota; class Bdellovibrionia; order Bdellovibrionales; family Bdellovibrionaceae; genus Bdellovibrio. Next base: position 1,072 of record CAZPYX010000292.1, read on the forward strand.
GGTCACAGCCGAATACGGCATGCTTCCCCGCGCCACTCACACCCGCAACAAACGCGAAAAATCTTTGAACAGCGGACGCACTCAAGAAATCTCGCGCTTAATCGGACGTTCTCTTCGCGCAGCCGTTGATTTAAAACAATTGGGCGAAAAACAAATCATCATCGACTGTGATGTAATCAACGCCGACGGAGGCACACGCACAGCTTCTGTAACCGGCGGTTTCGTAGCTTTAGCTCTAGCTCTTAAAAAACTTCACGCAGTAAGCGAAATCAAAACCCTGCCGTTGATCAACTACGTCTCCGCGATCAGCGTAGGCCTTCACAACGAAAATATTTTCTTAGACTTGAACTACGAAGAAGACTCCTCAATCGGCACTGACATGAACTTCGTAATGACAGACAAAGGCGCATTCGTAGAAGTGCAAGGCACAGCCGAGCACACCCGTTTCACACGCGATCAACTTTTCAAAATGATGGAAGTAGCAGAAAAAGGTTGCCGCGAACTCTTCATCCACCAAGCCTCTGTAATGGGCGAAATCTACAGAATAGCCGAAAAATAACCCCCCTCTCCCCAGCCCCCACCAACCCAAAAATAAAGGTTGGTCAAAAAGGCCCATATGCAAGGAGGAGGACCTTTTCTGAAACGCAGGCGTGGCAGCGCCACGCCGAAGAGAAAGAAAAGATCCGACAACGCAGTCAGATGGACCTTTTTCACCAACCGCGAAGGAACACATGGAACTTTGGATTGCTACTGGTAACAAAGGCAAGCTTACTGAGTATAAAATTCTTTTGAATGAGATCGTAGATCTCAAAGTTTTCTCTCAAGCCGACATTCCTTCTTTCACTCCCCGCCCAGAAGATGGAAAAACATTTTTAGACAACGCACGCATCAAAGCTAAAACTTTGCGCGCCGTAAAAAATAATGTGTGGGTTCTTGGTGAGGATTCGGGTCTTGAAGTGGAAGGTCTGAATAATCTTCCCGGCATTCACTCGGCTCGCTATGCTGGACCGAAAGCTTCTGACAGCGAAAACGTTTCGAAGCTCATCAAAATGATGTCTTTCCGCCCGATGCCCAATCGCAACGCAAAATTTGTGGCAACCACTGTGATTTACACTCCAGAGGGCGAAGAGTGGGTCTTCACCGGAGAAATGAAGGGTAAGATCGCAAGTAAACCTGCTGGTCTTCATGGATTTGGTTATGACCCCGTATTCGTTCCAGACGGACAAACGCAAACTTTGGCAGAACTTGGATCTGGTTATAAAACCCAGCATTCACACCGCGCCCAAGCATTGAAAGCTTTCCTAGAAAAGTGGCGCACACTTTAAATTTTGTGCAAAATGGGCACCATGGCCAATATGTCTTCTTTGAGACAAAAATAGGGCCCGGCGCCAAGGGCTTATTTGGTCGTTCCCCTGGGCGGCTCGTGCTTCATTGATTTCATCAATGCAGCATTTGTGACCTTCTGTCTAAACTACTTCGGTTCACACTAAGAAGAGCGTTCTCTTTAGGCAGGAAAACTCTGCAAAACGGCGTCGAAAGACGCCTTTTTCATTTCCGAACTTTACTCTTTTCAACCCCTTTGTTAGTGTCCTGCAAACGCATTTAGCAATTAGCCTATTCCGATTCTGTCGGGATTTTTACTCTGGAGACTCGAGTGATGAAGGGCCTAAAAATCTTTACTGCCAATTCCAATCCGACCCTAGCCAAGAAGGTTGCTGAAGCAGCCGGAGTTGAACTCGGCTACTGCGAAGTCAGTAGCTTTGCCGATGGGGAAATTCAAGTCGAAGTACATGAAAGCGTTCGCGGACAGCATGTCTTTGTTATTCAAAGCACCTGCCCCCCTGTGAATCAAAACTACATGGAACTCTTTGTGATGCTAGACGCTCTTCGCAGAGCCTCAGCAGCATCGATCACTGCCGTGATTCCTTATTACGGTTATGCTCGGCAGGATCGCAAAGTGGCTCCCCGCGCGCCAATCACTGCAAAGTTGATGGCCGATCTTTTGACAACTGCGGGAGCCAACCGAGTGGTGTGCGTGGATCTCCATGCCGCCCAAATCCAAGGATTCTTCAATGTTCCCGTGGACCATCTTTTCGCAATTCCGACTTTAGCTCGCGCTTGGAGAGAGGCCTACGGCCATGGCTCTGAATTTGTTGCAGTGAGTCCAGACGCTGGCGGGGTTGAAAGAACCCGCGCCTTTGCCAAACGCATTGAATCCTCCATGGCCATCATCGATAAACGCCGTTCTGGCCCGAACGAGGCCAAAGCATTGCATCTTATCGGGGATGTGACGGGCAAAACAGCCGTCATCGTCGACGATATGATTGATACTGCTGGAACCCTTACACAAGCAGTTGACAGCCTTTACAAGAATGGGGCAAAACAGGTGTTCGCCG
>CAZPYX010000293.1:0-3456 GCA_964590635.1 uncultured Bdellovibrio sp.
TCAATTTATTTAAAGACGGCGGCGTAATCTACGCTTATCAAAAAGATCTCATGAACTCGACACAGAACACGCCAACTCTTCAAGAAGTAACAGATCAACCGGACGAAGCCGACGTCGATCTGCCAGATGAGGAAGAAGACTTTCAAAAGAAATAATCCTTAAGACGTCGCTAACGAATGCTTGCGACGTCCATTCCCGCCACTTCAGGAATATGCCCCGAAGAAACTTTAAGCTTCCTTAAAATCCACTCTTGAGCCGTCATAACATCTTGCGACGGAACCATAGACACCATGGCCAAGATCATCACCCACTCAAACAGTGGAATATTCATCGAAACTTCAATACCCAGATGCAAAGAAATTCCTGCCAACAAGACCCAGTAGCGCAGCTCTTTTACCCACACCAAAAGACCCATAGCCAACTCGACTACCAAGGTCCCCCAAGTCGCAACTTTGATTAAAAGCATATTGTTCAAAAGTGGTATTGGCAGACGCACAAAATCATCTAAGCGAGTCGCATAATAGACAGCCGTTCCTTCAATCCAAGTACTGCCTTTTAATTTAAACAAAACTGTTGCGACATAGATCACACAAAATTGCAGTTGGAACAAACGCAAGCCCCATGGCTCTTTCTCCAAAGGGACAAGTGGAGCCGTGCCCCTCCATCTTTTCCACAATCTATCGACGGAATATACATCGCCGCAAGGAGTGAAGATTAAGAAGAACAATAAGTTTCTCATAATGCTATCCGCCCCATTTAAGATAAATGTATTTCGAGCATGGAAAGAAATTAGCGTCACAAAGGCAAGGATCAATGAAGTCCGTGTGAACAATCCCAGAAGCATGCCAATGCAAGCAATAAAATTCAAACCACAAATCAAACCCGCTGCTCGCGGATCATCTGGAAGAAAATCAAACAAACTAAAACGCCAAACTGAAACGCTTTGCTGAGCCGTTTGCAAACTGACCAATCCATCACTTCCCCAGAACAGACCCAAGTGATTCCACATAAAGTTCCAGTTGAAGAGCAAAATAATAGCGAATCCAATCCGCAGCACTGCCACGCTGTGAACCGGCTGAGGCTTAAAAAAGAATGTCCTGAAAGAACTATAAATTTTCTTTAGCTCCATAACGGCCTCCTACGGCTGGATCAAAATAAAATGCGGGCACTACCTCATACTTAACTGTAAATTGACCATGGGGAATAAACTCTTCCTCCACATTCGGGATGTAGTTCACGTGACGATAAAACTGAATGCCAGTGATTTTACGACCCAAATGTTGAGCTTCAAAACTCTCCACATCACGAGCGACAAAGTGACTTAAATCCAGCCACAGGGCCTCTTGATCCTTCATTTCTAAATTGTCTTGAGTGTACTTCCGCAGGCGCTCTCTCATCATGAGTGCGCCGCGATTTTCTTGATTCGCACGTGGGAACGCCCACTTTTCCTTTGAGCCATTTGCAAAATAAACATCTGCATCAACAAAAAGATTTTCTCTGGAGGGATTGGGAGCAAACATACTCCAACCCTGATAGAGCGCGAGGGTTTTTTGATAACCGGCTATCAAACTCAAAGCTTTTTCTTCAAACAGGTTTTGATTCGGAACAGAATCGAAACCTAGAATAATCAGATTCACAGCGATAAAACTACAAATAAGAAAATACTTAACGACTCGACCAAGTTTGCGCATGCTCCAACCCCCAACAATCGTTGAAGATTAGATTTCGATTCTTCGCGAAGCAACAGGCTTTGTTCAATTCTTCATTAAACAAAACCCATCATTCTTGCTATTTAGCAATCGAACTGCTTTTTATGTTCTTTTGTAATCGTCTTGATAGCGAACGATATCATCTTCGCCAAAATAAGTTCCCAATTGAACCTCAACAAACTCTAACATCTGCTCTGTGTTATTGCGGATGCGATGTTTTGCTCCAAGTGGAATATGGATGTGACTTCCCGCTTTCACTGGAATCACTTGATCATTTAAAACAACTTCGCCAGATCCCACTGTGATCGTCCAGTGCTCTTCACGCTTCGCATGGGACTGATATGAGATCTGCGCATGGGGATTCACACGAATGACCTTCGATTTGAAGTGTGGTGTATCTTTAAGAATTTCAAAGTAGCCCCACGGACGATACTCATAGACATGTTCCTTCACCAACTTTGACTGCTGCTGCGTCAACGCCTCAACAACAAAGCGAACATCCTGAGACTGTCCCTTCTTCATCAGCAACATGGCATCTTTAGTATCCACGACAATCACGTCATCAATACCGATGGTGGAATAATGTTTTCCATCTTCACCAAAGACAAAATTGTTCTGACCTTTTATATTCAGAACGTCATGACCTTTTTGTAAAGAGGCCACGGCATCCCATGAACCCACATCACTCCAACCAAACTCCGCCGGAATGCAAGTCAGCTCTGCGCCACTTAACTTTTCCATAATTGCATAGTCGATCGAGATACTTTGAACTTTAGAATAAATCTCTTCCAAGTTTGAAGAATCTGACCTCAGGCTTGAAACAAGCTTCCACATTTCCGGTTGATGTTTTTCAAACAGACTCACCATGTGAGAAACTTTGAAAACAAAAATCCCAGCATTCCAACTGAAACTTCCCTGTGCCAAAAATTCCTGTGCTTTTTCCAAAGAAGGTTTTTCATGAAACTTCACGACAGAGAAAGCTTTAAGTTCACCCTGCTCTTTCAAACTGTCGGACTGAGTTTGAATATATCCATATCCCGTTTCAGGATAAGAAGGCTTAATTCCTAATGTGACAACTTTATTACTCTTTGCAACTGTCGCGGCAAATTCCACAACTTTTAAAAAGGCGTCTTCCTTGGTGATCAGATGATCCGATGGGAAGATTCCCACAATTTCTTCGCCTTTATCTTGCAACTTCAAAAGCTGACAAAGAACTGCGATCGCCGGAGCAGTGTTTTTTCCAAAAGGTTCGTAAACAACTTGGGTACCAATATCGGCAGTAGTGGCTTTATTTTCTTTAAGATTGAGTTCGGTCAAAGTTTGTAAGGCTTTAGAAGTTACAATCCAAGGAGTTCCCAAACGAAGGCTTCTTTGCAAAGTGGATGTCTGCAACGGCTTTTCAAAAATGGTGCAAAACTGCTTTGGCATTTGCTGACGCGATACCGGCCACAAGCGAGTGCCACTTCCACCAGATAGAATCACAGGGATCACTTAAAACCTCCGAAAAAACTCGAATCCAAAGTCATAATTTATAACACTAAAGCCTTCAAGTGCGTATTTTTCGTCCTAGTTTGGCCCAGTTGGTCATGTATCTCAGACCTTTTTAGAACACTACTTTGCGGTCTTTCCAACACGTAACGATCGTCATAAGGCATCAGACTTCATTAGGACATCTTAAAAGGTCTCTACTCCTCTGAAAATAGGATATTTACCTACGCTTAGGCTATTAAACTAATGCTCCCTATGT
>CAZPYX010000294.1:0-3368 GCA_964590635.1 uncultured Bdellovibrio sp.
TTTTTATTATTAAAAATGCTTTCGTGCAGATTTGGTCAACAGGAGACTATCGTTTTCCGTTTCCGCTTGGGGAGGAGCCTCTGCGTGTTTTTGGCGCGGGCATTTATCCTCAAGAAATCATGGCTGTCATTGTAGCCACCTTCATTGTTTTTGGAATAGAGATCTTCAAACGCAAGACAATCTATGGGAAAGCTATTCAAGCGGTCAGTGAGGATAAAGAGACTGCAAGCCTTATGGGGATTCCTCAACAGCAAGTGGTGAAAGTCTCTTTCATGCTAAGTGCCTGTATTGCAACCATTGGTGGCCTTATGGTGGCCCCATGGACGTTTGTTTCAGCCACCATGGGAACTTCGCTTGGCACGAAGGCCTATGTCGTAGCTATCATCGGTGGTTTAGAGTCCGGCTTGGGATTGGTTGTCGGTGGATTGATTCTGGGTGTTTCAGAGTTCGTGACGGCTCGATATATTTCTTCAGGTTACAAAGAACTTCCAGGGTTTATTATTTTGATCCTCGTGATCTTGATTAAACCCAGCGGTCTTTTTGGTAAGAAGACAATCAAGAAAGTTTAAAGAGAAGTGCATGAAGAAAAACTCTTGGAAATGGATAGTTTATGTTCTCTATCTTTTGCCATTGTTTCTGCCGTTCTTTATTCAGAATGAATATTATGTGCACGGAATTTTAGGGCGCATTATCATTTACACCATTCTTGTGGCCTCTTTGGATTTAGTGACGGGTTATATTGGTGATATCTCGATTGGTCATGCGGGTCTTTTCGCGGTTGGCGCTTATACGGCCGCGATTTTAAATGCCACAGCGGCTGGGAATGCCGATAGTACGATTCAAGTTTTCTATGAATGGCCATTTTTAAGCTCGTTAATAGTAGCCATTGTCGTCACAGCGTTATTCGGATTCCTCTTGGGTTTTCCGTCGTTGAAAGCATCGGGTCCTTATCTAGCGGTAACTACCATCGCTTACGGCAGTATCATCCATACTATTATCAACGAACAGGAAGCTCTTACGAACGGAACCAAAGGCATTCAAATGTCTTCGTTGCGGTTGGGGAGTTTGTCATTGGATGGAAACAACTTTATCTGGGTTATTTATCCTTGTTTATTGTTGGTGATGTATTTTAAAAGAAATCTTTCGAAAAGCTTTTGGGGACGAGCCTTTGAGGCCATCAAGTATTCCAGTGTCGCAGCGGAAAGCTGTGGTATTTCCAGGGTACGATTTAAGATCTCTGCTTTCGTATTGTCCGCGGCCATTGCGGGATTGGCGGGAGGCTTATTCACTCATTTGGATAATTACATCGCGCCGAATACGTTCACTTTGGATTTCTCAATTTTAGCTCTCATGGCGCTTATTTTCGGTGGTGTGCGCTCGATTCTTGGAAATGCTATCGGTATGGCCCTGGTAGTTGTGTTACCCGATCTATTCACTTGGTTTAAAGACTGGCGCTTGATGGTCTTTGGTATTTTACTTCTGTTAGCTTTGTTCTATTTGCCACACGGAATAGCGGGCTTAGTGCGCAGTTATTTTGAAAAATGGTTTCCGCAACTTAAAGTGACCTATGGTGTCGATAAACTTAAAGGCGATGCACAGCAAATTCAGTTGAAGGTTAATACCTCAGCGGATGGATCAGAGATTCCGTTAAAGTTGGATTCGTTAGAGATGCGCTTTGGCGGTTTGATTGCGGTGAATAAACTCGAGATGTCCCTAAAGCCTGGAAGCATCCATGGTTTGATGGGGCCGAATGGCTCCGGCAAATCGACGACGGTAAATTTGATCACGGGACTGTATCAACCGACCCACGGTCAGGTCTTTATTTTTGGTAAGCCATCAAACAAGGTAAAGCCCTTTGAAAGAGCTTATCTTGGTGTGGCGAGGACTTTTCAGAACCTTCAGCTCTTCAGTGACTTAACAGTTCTTGATAATGTGACAGTGGGTTTACACAAGCACTATCGGTCGTCGTTAGTTGCGGTGCTGTTGGGATTGCCGCATGTTCGTAAGGAAGAAGAAAAGCATTTGGCAGAGGCCTTTAAGTGGCTTGAGTTTGTCGGACTTGATCATTTGGCTTTAGAGAAAGCAAAGAATCTTGCCTATGGCCAGGCGCGAAGACTTGAAATTGCCAGGGCGTTGGCATTGCAGCCTAAAATATTATTGCTTGATGAGCCAGCCGCGGGACTGACCTCGAAAGAGATTCAAGAATTTAATACCATTATTAGAAAAGTCAAAGACAGTGGTATTGCAGTTCTTCTGATTGAACATCACATGGAGATGATGATGCAGATCTCTGATGAGATTACTGTCTTGGATTTTGGAAAAAAAATTGCTGCGGGCTCGCCGATAGAAATTCAAAAAAATCCTCAAGTGATTCAGGCCTATCTGGGAACCGAGGGAGGTTCCCATGCTTGAAGTTAAAAATCTTGTCGTAAATTATGGAGGTATTGAGGCTCTTAAAGGTGTGAATGTCCATGTCGAACCAGGAGAACTGGTCGCCATGATTGGTGCGAATGGAGCAGGTAAGACGTCGCTCTTGCGTGCGATTTCTGGTTTGGTTACACCGAAAACTGGGGAAATTTTTGTTAAAGGTAAAAATGTCTTAAGCGTTCCTGCTCATAAAAGAGTGGGACTGGGATTGGCTCATTGTCCAGAGGCTCGACACGTTTTTGCGCAGCAAAGTGTTCATGACAATCTTCTTTTAGGCGCTTATCTGCGCACGAAAAAAGAAAAGAAGACGCAAATAGAAATGACTATTGAAGAGATCTTTGCGATTTTTCCTCGTTTGAAAGAAAGACGAAGTCAGTTGGCTGGAACCTTATCCGGCGGCGAACAACAGATGCTCGCTATCGGCAGAGCTTTGATGCTGAAGCCAGAGATTCTTATGCTGGATGAGCCCTCTATGGGGTTATCTCCTGTGATCATTGATGAAATGTTTGGAGTCATCGAAAAAATCAAGGCCACCAAGCAGACCAGTATACTCTTGGTGGAACAATTGGCTTTTAGAGCTTTGCAGGTCGCTGACCGTGCCTACGTCTTAGAGCAAGGTAAAGTGCGTCTGGAAGGCAAGGCTCAAGATCTTCTGAAGAGTCCCGAAGTGAAGGCGGCTTATCTTGGTGTTGCCAAAGAGGGAACATAAATATATTTGGGTATTTTGGAGCATCAAAACTAATTGCAGAACGGAAGTTTTTTTACGATCGCAGCAATTTCTGAAATGTGTTGATAGCGGCCACCACTGCGAAGAGTGGACCAGTAGGCGCCTGAGCTAAATGTGATTTTCCCTTTTTTCGAGATTATTTTTCTCATTGTGCCCACACCATAATAATAATTTTATTATGTAACAAGGACATATTTTGTGGGGATCATTTGAT
>CAZPYX010000295.1:0-3361 GCA_964590635.1 uncultured Bdellovibrio sp.
AAATTCTGCATTTGGAATATAATTACAGGTCTGCCGCTGAATTGGCGCAATGGCGGAAACGAAAAATTCCCGTGGCCTTTTGGACTGTGAATGAGTCGGAAAAAGCGCAAGAGCTTTTAAGTCAGGGCGCTGTCAGTATTATCACGGACACGCTAAAGGGCTGAGTGTTCGTCCATCGAAATAAAAAAAGCCTCCGTGGGTATTTCCCGACGAAGGCTTTTTAATTTTTAATTCAAATTTTAAAACAGCAATTATGAATTGTGTGGCTCAGTTTGTTTTTGATTCTGAGTAGCAGTTTGTTGCTGTTGTTGTTGATGAGACACTTGTTGATGATTGTCTTTGATATCTTTTGCATCAACGTCGATTTCGTTCAAGCCTTGTTTAAAGCCACGAATAGCTTTACCCAATGATTGGCCTAATTGAGGCAAACGGCTTGGTCCGAAGAAGATCAAGAAGATCAAAGCAAGAAGTAGAAGATGTGTTACGCTAAACTCACCCATGGGTTCCTCCCAGTAAAAATCAGTAACCTAAATAGTTTACACGTTTTAAGCTGGACTGAGAGGAAAATCAACGCTTGTCTGGGTTATTCGGTCGGCATGTCAATTATTTCGACCTGATCTGCGTCAGAAGCCTCTTTTTCGAGGGAATCTGCACTTTTGTCAGTTCCAACAGCAACGACTTTAGCTCCTTCTGAGACAGTTTGTACAGGGGTTGCGTCAATATGGTTGGTGCTTTTAGCAGGCAATTGTTTCGCAATACCGCGAACTGGCTGGGCATTTTGGACTTCTAAAACAGTAGGAGCTTTAGCCGTTTTCTTATTAGAAGTACCAGTGCCGCCACCCATTTTTTTAAGCTCTTTATCGTACTTTGATTTAAGAGCAGAAAGTTCCTTTTGGTAATTTGAGCGAATCTCTTCAACGTGTGCGGAGCGAGCTTCTGTTACGCAAGAAGAGTAAGATGTTGCTGCGATTTCCTTCGCTTTAGCGCGACAAGTGAGTTCATACGATGTTTGCGGAAATGCATTCGCCGTAAAGAAAATCATCGCAAAAAATGAGAATACTGTTTTCATAAATACCTCGTTGTCTGTTCCCGGATCCGGTTTTGCCGGGGCAGGTTAACCCCTCTATTAACAATATTTATGCCTGCTGAGTTCGAATCTAGTGGGGTGCTATAGCTGCCATCCTTTCCTTTTTTCATGGCCGTTCAGGCAATTGTCAGCAAACAAGAGCAAAGAACATAGGCCCCAAGGTTTGGCTAGGTGCTACTATTTAATGTGAGGAGACTTCCATGAGATTTATGAATCCCTGGGTCCTTGTGGTTGCCTTGCTGATCTTTGTTTTTACAGAGAACGTCTTTTCTAGTTCCTCAATGAGGGGCGTTAAAGTTCTTTGGGGTGTTCCGGGTTGGCCGCCATTTTTCATCAAAGATAAGTCCGGAGTTGGAGATCAGATGCTGCTGCTTTTGCAGAAGCAGTTAACAAAATATCAGCATGAAGACATAGATGTGAATGCTCCCAAGCTAGTGGAACTTTGGCAACAGGGGCGAGATGTTTGTGGCAGCAATATGCTTTATAACGGCGAGCGTGCGAAGTATGGCTACTTCACACCTTTATGGGTTTATCCACCTTTGCACGTCATCGTGAAAGAAGAAAGTCTCGAAGCTTTTACCAAAGGAGAGAAGCCGATTAGCGTTTTTGAGTTGATTAAGAACTCGCACTTCAAAGGTATTTTGATAAAAGGTCGCTCCTATGGACCTCCGGTTGACGACATTATTGCCGGTCTTTCGAAAAAAGATTTTGTTAGTTTGATTTCTCCCGTAGGGAATTGGCAGGACTATCTAAATATGATTCCAGGCCATCGCGCGGACTATACGATTGATTATGCGAGCACGGCGAAAGCGTTCAACGAAGGACATCCGAACGCTAAGCGTTTGGCGGCGATTCCGATTTTGGGCTATGAAAAACCTTTCATCGTGAATGTAGCCTGTCCAAAGAATTCTTGGGGAAAAGAACTGATTAAAGATATTGATGGTAAAATTCAAGAGTTGGCGAAGACCCGAGAGTATAAAGATCTGCAAGAGAAGATCTTCATAAATCAGCCTCAACTGCAAAAGGACGTGGATCAATTTATTTTGAAAAGATCCAAGGGGGCGTGGATTTGGGGTTCGCTGGAGTAGTGTTGTTCAGTGTAAATAAAAAAAGCCCGCAAAGTTGCGAGCCTTTTGAAGAGATACTTCTGCAAAGTTTAGAACAACATGCGTCCTTCGACTCCGGCTATGAAGTCATTGTACTTCGAGGCATTCATTTTGTCTTTGTTCAACGGTGTTGAGTAAGCCAGGATTGGAGTCAATTCAAAACCTGGAGTCAGATCGAAGCGCAATGCGAAAGCAGTGCTGATCATCTCGGTTCCTGAGCTTGAAATGCTAGCGCTTCCTGTGTTTGTAGTTACTGTAAAGTTCGATGTGAAGGAGCGTCCATAAATGACTGAAAGATTCGGATGGTAGGCATTAGGGATCTCGCCATAAATCGTCATCGTGTAAGAGCTGCCGCCCTTAACTTTTCCAGAGTAAGTTAAGCCGGACGCGACAATTTCTCCATCACCGTCTTGGTTAGCCTGATAAGTGGCAATGGCGCCAATGTTAAGCATGGACACCGGCATAGCTAGACCAGCACTTCCAAGGACAGATAGCTGTCCTGAAGAGTTATTTGAGTCTCCAGTGTCGAAATTTGCCTTCATTTTTTCAGGAGGAACTTTCATCCCACCACGAATAAACAACGTTGGGGCACCGATATCGAAATTGCCTTTGTATCCAAGAAAGATATCTCCAAGACCAGAGATCTTTGCTGATGCAGATGGACTCGTGCCTTTGTAATCCTGATTCAAAGATGAATACGTCAACTCGGCTCCTAGGGATTGATTGTCTCCAAAGCCATAGTAGTAACTGATTGGGACAGTCGGTCCAGTGCTGTCAATTTTTGTTCCGCTGTCATATTCGACAGACGTGCTTCTGTATCCAAGGCCCAGTTTAAATTCAGACTGCCCAGTTGAAGGAGTGAGAGTTTGATATGTGGTGGTCATTGCAAAGGCTGAAGATGAAGTCAGAGATAGTATCGCGATCAAAAGTTTCATATTGAACAAAATTCTTTCGTGTTTACATCTATTGTTCGCAAAACCTTTACAGAAGGGAAGCATAAATATATGTGCATAAACAAAAAAAGCCGCAGTTTAGTGCGGCCTTTTTAACAGAAATTTGATCAATGAATTTTTTGATGAAATCTAGCGACGCATTGATTTTGGATCAATCGCATCTTGCAAGCCATCACCCAAGTAGTTGAAGCTTACTGTGGTGATCAAAATCATCA
>CAZPYX010000296.1:0-3334 GCA_964590635.1 uncultured Bdellovibrio sp.
TATCCTAACTGGGTGCTTTGGGCTCCACCGTAATGGTATGTGGCTCCGTCATTCCCAAACGGTTCTTCATATCACTTTGCGCATCAGAAATTTCACCCAAAGCATCAACCCGGTCACTCTGCAAAGCGGTCACTAGCGATTTAATACGAAGAACCTCAGAACGCAGAACGGATCTTTTTTGAAATGCTGTTTCCACGGAGTTGAGAGTCTTTTTTAATCCACCCAACCCTTCGTCGAAATACACCACCGTCTGACTTTTCAAAAATAATTTGTAAAACGTAGATCTTAATTGAGCCCGCAAAGTTCTGATCAGATCTTCGAACTGTCGTTCGGAAATTCTTTTATTGTAGTCAGCAATTTTAATTTGCTTGTCATGCTTACCCGCTAAAAGAATCAACTGCGAGATCTGAAAGTCCGTATTTCCACTGGCCGAGGTATCCAGAACCTTGCCACTTTGTCGGTCATATAAGCCCTGCCCCATCTCAAAGCTGGGATTGGGATAAAGACTGGCTTGGATTTTTGCACCTTCAGCTGCATCCACATCAAAACGCGCTGCTAAAACCTGAAAGTTATTGGTTAGAAAGCGCTTCTCCGCTTCTTCTATAGTTAAACGGAAAACTTTTTTCTCTCCAACATTCGCTTGGGCTGAAAGTGAAAGCATCACTCCGAAAAATATCAACGTCCACTTGAGCTTCATGCTTGTCCCTCCTCTGTCTTCACCCTTCTGCGCTCCACTTCATAGTAAAGAACTGGCAACACGGTGGTTGTTAACAGGATGCTTGAAAGCAACCCTCCAACTACCACTGTCGCCAAAGGGCGCTGTACATCTGAACCGATGCCTGTCGCTAGCGCCGCTGGAACCAACCCCAAAAGTGCTAAAAGCATCGTCATCAAACGAGGTCGCAACTGCAATGACGCAGCCGTTGAGACAATTTGTTTAAGACCCATCTCGGGATGATCTTCTTTCAAGTGCCGAGCCCTCGATACATACAAAACCCCGGACATGGTTGCGATACCAAAAAGGGAGATAAAGCCGACTCCGGCAGAAACGTTAAAGTTATAACCCCGCAACAACAGAGCTACGATGCCACCCACCAAAGAAAGCGGAATACAGCTGAGCACAACCATTACGCTGCGAGCATCACGATACAGAAGACCGAGCAGTCCGCAAATAATTAGCAACGTCACGGGAATCACTACGGCCAGACGTTTGGAAGCGCGGGCCAGGTTTTCAAACTGACCGCCCCAGTCTAAAGAATATCCTGGTGGAAGTTTGATTTCAGCGTTCACTTTTCTTTGGGCCTCAGCCACAAAGCCACCTTGATCGCGATCGCGAATATTGGTGCGCACCGAAATCTGCCGCAGACCATTTTCCCGCTGGATCAGCGTAGGTCCGTCGGCAATTTTAATTTCAGCTAATTCCGACAGAGGAATACGCGCGCCTCCGGGAGAAGGAACTAGCATGGACTGAATAGACTCAATGGAGTTTCTGTACTCGGAAGAATAGCGAACGACGATATCAAATCGCTTCTCACCTTCTGTGAGCTTGCCAATAGGTGCTCCACCAATGGCGGCTTCGATCATCTTTTGAATGTCTGCCACATTGATGCCATATCTGGCTGCTTTCATGCGGTTTACATTCATAACTAGCTGGGCCTGGTCTGGCTCTTGCTCAATGGCAGCTTCAGTGGCGCCTGGAACTTTCTTTACAATCTCCAGAATCTTCTCGCCGAGCCCCCTCATGACCGCGGTGTCTTCTCCGTTAATAAGAATAGCTAGATCCGCGACGCTTCCGGTGACGGCTTCGGTGACATTATCCAAAATAGGTTGAGAGAATGAAAACAGGACGCCGGGTATCGTTGTTTCAAGATCTGTTTTGATCTTGTTCAACAATCTCTCTTTGGAAATCATATGACTCCACTCTGAAGGATCCTTCAGACCCACCAAGATTTCCATGCGATTTGGACCGTAAGGATCTGTGCCATCATCGTTACGCCCCAATTGAGTCAGGACCACATTCACTGGAGGATTGCGTCCTATGATCTCCCTCATCACAGGAGCGTACTTAGAAGCCTCTTGAAGAGTGATACCGACAGGGAATAGAGCACGAATATTCAAAGCCCCTTCATCCAAATTCGGAAGAAACTCTGTGCCAATAAAGAAATATGCAACAACGATGGTGGCACTCACACCCCAAATGGTTTTCTTTAGAATGGCCCGAGGACGCTCCAAAAGTCCGGTGATTAATTGATCGTACCAGAGCTTTAATTTTTCAAAACGGTTTTGGAAATCCTCCGCAAGCTTATGTCCAAATCCCCTCATGTTGGAAGCCCGTGAATTGATCATGGTCATCAGCACTGGAACAATAGTTAACGAACTCAACAAAGAGGCGCAAATCGCAAAGCCCAAAGTAAATGCCATGGGACGGAATAAGCGCCCCTCGACACGCTCTAATGTAAAAATAGGAATATAGGCGCATACAATGATGGCAATACAGAAAATGATTTCCAAGGCTACTTCGGAAGCGGCCTTTTGAGTTTTCTGATTCACGCTAGACGGATCCGATGAGGACTTCAGGTTTCGCATGATGTTTTCCACCATGACTACTGCTCCATCTACGATGATACCAAAATCGATAGCACCTAAAGAAAGTAAATTAGCTGGGATACCTGTGATCTTCATCATCAAAAACGCAAACAGCAGTGACAACGGAATCGTCACAGCTACTACTAGTGCCGCTCGGGCACTGCCTAAGAAAAGGAACAAAATTGCCAGAACGATCAGAATTCCTTCAATCAAAGTATGAGACACTGTGCGAAGTGTGTAATCTACTAATTCGCTACGATCATAGGTGACTTTCAGATGGACACCTTTAGGAAGCCATCTTGCATTGATTTCTTCCACCTTGGTTTTAAGACCCTGCACCACATCGGATGGGTTCTGCCAGCGCAGCATCGCGACCAAGCCTTGAACAGAGGAATTCACATCCGCAAAACTTTTTTCATCCTTGATGCGATACCCGAGAATTCCCGTTGGAGTCAGAGCGGCCTCTTGAACAACAGCCAGATCTTTCACAAACACCGGAACCCCATGCTGAGAAGCTACGACTATTTGCTCCAGATCCTGGGCATTATGAATAGCCCCCATGGCGCGGATTGCGAAGCCCTGCCCGCCTCGAGCAACAATGTTACCACCGGTGTTCACATTGTTAGCATTGATAGCATCAATTACATTTTGAATATTCAAACTATAACGCACTAACTGATCTGGAGACGTGATCACATGGAACTGTTTCACCAAGCCGCCAAAGTTGATCACATCCGCCACACCAGGA
>CAZPYX010000297.1:0-3231 GCA_964590635.1 uncultured Bdellovibrio sp.
CACGAGGACGGTAGATACGGTTGTTCGCGTATTGTTCGAACGCGTGAGCGCACCAACCAGAGATACGAGAAGCCGCGAAGATTGGAGTGAACAAATCAGTTGGGATACCCATTGAGAAGTACACAGTCGCAGAATAGAAATCCACATTCGGCATCAAGCCTTTTTCTTTGTACATAGTATCGTCGATCAAAGTCGACATTTCGTACATGTGGTGCATACCAGCGTCTTTAGTCAATTTATCAGACATACCACGAAGGATGCGAGCACGTGGATCACCGTTTTTGTAAACGCGATGACCGATACCCATTACTTTTTCTTTCGCTTGAAGAGCGTCTTTTACGAATTGTTGAGCTTTGTCCATGTTCCCGATTTTTTGCAACATCAAGATCACTTGCTCATTCGCTCCACCGTGCAAAGGACCTTTCAAGGCGCCAATTGCAGAAACAACTGCAGAGTGAAGATCAGACAAAGAAGAAGCTGTCACACGAGTTGCGAAGGCAGAACAGTTCAACTCATGGTCCGCGTGAAGAATCAAGCAAGTGTCCATAACCTTAACGTGTTCAGCGTTAGGCTCTTTGCCACCGCCCAACATGTACATCATGTTCCAAGCGATAGATTTGTCTGTGTTCGGAGCTACAGGTTCTTTACCTTTGCGAATTGCATCGAATGCACAAAGAAGAGTTGTCATTTGAGCCGTCAAACGAACTGATTTGCGCAAGTTTGCTTCAGTTCCGTTATCGTTAGCATCTGAATCCCAATGCGCCATCAAAGAAACAGCGGTACGCAACCATCCCATAGGATGAACATTGGTTGGAATGCCTTTCAAAACTTTGATGAAATCAGGGCTCAAAGCCATTTGACCATGAAGTTCTGTTGAGAATTTTTGAAGTTCTGCTGCAGTTGGAAGTTTGTCATTCCAAAGAAGATAGATCACTTCTTCGTATGTAGAGTTCGCAGCCAAATCGTCGATTGTGTAGCCACGGAAATTAAGATTATCGCCAACGATGAATGATACTTTCGTTGTACAAGCAACTACGCCTTCAAGACCTTTATCCAAAGCGCCTTCATAGATATTAACCTCAGCCATTTGAGTTTCCTTTCTGAGTTAAATAAGAATAAACCAGTTTTATTAAAAGCTTTCACTAATGTCACGCACTGTCTGCACCCTGGCAGAGCCGGAGCAGTGCTAGTTCTTAGCAAGCTTAATCACTCGATCTTTTACTTCAGTGACGATCAGGGTTTGATCGCGAACTGGGTCCTCTTTACCAGTGTACTTTTGGTTGGCATAAAGGATTTCATTGCGAAGCTCATGGACACCTTGGCGCGGAGCTTTTGAAATAGACTCTGACAAACCGTGCCCGCCCCAAGCAACTCCCAACGAGTTCTGTGAAGTCTTCAGACCTTCAGTGGCAAGAATGACTCTATCACGGGGATTCAGCTGCACTGTGCGACTTTGAGGCTCTGTGTTAAAATCTCTTCCAAGGCTCGGTCCAGTCGGCAAAAGCTCTTGCAAGGAATCCTTACCATAGACCGCTAAAAAGCCATCTATGTTGCCTACCGAACAATACTGAAACTCATAACTGCGGCGATCGACAATTCCATAGAAAATATTAGCTTTGTCTTCGTTCGCGATATGGGGGACCACTTCTTTGGCAAGCAGCGCCACAACTTTATGGGCCTCAAGACCACGGCGGGCTTCGATCTGAGATGAAATCTTAATGATAACGGAAAGCAAAAGTGACGACAGCGAATAGCCGCTCGCACTGGAAATAAGAATTCCAAACTTCAACTTGTCTTCATGTTCAAAAATATCAAAGTAATCCCCACCCGATCTGCTTCCAGCTAAAAACTTAGTGCTGAAATCAAAACCCTGAACGTTGGGAAGTTCTGTCGGCGACAAAAATTTTTGTAGAGTTTGCGCCATCTTCAATTCTTGGTTGGTCTGCGCAATAAGTTTTTCCAGGGCCACATTGGCTTTGGAAAGTTCAAGACGATAGCGATGAAGCTCCGCCTCTTTAACGGCTAGTTCATGTTCTAAATCTGAAATTCGCTCTTTTAAAGAGTCTTGGTCATTTGCCATGTTTCATCCTAGCTACTCAGGCTGCACAGGACTGTTATTTTAGATTTATTTTGGATGCGAGTCGTGAAGTTCTTTCGCCTTAGGACCAAAGGCCAAGGTCGAATTCATATTCTAAGAATGAGAAAGGATTGCTCCCATTTGCAGCTTGAGACATTGTCCTTCAAGAAACGGTACTGGGACGTCATTTCTTCTTCTAATTTTTCTTTTGCATGGCTTTGCGATGGCGAGTCCTGCAACTTTGACATACCAAGGTCGTATCAGGTAAAAATACTTTCCTGGAGGCACGAAGGTTGTGGCCTACCCAGACTTGGTCGCGCCTTTGATCGCGGCTGTTTCAGAACTTTATCATAAATGGTTTGATGATTCGCAAAAGTTGCACGAGATCGTCGCTCAGCAATCCCGTAAAATTGCGATGGTCAAAGACGAAAACGCAAAAATTAAAACAGAAAACCAAGCCATCAAAGCAGAGAATCAAGATATCAAAGCTCGCTTGGATCACCTCGAAAAAATGATCCTCAGCAAATAACTTCCGTGAACAACTACAATAGTTTTTCCAACAGGTGCAGTTGTTCCTCTTCGGACTTCAAACGCGCTTGAATATGGCCAGGCACTTGGCCTTCGGGCACAGTGCCCAATCCAGCCACGTGATAACGGATCTCACTCAAACGTTTATGCACTTTGCCCTTAGCCCAAGCCATATTACTTGTTGAGAAAAATTCAGGACGGAACCAAACTTTCGAAATATATTTTGGGTCCTGCATCTCATCCACTTTTGTCTGAGCCGCGAAATGCCCCCAAATCATCTGAGACAAGAATTGGAAAACTAAGATCACCACAAACAACAGCATGAACTGTACACTTTTATCTTGGAATGAAGACATGCCCGTTGAATATCCAAGATTCACGGTGTCTCTTAAAATGCCTGCGACCATCAATCCAACAAACGCCCCCAACGAAGACACCAGCGCAAACTGAGTCCCCAAGCGACGGCAGTCTTGATTTAAAGAGCGAGTGTGCCACCAGAAAAGCAACATGCGTCCGATGCGCTCCCCTGCTATCAAACCTAAAGCACCGTTCAAAGACAGGACGTTCGTGAAAAGCAAACTCAAACCCAAAGCCAAAGTCCAAAATTCAATTTAAATAATTAAACA
>CAZPYX010000298.1:0-3216 GCA_964590635.1 uncultured Bdellovibrio sp.
CCAATAAAGGTGTGATTGACGTCGGTCAATTGGAAGCGGCCTTGCATTGGATTGTGGATCGAAGTCGTACGCTCTGTCGTGGCCGGCATAGTCGCGGTGAATGAGAACACACTGCCATTGCCAATTTCGCTTTCAAGCCAGATCTGACCGTTCATCATCTCTACCATTTTTTGTGAGATTGAAAGTCCCAAACCTGTGCCACCATAGCGACGTGTTGTCGCGGTGTCAGCTTGAGTGAAAGCACGGAAGATATCTTTATACATATGCTTCGGAATTCCGATACCAGAGTCAGAAATGCGGAATAAAAGATTTCCAGGACGCGTTGTTGTGTTCTTGGAAATCTTTAAAGTCACAGAGCCATGATGGGTGAATTTGATAGAGTTGCTTAAAAGATTAATAAGAATCTGACGAAGACGATCACAGTCTCCGATAAAGTAGGATTCAATGCCAGGCTCTACCGAAACATTCAGCTGCAGACCTTTTTCCTTGGCCCGAAATCCTAGGACCGAGATCACATCATCAATGACCTTCTGTAAATCGAAAGGCAAAAGATTCAGTTGGATTTCCCCAGATTCAACTTTGGTCAGGTCAAGAATGTCATTAATGATTGTCATGAGCTGATGATTGGCTCTTTGTAGAATCTCAACAAAGGAAGCCTGTTGATCATTCAGTTGAGTCTCTGCCAAGGTGTCGGTGATGCCGATGATTGAATTCAAGGGCGTGCGAATTTCATGGCTCATGTTCGCCAAGAAAGAAGACTTCGCATAGGTGGCGGCGCGGGCCTTTGTAGCTACCATTTGAAGTTCGCGATTTTTTCTTTCAAGATTTTCTGAAAGATTTTTTTTCTCGGTGATATCGATGACAATTTTTAGAATCTTTATAATGTTTTGGTCTGCATCGCGCACCGGACTGTAAGAACCATGCACCCAAACTCTGGTTTTATTTTTCCTGATACGTTTGAATTCACCAGTTTGTGCGAAGCCAGCGGCAAGATGTTCCCAAACTTCTAAGTATTCTTTTTCATGATGTTCGAACTCAGGCAGAAAGATAGAGTGATGACGCCCGACAATTTCGTCGAACTCGTATCCCATCAGATTTAGAAAATTCTGATTTGCCCATAGTATGTGTCCGTCGACAGAAAATTCGACGAGGGCGTGGGAACTTAACAATGCTTCATAAACTGAATCATTCATGTCTTGTAGTGTATCTAAAGTTTTCTTAATAAATAAAATTACAAAATCTCCTAGGAATTAAGATTCTGTAATCTACACACCAATGATCCAGCCTTCTTTCTTGAGCGATGGAACTTTGGGAGTTCTAAAGAGCTGCTTTCGCTTGTGAAATAGGAATCCACTATAGGCAAGAACAACAGCATCGCAAAAATTTTCGTTGCTTAAAGATCTGAGGACAGATGGGTGCAGTTTAACCAATTTTTGGTTTATTAAAAAATCTTTCAAAATTTCGGGGTCGCGATGGGCTGACTTAATGACCTTTTTCCATAAGAAGCTCGGCAAAGCTTCGAAAATCCAAGGCCCCTGATGATGATTTTGATGGGGCAAATGATCCATGGGCCAGAGTGAAAACCATTTTTCTTTTGAAGATCCCAGCTCGCTCCACACTCTGAAAGTGCCATTGCTGATATTTTTTTGCAGAGGATATGTTTGGAATATCGATCCGGTCGCGGCAACTTTTTCACATTCTCGCAAAGGTCGAGGATCCGAAGCTTTCTCTAGGAATTGAGCAAAGAACGCATGGGCTGTTTTCGCTCCGAGGTTTTTTCCATCGTGACTGAAGCGATGAGCTCTTTGCATAAGATCAAAAATATTTTTGTTCTTTGGGAAAATGTCTTTCGGCAACCCCAAGACGCTATCTATCAGAATGATGGTCGATGCTAGTTTGTATCGTGGATTAAGATCCTTAATCAATGAATCTAAACTTCTTTGCGTTAGATCAGGAACTGAAAGATCGCTTTCGAAGATCCAGGTAGAGCCGGATCTATAGATGGTCGCCGTAGGGAGCGGATCGGGGAATCCCTTTCCCGGAGGAGAGTTGGTTTGATCTATTCCCAAGAAGATCTCAAATGACATGGCATTCTCGATTCACTTCGCTGGAGTTTACGTTTGGCGGCCTTTAAATACTTTGGGCAAAGAAGTCGACCAGCTTGCCTTGGTCTGATGAATAACTAATTTGGATGGGTTTGCAGCAGACCTCACAGTCTTCCACATAGAACTGTCTTCCAGGCTCTGAGATATCTAACAGCATAGAAATTTTTTGATGGCAGTAGGGACACTTGAAGTACTTTTCGACTTCGCTGTTCTCGAAGCTTTCGAACTCGATTTTTTCTTCCATAAAAAAAGCCCTCTTACACAAGTATAAGAGGGCTTTTGAATTGATATAATTTGAAACTGTCTTTTATGTTATTTTGCAGCCGGTGTTTCGAACATAGAAGCAGCAAAATAAGACTTACGGAAAGTCTTCCAGTTGTCAGGTCTTACAGAAGCTACACGCCAGAAGTAATGTTTACCTGGCTCAAGTTTAGTAACTTCAAAAGAAGTTTCTTTGTGAGAGTGGTCTTCAGCAACCAACCATTTGAAATTCGCATCAGTTGCAACTTGAACATGATATTCTTGCGCGCCTTCAGCTGCTTTCCATTCAAGCTTTACAGAATCTGCTTTAACCGCAGCGAAGTAAGCTGGGCTAGAAAGTTCAGGTTTAGCTGGAATTTTTGCGTCTTCAGGATTTGCTTGTTTTGGTGGGAACAAAGAATTCATTTTTTCAGCCAATTGCTCATGACCGCCATGGCCTTCACCGTGAGCTTCTTCAGAAGCGAGTGATTTGCTTGTTAGAACGAAAGTAAGAGCAATAGCGAGTACAGATACCAAGATCTTCATAGATAAGTCCTTTTTAAGTCAGTGCTACCAAAGTAAAATAAAACATCTTCGAAGAAAACCCTTTGCGTAATATGCTGGAGGGTGTTAGAAAATGCGTCGGTTATGTGGATGATCGCTCTGATAATATTGTAAATTATTGATATCAGGGAGGAAAGTCCGGACTCCAAATGGCAGCGCAAAGGGTAACGCCCTTCTACAGTAATGTAAGGAACAGTGGAACAGAGAGAATGTCCGGGGCTATGAGCCTGACACCGGGAACGGGAGGGTCAGGGGAGCCGCTGGAGTGAAAACAGCCAAACTCTGCGCGGAGCAAGATCAAATAGGG
>CAZPYX010000299.1:0-3199 GCA_964590635.1 uncultured Bdellovibrio sp.
TCCTTACGACTTCTCTTTTGGAGGCTGCGAAGAACGAGCCCACGAAATGTCGCGCTTACTGATGTTGAAAGGTATCACACCCTTGAAGGGCTTCGCCTCTGTGGATGAAAGCAAAGCTCCTCGTTTACAGATTCCTCACCCCACAAAAAAAGGGAAATTCATTCAATGGAAATATCATGTGGCGCCGGTGATTCTGGTTAAAAAAGATGGGCAGCTTATTCCCTACACCCTAGATCCATCGATGGAAAAAGCAGCGGTTCCAACATCAGAATGGAAAGCCAGCATGACTCGTCATGATCCTAAAATGCAGGTGAAGTTGAGCTTTACCCCCGCCACTCAATATGATGTTGATGGCCGCATTAAAATCAGCTTGAGCGATAAAGATTTTAACAAGTCCATTGAGGATACCCTCAAGGACTTAAAGCAAAAAAGCCAAGATCCCAACGGCGAAAGTGAATATTATTTCGAGCGCACGCGCATTGAAGAAACTGTCAACATGATGGACTCAGGCGGTTAGTTCTGCCTGAGTCCCTATAAATTCCCTATCACATAGTTCTCACATAGAAGGTCGATTTTCTTTCGGTTGAGTTGCCGCTGGTTTCGAAGTTCGAGTCGTGGCGCCTTCTTCGATAAAATCCAAAAGCAATGTATTGAATTCGTCTTGATGAGTTTGCGCGATGCCGTGGCTGGCGCCATTGAAAATCTTTAGGGTTCCGTTTTTAACAAGCTTGGCTGTACTTAAAGCAGAGGCTTTGATCGGAACCATCTGATCGTCATCGCCATGAACTATTAAAACTGGAATATCAATTTTTCTAAGATCCTCGCGGAAGTCCGATTCTGAAAATTCCTTGATGCAGTCATAGATAGATTTAATTCCACCCATCATCCCTTGCTGCCAAAAAGAATGACGAATCCCCTCCGAGATTTTAGCGTCGCTGCGATTGTATCCATAAAACTGCATCGAAAGATCGGTGAAGAATTGAGCTCGATTATCTTGAGTGGCCCTTCGAATGCCATCAAAGACGGCCATGTCCGTGCCATCGACATTGTCTTTCGCCTTCAGCATCAATGGAGTTACTGCACCAAGCAGAACCAGCTTTGAGACTCTCTTGGTACCATGACGACCCAAGTATCTCGTAACCTCACCGCCTCCCGTTGAGTGCCCCACTAAAATCACATCTTTCAAATCCAGTTGATTGATCACCTCGGCCAAATCATCGGCGTATTGGTCCATCGTATTATTTTCCCAGGTTTGCGAAGATCGGCCGTGCCCGCGACGGTCATGGGCAATCACTCGATAGCCTTTACTAAGAAGAAATAACATCTGACCGTCCCAAGCGTCGGCAGTCAGCGGCCATCCGTGAGAAAACACCACCGGCCGCCCATGGCCCCAGTCTTTATAGAAAATCTTATCGCCTAGTTTTGTTGTAATAAAACTCATAGATTCCCCCTTGAGGCTCGTTGTTATTTCTTCACGCTCTCTACGGAAATTGCCAAGGCCTCTGTATAAGTCGCCTCAATTTGATCGCCTTTTTTTATATCATCAAAAACATCTTTTTTTGCAATATGCAGAACCACCGTTCGCTTCGGCCCCTTCACCGTCACTGATTGAGTTTTACTGTCTACCTTTGTCACCGTACCTCTTGCGGTGATTGTATCTGCGACCATGCCTCCAGGTTTTTGCCCCGCCTGGGCTCTGGCGGCGTCTGTGGATTCAGTGACTTCAATCGGCGCGCCACCGCCCTTTTTAAGTTGCAAGGCTAAAGATTCAAAATAGCGAACTCGAAGATGGTCTCCTTTTTTGATTTGCGCAAAGTTTTTTACTTCATCGCCAGCAACAATTGACATCATCTCGCCGTCCTGGGATTTCAATTTAATCTCACGCGTTTTTTTATTTACTGACACCACTTGAGCCTCAACTTGAACAGCGGCAGAAGTCTGCATTGCATTGGGGCCTGTCTTTTCAAAGATGGGATTGGTTTCTGGTTCTGCCGCGCGAGCAGCTGACCATGAAAGACAAAAGAGTAATCCTAAGCTTAAAACGCTATGCTTAATCATAAAGGTCCTTTGTTGATAGAAGTTCACTTTAAGCTTCAACAAAGCAAACCATCAGCGTCAACTGAGATGAGTCGAAGATGTTCGTACACACTGAAGATATTGAATACTCGAGGAAAACCGATGTTGTTCTGCAAAATTTTACTTAAATAGAATCCTGATAAAGAAGCGATCTGAGAAAAAAGAAAATGAGGCCATTGTCTCATCACGAGATATAGGCGGTGATGGAAGACAGATTGCCTCGCCTGCTCATCCTCCCTAGAATTTCTGAACACTTTTAAGGGAGGTCTTTGTGCGATTAGCATGGATTCCAGTATCGTTAATTCTCTTTGTCTCATTAGGATAGGCTGCAGTGAAAAGTTTCAACTCCAGTCTTGCACAAGAAGCTGCGAACACAGCTATTCAGAAATGTGCAAGCAACGGATATCTTGTGACGGCGACAGTTGTCGACTCCGCTGGTTTAGTCATCGCTGCCATTCGCGGAGATGGTGCCGCTCCCCACACCCTCGATGCCAGTCGTCGCAAAGCTTATACTTCAGCTTCTGCAAAAAATACGACCTCAGCATTATTAGCAACTTCACAAAGCAATCCTGCAGCTCAAAATCTTGGACAAATTGATGGATTCCTTTTACTGGCGGGAGAAGTTCCAATTTCCAGCGGAGGAGCTGTCGTCGGTGCGATCGGAGTTGGTGGCGCGCCAGGAGGCCCATTGGATGAAGAATGTGCCAATGCCGGCATCGATAAAATTAAGGGTCGTCTATAAAAGAAATAATTGCGCGCAGAAGATTCTCAACGCGCTTCTTCTGCAACGCTGGTGTCGCATCGCCGTCTCTTTCAATGAAAAAGGTTATGAAGAAGGCCGAATTGAAAGCCGGAGTCTGGGACCAAAAAGTCCCAAACTCTTAAGACAGCAATTATGATTTTTGAGCAGAGGCAATGATCTCGAAGGACTGCAAGCGATCGGCGTGATCATAGGCATCTGAAACAATCATAAGCTCATCAGCCTGTGTTTCATCAATCAGTTTTTGCAAGCCTCTCTTGATTTTTTCAGGACCACCGATCACTGACGTAGCCAATCGGCAAAGAACTAATTCTTTTTCTTTCACCCTCCATCTGAAATCCATTTTTTCAATTGGAAGGCCAA
>CAZPYX010000300.1:0-2999 GCA_964590635.1 uncultured Bdellovibrio sp.
TGAGTATTAAAAGGCGTGGTATGGTAGTTCAAGAAAAGACCGCCTTGATTGTTGAAATGGAAAAAGCTCAGCAGCGCCAACCAGCAAAAATTCTGGCTTGTACTGCCAATGCCTTCACTGAAGACGTCACTAAAAGTTTGGAAGCGGGTTGTGATATGCATTTATCCAAACCAATTCGCAAAGACACTCTTTTGAAGGCGATCAATTCTTATCTGCCACCATTGGATATTGAAAATCGCCCAGCTGCTTATTAAGAGCCAATCGATCTAGAACTGTTTGACGGGATAGAGCGCCTGTCTCTTCGATGCCATAAAACACTTGGACGTGGTTCAGGTCATCACACCAATCATGGATCATACCTGCGCACATCTTGCAGGGTTTATGGGTGCTGTAAAGGACAGCGCCTGCAGGAATACGTCTACCGCCGTTTTTATAAAGTCGCTGCAATAGGTTGACCTCGGCATGCAAGGTTTTATTTTTAGAGTTTGAATTCAAGCCATAACTAAGGACCTGGCCGTCCTTATCAACTAAAATGGCAGCAATGCTTCGATCATAGTCATGCAAAACGTCTCCGCGGGGAACTCGGCCGGAAAGACCTTGAGCTATTTTTAGGTACTGCAACTCATCTGCGGGATTTTGCTTTCGCACCCAATCTGCTACGTCCTTCAGTTCTGCCTTATTTTCTTCATTCAGATGAGTCACGTTAATCAGGACCTCGTGGGCCGATCCAACTTCTTGAAATCTGACCTTGAGGTCTAATGAATGATCGGTGGGCTGAATGGTCTCCGTAGCTCTTTTGGCCACCACCTTGATCATGCCCCGGCACATCTCACTTAACTGTGCGGTGGTATAGATACGCTGGCGCAGGATGAAGAAACTATGATCGATGTATTGATCAAAAAGACCCTGCAGAAGCTTCACAACAGCAGACGAGGGAGCTGTGACGTCCTTAGGAAAGCGCGCATAATAAACAACGTCCTTGTGCTCGACAAAGGCGATCTCCCCTTCTTGCTTCGATGGGGCGAGTAAAAATGCTATGTGCTCGACTCTTTTTTCTTCTGACATCTAAGATTTAGTACCATATCACGGGCTTTTTGTCTAAAACCCCTCGGTATGGATATGATCAAAAATCGCCTCGAAAAAAATCTTAAAAAGTTAAAACCGTGGGCTGAACGCCTTAAAATCGAGGCCTACCGTCTTTATGATCGCGATATCCCTGAATATCCATTTATCGTCGATGTTTATAAGGACCACTACGTCATCTATGACAAGAGCGACTACTATGTCGACATGGATAAACAGCATCTTCCTCATGTTTTCGAAGCCGTGATGTTTATCTTTAAATGCAGCGATGAAAAAATCGTCATCAAAAAACGTGAACGCCAAGAGGGACTGAATCAGTACGAAAAGCTCACGGCAAAAAATGAAACCATGACGATTCGCGAGTCCCAGGCTCTTTTGAAAGTAAATCTTTATGACTATTTAGATACCGGTCTGTTCTTAGATCATCGCCCGATGCGCCAAAAAGTTTTCAAAACAGCTCAAGATAAAAAATTTTTGAACCTCTTTTGTTATACCGGTTCGGTCAGTGTGTTTGCGGCCTTGGCAGGCGCACGCACCACTAGCATTGATATGTCACAAACCTACCTGCGTTGGGCCCAAGATAACTTTGAGCTCAATCAAATTGATGTAAATTCGCACAGCTTTATCAATGAAAACGTCATCGAGTGGCTGCGTCGAAATGAGGGTGCACCTGCTTTCGATATCATCTTTTTAGATCCTCCGACATTCTCAAACTCTAAGAAAATGAGCGATAGTTTCGATGTGGAAAGAGATCAGGATTTTCTTGTGGAAAGCTGCATGAGTATGCTCAATCCTAATGGAGTTCTGTATTTCTCCAATAATAAACGCAAGTTTAAAATCAGCGCCAATATCCAAGCGAAATTCAAAGTGAAAGACATCACTGAAGAAAGCATTCCCCAGGATTTCCACGATAAAAAAATCCATACCTGCTTTGAGATTAAAAATACGTAAGAGAGATATCCCTCACGTAAGGTGAACATCCAGCAAGACACTGATTCACTCTAGAAAACTTTCTCCGCCAAAATAGCGGAGGCCAGACAAATAGGGGTGAATCGTGAAACGCGCACGTTCTAAAATATTTCTAAGCCTTGCCTTGGCATTCTCAAGCTCAATGGGAGTCGCCGGTCCACTTGCCAAACCGCCAGCTAAGCCACCGGCTAAACCTGCACCACCAGCGAAATTGGCTCGTCCTGCTCAGTATGTGATGGTCGGTTTTGACGGCGGCTTGAACGTCGAGCAATGGCAAAAAATGAGAGACTTCGCTAGCTCTATGAAAAAAGCGAAGAAGCCACTGAACTTCACTTACTTTGTGAGTGGTGTTTATTTCCTCTCTGATAATAACAGACACATGTACATTCCACCAAAACATTCTGTTGGTTACTCTATGATTGGCTTTGCGGAAGATAAAGCTCAGTTCATCGCAAATCGCGTGGATGAGATGAATGCGGCTATCAAAGACGGTCAAGAGGTTGCTTCACATGCCAATGGCCATTTTGATGCGGAAGCGGACAAGTGGACTCTTGACGATTGGAATTCTGAGTTCAAACAGTATGACGATCTTCTTTTTGGAGCTTTCTTCAATAATAAAGCGCAACCCAATCCTACGAACAAATATCCTCACGGATATGCTTTTGATAAAAAGGAAATCGTAGGATTCCGGGCTCCATATCTTGGAGTCACACCGGATCTTTTCACTGCGTTGAAAACCTTTGGCTACACTTACGATGTTTCAACCACTGGCGAAACAACAGATTGGCCAAAAAAAGATCCAGTAACTGGAATCTGGAAATTTGCAGTTCCAATGATCCCAGTGGCAGGCACTGGCAAAAAGATTGTGAACATGGATTACAATTTCTATTTTGCGCAGTCTAAAGCTGCTGACGATCTCGCCAACCGTGAAGCGTATCGCAAGCAAA
>CAZPYX010000301.1:0-2999 GCA_964590635.1 uncultured Bdellovibrio sp.
ATACCCGTAACGTAATTCCATGATTAAAAAATACACCACTCAAAAAAATCTCTTTGCCCTGGCGATGTCAGGAGCAACTCTGCTCTTGTCTCCTATGGCGCACTCTTCCTCTTTCGTAGAATCTGAGTTTGAACTCATTCTGCCTAAACAGTTTCAACAAAGTCTCATCGATGAAAAATGGAAAAGTCTAGCCACGCAAAAATTCAACGCAAATTGGCAGTTTCCAGATCAGATAGTAACTGCTCAACAGGGGATTCAAGTTCATTTGAATGGCTTGTCGATGACTCTCCAGACTCAGTTGCAAAAGCCTGGATTGGGACAGACTCAAACAAACCTGCAATTGCAGTCCAATGATTTGCAGGCCAAATTGGTGATTGCTGAAATATCCGTGGATCAAGTTATTGATCAAACAGTAGGCGGTATCACGGGGCATTTTCGTATCCAGGGACAGTGTAAGAATGTGGTCCTAAATATGCTTCCAGGGAAGGGCTCATTTGCCATTTCATTGACTCCGGCGGTGGCTGGATCTCAAGCTGCAGCTCAGGTGCAGGACGTGGCTTTGTCGTGGCAGCCCGATGCTTGGCAGCCTCAAGATATTTCATGCACAGGCGTTCAAGGCTTTGCTGACATTGTAAAGCAAGAGGTTCAAAAGATTTCCGCAGACTCCAATAGTTTTGTAACGCCTCGTAAGGATTTGATCGTTTCCTATGTGAAGCAGTATTTAGGAAGTTACAGTTTAGATTTTTCGAAGCAGCGTGAGTTGGTCAGTTCACGAGCTGACATTAAGATGAACATGATTGTGGATAGCTTCGATGATTCTAAGCCCGAACAAATCAAAGCAAAAGGCCGCGTGACTATGGAGTTTACCCGTTCTTCTCAGACGGGAACTAAGAAATTAGTTTTATCTAGTGGTGCGACGAATATTTCAAACACCTCTCAAGCCGTCATTCGACTTCCTTCGACCTTTGTAAAGGAAGTGATGGCGCAGGCTTATTCCGCCAACTCTTGGATGCACAGTATTTATTCAAATAGTCTTCCGGGGTTTTCAACTATTATGAGCTCTCGATTTAATCAATTTTTCGTATGGCCAGAATTGATGAATTACTCCCCATCTGCGAAATTTTTGTTTGATATCTACTCGAATAAAGATCCTAAGATTTCTGGGCAGGGATTGCAGTATCAGGTAAATATGAACTTGCTTTCAAAAATGCAGGCTCCGCAGAGTGGAAAGTATGTTCCCTTTATGAACTTCGTAATTCCATTCAGCAGCAAGGTGAATCTAGCTGTGGCTGATAGTAAATTAAATGTGAGCTTCTTAAATACGAACCTTACCTTGCAATATCAATGGGACGCTTCTTATGTGAATCGTTATGGTCCTTCGGAACGTTTTGGGGCTTCGACAATTCAGTCCCGTCTTTTAGCGGCGATTGCAGGGCAGACAACCACGGTGACGTTGCCGACAATTCCGGTGATGAATGGAGTGTCTTTGAAAATTAAGAAGGCTCAGACTTTATCGAACTCGGATCTGCTGTTGCAGCTAGCTCCATAGGCTTTTCTACAGTTGCGCTATTCATAGAGCGACAAGTAGGGATTTGGTGAAAAGTTAGCTTTTGCTGTGTGAGTTTTGCGAAACAAAAAAATAAAAACTGTGCCTTTAAGAAAATTTTTAGATAAGAAACTGTACTTTACCTGCCGATCTTTTAGTAAAGTCTAACGCGAGATATCACAAACGACGTTGTATCCCAAACTTGCCAGAGGTAGGCTAGCTGCTCAGATTCTGAGCGAGAACCATCGTTCCAAGTGGCAAACATTTTGTCATAACGAGAAGGGTCGTAAAATAGATGGCCCTCGGCTTGATCCAATTTTCCGGCAGAGTTTGTGACTGAGACCTGGGCAAGAATTGGAATTGAGTAAAATTCGACTGTATATACTTCGACAAACAGGTGACATAAATTCGATCGTTGACGTGAAGTTCAATTATTTTGAAACACTATGGTGGACCTGATTCGTGCAGGCCACTTGATTTAAGTGATAGTCTAGAATTCATTGGTTATCAGTCTTTAGAAAGAGCGACTGACCGTCAATCTGTACGAGTCATTTTTATTGTACAGACCCAAAGGATTTTCACTGCTACCAGTGATGAAGTCAGCAGTAAGGCTGACAGTCCAGGCGTCGAAAAATCTTCTTCCCACGGAGATTTCTTCAAAGTGACTTGAGTGAACATCATCATAGAGGGCAAGCAAAGATCCGCTCCAAACCTCTCCCCAGGAAAGTCGGCCCCCTAGCATCCAGGCGCGACGGAAGATCTCTGTGATCGAAAGATTTGAATCGTTCTGTTTTTGAGTGTCTAGGAAAGAGTACTGGAGAACGCCGATCAAGGTTCCATCAGGTATATTAAAAGTCTTTTCCAGGCCTAACACATTTTCATGCAACCAACCCGGTAAGTTTACATAGTCCCCATAGCTTTGTGAGTAACTGGTTTCATACTTAAATAGAAAATCCCATTGATGGCTGACCAGTGAAAATCCACCTTGGCGAATTCGATAGGTTTTTAAATTCAAAATAACATCGGGATTAACTTGGATGACGGTTTTTGGAGAAACTTGAACAATGGTTCCTGTGACTTGGGGTTCGACGATTGGAAAGCCGGCAACCCCGTCGTAGCCGCTTAAGCTAAAGTCAAAAATGGAAATGGTCTTCTGCAGGCGAAGGGCAAAGTTATTGTCTAAAGCGTTGTTCAAAGTATCTTTGGATCCATAAGTATAGCGAAGGTTTGCGGGGAGCAAGAGCACAAGATTATTGTCTGGGACTTGCGGGACAAAAACTTCACGGGGCAACCAGCGACTTTGCTCACCAGGTAAAATAGTTTCACGCGCCTTAGGGATATAAAGGAAGTCATAGTCAAACCAAGGAAGTGATTCTGAAACCATGAGTGAAAGTGCGCCCAGTTTTTTGATTCTTAAAGGATCAAAAACTTGCTTGGTATTGACTATGTCTAC
>CAZPYX010000302.1:0-2938 GCA_964590635.1 uncultured Bdellovibrio sp.
TCTGGCTATCAAAACTAGCCAAGGAGTTCCATTTAAAGCAAAAGTTTACGGTCAATACCCTGCAATTTGATGAAATGGAATCTGTTGAACACACCAAACTCAAACCCTTAACCATAGCACTTGCCGTAGATAACTGTAGTGCGGTCGTTGTCCGAGACTCCGGCATAATATCAATTTGAGAAATTCAAGACACAGGTCTAGCCAACTTTAAAATGCCGATAAGGCAGTGAGGAGTTGGTCCATGAAGAAAAAGAACAACAGAAGGAAATTCACAGAAGCCGAGAAACGAAAAGCCGTTGATGAGTACATTGGCGGCAAGAGGTCTGCAGACGATATTGCAACCGAACTGGGCGTAACAGCGCAATACATCTACAATTGGCGTGTACGATTCGACGAACTTTCAAAGGGTGAGCAGATTGCTTCCTTCGAGCAACAAGGGATTGATCCCAAGACAGCAAAGCTATTGGCTGAAAAGGATGAAGAGCTTCGCGTCTATAAAGAAAAAGTGGCGGAGCTTTCGGTCCACGTGGACCTTTTAAAAAAACTGCACCCAACCTTACAACGTTCGACAAGTGCGAATGGGTACGCAGAAATCGTCAAAGCTTTAAAACCCTCAAAGAAGCCTGCAAAATGATCAAGATCTCACCTTCAGCATATCATCGAGACCCAAAGATCTCTCGTGAAGAAAAGGCAGAGCAAGACGCCGACATCCGACATCAAATTGAGTTGATCAGATGCGAACATAGAAACACCGGATATCGAACATTGTTGCATCATCTGAAGCGTCGCGGGGTCAAAGTTGGCGAAACCCGACTTCGTCGAGTCATGGCTGAGTTCCAGCTTCACATCAAACCAAAAAGAAAGTTTGTGAGAACAACAGACTCTAATCACAAAAATCCAGTCCACCCAAACCTCCTCAAAGACCGCGAAGTCACTGACATCAATCAGGCTTGGGTCGCCGACATCACCTACATTCGGATTCAAACGGGTTTTGTTTTCCTGGCAGTCATCTTAGATCTTTATTCGCGCAAAGTAATTGGATGGGCTATCTCCCAACGGATTGATCATAAGCTGGCATTGTCAGCTCTCTTAATGGCCCTTCGACGAAGAAAGCCTCCAAAGGGAGTGATACACCACACAGATCGAGGCGTGCAGTATCTCTGTGAACGTTACATGAAAGTACTTTCTCGCTGGGGATTGCAAGCATCTCACTCAGCAAAAGGAAATCCTTATGACAATGCCTTTGCTGAAAGATTCATGAAGACTTTGAAGTACGATGAAGTCTATCTTTGGAGCTACAAGACAATTCTTGACGTGATCGAAAGAGTTCCGTATTTCATCGAGGAAGTTTACAATAAGAAGAGATTGCATTCTTCGTTGGACTACTTGAGTCCCGAAGAGTTCGAAGAAGAAATTGAAGTTAACCCGTTGGCTAGACAGCCCTTGAAACTTTGATCTTATGTTCGTATCTCACAAAACGACCGCACTTCAATGCTGAAAAGCAAAAAATGATCGACCATGAGGTGTTAAAGAAATTTGTCTGTGGACACTTCCATTGATATCGTGAAGACATGGCACTTCAATCACTTCCTTCAGTTTTCATGCGCGGGGGAGTTTCCTCTGTTTCCAAAGTGTGTGTGATTGGAAAGTCACAACGACCTTCTTCCGCACAGCCCGTCCCTTGTTTGAAGGACGAGTGTGGCTGAGGTCTTAAGCGACTTTATTTTCTGAGGGAAGATCTTCTGACTTCAATGCTTCAGGATTTTTTGCCAAAAAATTCAAGGCGCGAATGGCCGAGATAAATCCACATATGATGACCACCATAAGCAAACTGGGTTTGCCTCCAGTGGAGGTCATCATGTAGAGCTGATCCATCGCATAGTAGATTAAACCGGTCCATGCGGCGATTTTTTCTTTTTCATGAATAAAGTAAGCCAGAGGGCCATAGATGAAAACGCTCATCCATGCGCTTTGAAAAGCGGGAACATTGACGTACTCGTACTTGTAAAGAAGGCTTGCTCCAAGACTGAAGCTGCTGATGAAAACACAAAAACCCGCAGCCATTCTGACAAGAGATTCGGCTTGTTCTTTGAATTCGATTTTGGGCCAAAAGAAATTCAGGGTCCTTTTTCGTATGTCGCTCATCAAGTCTCCCGGAAAACTTTTCGGTCTTTCCTAAACAAAGATGAACTTATTAAACTAAATTTAAGAATGGATGGCTTTTTTCTGAAACATTTGAAACTTTGGGAGCAGTATTTTCGTTTCTTAACGATCTTTTTTTAAAAAGTCCTAAAGTTCCCTATCGCATATTTGTAGGAGGATCTATGAAACAAAAAGCCGCCCGCAGGCGGCCTTTAATTTTAGCGGGAGAAATTCCCGTAAAGGTATCGAGGTGTCTGCTCCCACTGACAAATTTGTTGAGGTGGAATGTTTGGCGGAGCTCCAGGATTCCAAGTGCACACCTGACGCATTTGCGTTTCTTTAAGCAAAGACAAATTCAGACGCATGCCTTTGTCAGTGTTCTTGATATCGAGTTGCATGTCGCGACCCTGCACCATCAGACTGCAAGCACCTGCATAGAACGCGAATTGAGCACCATCCAATTGATAATTGCCTTTGCTGCCTTTGAGATAAACTTTTTGCAGATCACCGAAGAAAGAGTGGCAGTTATTGGAAAGAATGTCGTCACCCGTGTTATTGCGGAAAGTGACTACCGGTTTGTTGCCTTCGATGGTGATAACCAATTCACCGTGAACGCCGTTGAATTGACCTTGATAAACGCCTTCAATTTTTTTGGCTTGAGAAAGATAACCGTCTGGAATCTTACCGTCTTTAATATCGACTGTCTTGCAACCTGCCAAAGCCAGCAGAGCCGCACCAGCAGCGAAAAATCCTTTGATTTTCATGAATGCCTCCGTTGCACAAATCATATTCACAA
>CAZPYX010000303.1:0-2936 GCA_964590635.1 uncultured Bdellovibrio sp.
GAAGCGGTCAGCAGGATGACATGGTCATTAGCGCGTGTCCAAATGGAGCCCGCAGTATTCTTTCGGGTGTTGCGAATGTTGTGGATCGCGTTGAAGAACAACGCCAGGCCGCTTGGATGAATGATGTATTTGCAGGGATCGTGAATGTTCAACGACAGCCCGGCGCTAATATCAGCCAAGTGGTTGATCGCATCAAAACTCTTTTGCCAACTCTTAGTAATACACTGCCGTCTTCTGTTCAGGTTTCTGTTCTTTCTGATAGAACCACGACCATCAGAGCATCGGTAAGAGATGTCGAGTTCGAATTGATGTTGACCGTTATTCTGGTGGTCTTAGTTATCTTTATTTTTCTTCGTGATACACGGGCCACCTTTATCCCCAGTGTCGCCGTTCCTCTTTCACTCATCGGCACCTTGATGGTCATGTACATGATGGGATACAGCTTGAATAATTTAACCTTGATGGCTCTCACCATCTCCACGGGTTTTGTAGTCGACGACGCCATCGTTATGATCGAAAATATTGTGCGCTATATCGAAGATGGCGATCCTCCTCTTAAGGCCGCCCTCAAAGGATCTGAACAAATTGGTTTTACTATCGTTTCTTTGACAGTCTCGCTCATTGCCGTGCTCATTCCATTGTTATTGATGGGCGATATCGTGGGCCGACTTTTCCGTGAATTCGCAGTCACTCTCAGTGTAACTATTTTATTCTCTGCCGTGGTTTCCTTAACTTTGACTCCGATGATGTGCTCTCTTCTGTTGAAGCAAAAGGGCAAGGACGAAAAGCCCGGGCGTTTGTTTCTTGCGACGGAGAAAATGTGGGACAAAATTTTAGATTCCTACCACAAAGGTTTGAAGTGGGTCTTAAAACATCAGACTTTAACTTTATGGGTAGCAGCTAGTAACTTGGTGTTGACCGTTATACTTTATATTGTTGTTCCGAAAGGCTTCTTTCCGGCTCAGGATACGGGAATTATTCAGGGTATTTCTGAAGCACGACCGGGAATTTCATTTCCGGCCATGGCAGAAAAACAGCAGCAGTTAGCCCATGTCATTCTGAAAGACCCCGCAGTTGAAAGTCTTTCCTCATTTATCGGGATTGATGGAACCAATACTGTTTTAAACTCCGGTCGAATTCAAATTAATCTTAAACCCTATGATGATCGCAAGATCATTGCGTCTCAGGTTGTTGAGCGTTTAAAAACTCAATTGGCGATAGTTCCCGATATTCATCTTTACATGCAGCCGGTTCAAGATCTCACCGTAGAAAATCGTGTCAGTAAAACGCAGTATCAGTTCACTCTTTCCAGTCCTAACACTAGTGAACTGAGCACTTGGACAAAGCAATTCATGGAGCGTATTAATAAAATTCCGGATCTTCAAGACGTCGCAACCGATCTGCAATCTGAAGGCCCGGCCGTAGGCTTAGTCATTGACCGAGAAACAGCCTCTCGACTTGGCATCACTGCACAGGCCATTGATCAAACTCTTTACGATGCCTTTGGACAAAGACAAATTCTCACCCTGTACACTCAACTCAATCAGTACCATGTGATTTTAGAGGCGATGCCAAGCTTTCAGAAAAATCCCACAAAACTGAATGATATCTATGTGCGGGCTCCGATTAGTCAAAACTCCTCTCCTAATTTTACTAGCAACTCTGGTTCTGGATTAACAGCACCGACCTCTTTGTTATTACCCGTGGGAACAAGCACCTCCATTATTCCTGCCAGTTTAGGTGCGACAAAGAATATTAACGGCTCTGCCATTCCGCTTAGTGCCATCGCGCATTTCGAAGGAAGGACCGCTCCCTTGTCGATCAATCATCTGGGACAATTTCCCATGGCAACAGTCTCGTTTAATTTAACACCCGATGGATCCTTGGGTTCTGCTATTGCATCCATTGAAAAAATGCTTGCCGAAATGCATATTCCTTTAAGTGTTCAAGCTACTTTTCAAGGAGCCGCCGAAGCCTTTCGATCTTCTTTAAAGAATGAACCCATCCTTATTCTCGCGGCACTCGTCGTGGTCTATATCGTTTTGGGGATTCTATATGAAAGCTTCATTCACCCCATCACGATTCTTTCAACTTTACCCTCCGCTGGAATTGGCGCTTGTCTTGCGCTATTAATTACCGGGGAAGAACTCAACGTTGTCTCTATCATCGGCATCATTTTATTGATCGGCATTGTGAAAAAGAATGGTATTATGATGGTCGATTTTGCCTTGGATGCTGAACGAAAAGAAGGCAAGGACCCCACCGAGGCTATTGTCCAAGCGTGCCTTCTGCGCTTTCGTCCTATCATGATGACGACGATGGCCGCTTTGTTTGCAGGACTTCCATTGGCCTTCGGAACTGGCATTGGTTCAGAACTTCGCCGTCCCTTAGGTATTGCCATGGT
Source organism: uncultured Bdellovibrio sp. (assembly GCA_964590635.1). Taxonomy (GTDB): domain Bacteria; phylum Bdellovibrionota; class Bdellovibrionia; order Bdellovibrionales; family Bdellovibrionaceae; genus Bdellovibrio. The sequence continues at coordinate 2,405 of CAZPYX010000303.1, forward strand.
GGGAGGTTTACTACTCAGCCAAGTTTTAACTCTTTTCACTACGCCTATTATTTATCTATTTTTCGATCGCCTTGTGGTTCGCTTTAAGCCAGCAAAACAGAGTGTGAAACAAACTGTACTGACAGAGGTCACAGCCACGCCCCCAGTGGAGGGCATATGAATTTATCCTCCCCCTTTATTCGCAGACCCGTCGCGACAACTTTGTTAACAGCGGCCATTGTTCTTTCAGGTATCGTTGCCCTGAATCTTTTGCCAGTGGCTCCACTGCCGCAAATTGATTTCCCGACTATTTCGGTGCAAGCACAACTCCCAGGAGCCAGTCCCGAAATCATGGCCTCTTCGGTAGCCACACCTTTAGAGCGACAGTTTGGTCACATCGCTGGAATTTCGGAAATGACTTCAAGCAGCTCACTCGGGTCCACCAATGTCACTCTGCAATTTGATTTAAGCCGAGACATTAACGGAGCGGCCCGCGATGTTCAGGCAGCCATCAATGCGGCTCGCACAAACTTGCCCTCCAACCTTCCCTCGA
>CAZPYX010000304.1:0-2884 GCA_964590635.1 uncultured Bdellovibrio sp.
GACATTGAATCACGCATGACTTCGATTGAGCGCTTGAAATACTTTGCGAATTTACCTGCGGAAAAAGACACTCTGACCACTTTACCAGAACCTTTGCGCCCAACATGGCCAGAGTTCGGTGCCATCAAGGTCAATAATCTGCAAGTTCGTTATGCGTCTCATTTGCCTTTGGTTCTTAAGGGAATCACGGTCAGTATAGATGCGGGAACTCGTGTGGGCATAATCGGTCGCACGGGATCTGGGAAAAGTACCTTCTTCCAATCTTTGTTCCGCTTTATTGAAGCCGAAGAGGGAAGCATTGTGATCGACGGAGTGGATGTTGCGGGAATTTCTTTGGAAAGACTGCGCCGAAGTTTGGCGATCATTCCCCAGGATCCGACCTTATTCATGGGGACGATTCGCAATAACTTAGATCGCTACAATGAGTACAGTGATGAGCAAGTAATTGGTGCTTTGAACCATGCTTCGATGTGGGAGCACGTTGAGTCTTTGCCTCAGGGATTGAATTCACCAGTGACAGAAGGTGGTTTAAATCTGAGCCAAGGTCAAAGACAGTTGCTGTGTCTTGCTCGCGCCTTGCTGACCAAAGCTCGAGTGATTGTGATGGACGAAGCCACAGCCAGTGTGGACGTTCAAACCGATGCGATCTTGCAGAAAGTGATTCGTGAAGCCTTTGCCGGAGTTACGATGTTGATCATTGCGCATCGTTTGGGAACGATCGCAGATTGTGATCAGATCGTCGAGATCTCCGCAGGCACAGTGAAGTCTATTCGCCATCCCAATGAAATCTCGGTCGAAGAGATTGAGGAAAGTTTAGTTTAATTGAAAATGTAAAATGAGAAAAAGAAAAGGAGCTGTTAAAGCTCCTTTTTCTTTTTGAAGCCGTGTTCTGTCTGGCTGTTGTGATTTTCTGGATTGTCTAAAGTGGCCATCAGTTGATCGGATTTTCGGTCAGAAATTGTTTTACTGCAAAAGAACGCAGTCTCAAGTGCGGGGTTGTATACGCCAACGTAGACTAAGGGTTTAAGGAGGTAGCTAATATGGCAAACCTAAAAATCTTGGCCTTAGTGGGCGGTATCAGCAAAGAGTCCATCAATCAAAAAACTTTTCATATGATGCAAGAGACAGCTCCAACCGGAGTGACCTTAGATAAATTTGATATTTCAAAACTATCGTTCTTTACCCAGGACGAGGAGTATGATCCTCCTAAAGAAGTTCAAGAATTTAAAAAGCGAGTGAAGGAAGCCGACGCGATTTTATTTATCACTCCCGAATACAATCGTTCCTTTCCGGGCGTTCTAAAAAATGCTATCGACTGGGCTTCTCGGCCTTATGGACAAAGTCTGTGGGATAAAAAAGTGGGAGCAGTGATGGGCGCCTCCATCGGCGCCATCGGAACCTTCGGAGCACAACACCACCTACGACAGGTTTTGGCGTATCTGAATATGGAAGTCATGGGACAACCCGAATTCTATTTCAACGCAGGAAAATCATTCGATGAAAAAGGACACCTAAAAGACGAAAGTACAAAGAAGTTTGTAAGCCAATACTGGGAAGCATTCGGCTCATTTATTAATTCACACAGACGCTAAAAGGTACCTGCTTCCTATTGGTTCAAAAAAGTACATACTAATAGGAAAGTGGAAGAGGCGAAGATAGAAAGGTACTTTTTCGACCGAATAGGAAGCAGGTACCTTCGAGTGATTATTTTGGGCAAAAAAAAAGGGAACCCGAAGGTTCCCTTTTTAACTTAGAGCAAAGCTCGAAGTACTCAAACTAGTGAGCAGCTTCTTCTTTTTTCTCTTCAGTTTTAGCAGCTTTTTTGCCGTGCTTTTTAGCAGCTTTTTTCTCAGCTTTAACTTCTTCTTTAGCTGGAGCAGCAACAGCAGCAGCTGGAGCAGCAGTAGCAGCAGCAGGAGCAGTTTCGTTAGCGTGAGCAACAACACCAGCAAATACAACAGTCATCAAAAGAGATGCGAATTTCATAAAACCTCCAAAGGTTTGGTTAAAAGCCCGTTATCGGGAACTTGGTTAGACTAGCAAACCAGGTTAAAACTGTGATTAAAAGCATATTAAATGTTTTTAATCTCAAAGATGAAGCGAGCGCCATTTCCTGAGTTATTTTGAGCACTTAGCTTTGCGTTGTGAAGGATGGCTATCTTTTGAGCAATTGCCAGACCCAATCCAAAGCCTTTAATTTTGGCTTCCATGTTCGATCCACGCGAGAATCGCTCGAATATGAACGGCAACTGGTCTTCGGGAATGCCGGGACCATGATCTTCCACTACCAACTCGCTCGTTTCATTTTTGTACGTGAGTTTGATAGAGACGACTTCATTATTCGGAGAATATTTGATCGCATTTTCAACAATGTTGAAGATCAAATTCTCAAGAAGATCATTATCACCCATGACCATTTTACGATCTTCATTCGACTCGTTGAGGATGTTCAACTTTAGTTTGATTGATTTTGCATTGGCGATCTTTTCACAGCGAGTGAGCGCATCGAAGACCAACTCATCCAAAGACAATTCTTGTAAATTCAAAGCACCAGTTCCCGCATCGGCACGAGCGAGCAGAAGCATTTCCTGCACGATGCCAGCAAGATTGTCGACCTCTTGCAAAGAGCTGCGAATGAACTCGAGATGCACGCCAGTGGTGCTTTTGTTATCTTGCTCTTCGGTTTTTTGCAGCTGTTCTAATTCCTGGCGCATGATCGTCAACGGTGTCAGCAACTGATGGGAGGCATCCGCGATGAAACGCTCCTGACTTTGGAAAGCTTGTTGAATGCGTTCGAACATAGCGTTCAAAGTGAGTGCTAATTCTTTAATTTCATCTTTGGCGTTGGGAACGGGTACTGGAGAAGAAACTTTGCCTGTTTTGT
>CAZPYX010000305.1:0-2844 GCA_964590635.1 uncultured Bdellovibrio sp.
AACAACCTTGCAGGTAACTTTTGTGTCGATGGATGTTTTAGGAATAAAGAGCGCCAGTGAAGAATCATTTACCAATAGGAATGAACAGAGGCCCATGATCAGAAAGCCCGAGAATAAAACAAATGAAACGTAAATGTGCTGAGATGTATTTCTCATACTTTACTAACGATATTGAACAAAACATCTGGTGTTGAGAGAATAATAAACAATGAGTCTAAGGTCTAAATTGCTTCTAATTCTGGTAATCTTGCCTTTTGCATGTCTGACATTATTTTTGGGACTCTCTATTAAATCTTTTATTGAAGATAAAGTGGCCTTTGTCTTTGAAGCAGACGAGTTGAACTCCAAAAAACTTGCGGCCGAGCTGACATTGCTATTGGAAAAAGTCCGCAATCTCACGGACGACCATGTGTTTGTTGCCACCGCTGATTCTGATTTTCAAAATTTTTCTATATCTGGTGAAATCCAGAATAAACAAGAAATTCAAAATTGGCTTTCCCAATACTCTTCGTCTGTTTGTTCGAAACGCAGAAACATCAGTTGGATGACGCTTGGAAGTCAATTGATGTATATTCACTGTCACCGGGGTCCTGAAGGTTTCACTATTTACAGAATCCATCGCGATAAACTGTCAAATCTATTTGCCGCCAGAGGAGTCAGCGACAGTGCATTGATTGGCCTTGATGGATTCGTCATTTCTGGCTCATCTGTCTTTCCAGTAGGAAAAGAAATTTCCAGTGTTGTAGGCAACGAGATAAAAAAAGCTTTTGATTCCTCTGATGTTGATCAAGGGCATTTTGAAATCACCAATCATCAAGATAAGAACAAGTACTTGGTCAATTTCTACCGCGTCCCCAATGAACCGCTGGTGATTCTGTCGTTCACTCCGCGAACAGCTCCTCAGAGGGCAGCTTTATTTTTTGTTTATAAAGGGGTGATCTCTGCAGTCGCGTTGATATTTATTGCGATCCTAGCAAGTTTCATTATTTCTTCAGCACTGCTAAAAAATATTCTGGAACTTCGCGGTGCCATGGCCTTGTTTGGCGAAGGGCATTTGGATGTCCATCTTCAACCGAAGTCGAAGGATGAAATAGGCCAGTTGGCGACGATGTTTAACAAGATGGTGGAGCAAATCAAGGTCCTCTTGCGGTCCCAAGAAGAAAAAGCCAAGGTCGATGCCGAAATGTCTTTGGCGGCAGAGCTGCAGCAAAAGTTTTTCCCACCAGCGCATTTTGAAAAGGAGGGTTTTCAATTTGCAGGATATTACGAGCCGGCAGGAAAATGCGGCGGAGACTGGTGGAGCTACATCGATAATGAAGACTATTTGATTGTCTTTATCGGCGATGTTACGGGGCACGGAATGCATTCAGCTTTGATCACCTCAGCAGCAAGGGCGGTGCTTGCTGGATTTAAAAAAGAGTTCAAGAGCCCCGCAGATTCGATGAGCGCATTAAATCACGCGGTCTACGACACATCAGCTGGCGCCTTGAACATGACGTGCATTATAGCCGCCTTTGATAAGAAAAGTTCCCGACTCATTTATTCTAATGCAAGCCACGAGATGCCTTATTATTTCAAAGCAGATGCGAACATCAAACGTTCACACTTGAATGTTCTGTCCGACGTTCATGGGCCTCGATTAGGAGAGAAAGCTGCACATATCTATAGCCAATCAGAAGTCAGTTTCGATCCGGGCACTATGTTTTTTTTCTATTCGGATGGACTGACTGACCTGGTGAACTCAGAGGGTAAAAATTTCGGCGAAAGAAATGTTTTGAAAGCATTTTTAAAATTCAAGTCCCAGAAATTTTCTGCAATTCATGGATTGAAGGAAATGACCGAATCTGTAAAGACATGGAGCGAAGAGACAGCATTAGTCGATGATCTTTCTTATTTCTATTTAAAAGCCAAGGACTGAGAACTTACGGGGGTGTTAAATATTCAGCAATACCCCAAAGTCCATTTTGCGTGTAGGGGAAAACCAGTCGATTGTTGATGCTGTCCCAAATCAAACTTTTACCTGCGCAAGCTATTTGAGAAGGTATAGTTAAAATTGTTTCTGTGCTACCAATCTGATAGCGATGTAGCTTATTATCAGTTCTACAATATTAAATTATTTCTGTATCGGTTGTGCCTGCGATACGACGGTACTATCGCTCATATCATGGCTTTTGATAAAATTGACCTGATTTCTCGAAGACTGAGTAAAAGTTTGTACCCACATTTTGCTGCCAAAAAATCCCATCGGTAACATATTTTGAAGAGAAAAGTTAATTGACGATGGAAGCAGCCCATCGGCATTCTTTGAGTTGATAAAGATTCCTGCTATTTTCTAGAGAACTGATCTTCATGCTAGAAGAAAAGATACGGAATAGTGACATGGGTTTTGGATCGTTCACACAAAAAGAATTATATATGTCATTGAAGAGCGAAAAGAGAAGAGCACAATCGTCTCGAGTGATTCGAAGAAACTGGACTCATAAACATTCAAAAAATAAATCCCCATCGAGAAGTCCGATAGGTTCACATTTTTCTTCAAAAAAAAATCGCGAATAATGCACACTCATTTTTCACAGTTATAGATCTGACAGAAATTAAAACTTTCCTGCAACCAGAGCGAGTTCGCAGATGAATTTGTTGGTCCACACTTTGCCTATTGGGGAATTGGGGGTCTTCAAATGAACACTTTAAAATATGAAATTCACCACAAACCATTTCAAAACCTAATCATGTCTTTAGTCTTGCTAGGAGTGATCGCAGGTTGTGCAAAAAATCCATCTTCTTCGACAACAACTACTGACAACTCATCGAATTCTGCAACTTCAACTCCTCCTACCACGGGGA
>CAZPYX010000306.1:0-2838 GCA_964590635.1 uncultured Bdellovibrio sp.
CTCGCGGCCCTTTACTAAATTCTCTGCGCTTTTTCCATAAAATCTAAAATGCCAAATGTCGGGACTGTTGTAGATATCATCACCGGGACCTACACCAGGTAAGAAGGCATCCATCACAACAAGTTTGTTTGTCATCTGAGGATATTTCGCAGCAAAAGCGTAGGCGACCATGAGGCCAATATCATGGCCGACGATATCAGCTTGAGAGATTCCATAGTGATCTAAAAGACTTTTTACGTCGGCGGCCATTTCAACTTTGGTGTAGCCACTTTTTGGAGTCTCGCTGAGACCGCCACCGCGAAGGTCAGGAACAATCATGGTGTATTTTGAGCCTAGAGCTTTCATAACAGGTTCCCACATCAATGCTGATTCCCCCATACCATGAAGTAAAACAACAGGCGCACCTTGGCCGCCTTTGTAGACATTCATTTTGAATCCATTGATTTGCACTTTTTCTTGTTTAAATCCTTTCGGAATATTAATGGCATGTGCTGTAAGACTGGCTAATAGGATAAGGCTTGAGATAATTATTTTCTTCATAGGAAGCTCCATTTTTTATTCTGAACACACTTAGAGGTTCAGAGAGTGGTTGTTTCTTGAATATGAAGTTACAGCACTTCGAAATTCAGGGATCCACTAAAAATGGTACATACCGTCCATTATGACGGACAATAAAGGTTTAATTATTTTATCACGTGACACTTTTTCATAGCATTTGGGTTGTTACTGTACATCATGGATTGTCGAAATCCATGGTAAACAGCAAGACTTGCTGTGCAAAGCCGAGTTCAATCCCGCTAACTGTTTTCCATTCTGAGCTATTAGGTTTTTTGGATGCAAGCATTTTATTAGTAGTCTACATTAATCCAAACATCTCGCACCACAAGTGCAGTATCCAATTGGTGTCACTTTAGTTTCTTTTTGCTGAGAGATCATGAAGAATGTAATGCCTTAAACGGCAATGAACATGATGCCTATTGCAACCATCAGTTCCATGAAACTCATGCCGTTGTTGTTGATGCATTTTTTTTGAATCATTTTGGTTTCGAATTCCTTCGCTAATTGAGACTTCTGTATGCTAAATGCAAATGATTTGACAGAAGTAGGGTCTCCATTTTCTTGATTCTCGCTTTCTTTTGTGGGTATAAGTCAGCAGGAACGGGAGGTGGATCGATGAAGCCTTTTTATTTTGCCTTTGGTTTTTTTGTAACTATTTGTATGCAAGCTCAGGCTGAGGACGTCGCCATCTATAAAACCCAGAAGGGACAAATTTTTGCAAAGGTCCTAAAAGATAGTTTCGGAGTTGCATGGAAATCTCCAGATGGTTCCATCTGGAGTCAGTATCAGGGCTTCTTTGCAAATCGAGGCGAGCTTGGAAATGAAATCATCGAAAGCGGTGATCGAGTTATCTTAGACTCTGCGGCCACGCAGATCTGTGCTCGTATCGGCGGAGGGCTGCCATCACTTCAACAATACAAAGTGCTAACCGATTATTTTTTAGATCCAACGGATTTTCGGGCGATATTTCCGGTCCCGACTTCTGCGAGTAATCTTTTTTGGACTGTAAATGGTCAGTCTGGTTTCGCGCGTTTCGTAAAGCTTTCGCCAATACTAGATCCTTATGGAGATGTCATGGTTATGGGAAGACAGCTTTCGGTTATGTGCGTGCGAGAGAGTCAATAAAACTCGAAGGATTTGGTCGCACGGAAGGATAGCTCTGTAGCGGTCCTATTCGATCTAGCGCTTCTATCGATGGAAAATAATTTTAAGACCTTGAAGATGTTCCAAAAGCTCATTGGATCATTGCCACGCCCATGGCTCCTGCTATGAACAGAGGGCTTATGTCAGAAGTAAAGACGGTCTCCGCTATTTTAAAGAGCATTTTTGATTCTCGTAAGAACCGAAACAAGGGATACTCCTTGCGGGCTTTTGCGCGGGATTTGGGGATTTCGCCGGGACGTCTTTCTGATATTTTATCCGACACTACCATTCCAGGCTCACGTCTGATACTTAGAATTGTTAAAGCTCTGAAGTTAGGGCCCTATGAAACGGAATCCGTTTTAAGAGTGGTTGAAAAACAGAGACGGCTTTATGAAGAGTTCCAAGGAGCCAAGCAGCTTTCTAACGATGAGTTCTCGGTGATTGTAGATAGAGAGCATTTCTCTGTGCTTTGTTTAATGGAAACGGAAGGCTTTAAGTCTGATTTATCCTGGATGGCAGAGCGTCTGGGGATTTCGGCAGCTACAGTCGAAAAAGTTCTTGAACGTTTACTGCGCATGGGACTTATATCCTTTGATAAGGGCTATAAGAGTCTTCATAAGGACGTGACAACCTCCCATAACATTCCCTCCCAAGCTATTCGTGAATATCACCTGCAAGGGCTTCAGCACTCGATGGAGTCCTTGATGCAGGATGATCCATCACTTCGTGACATCACCAGCATTGAGATGGCCGTAAATATGAAAAAAATGGATGAGGTCCGAGAGCATATTCGGGATTTTCGAAGGAAAATTGCAAATTTGATGGAAGAGGGTGACAAAACCGAAGTATATCGGTTGAACATTCAGTTAGTCCCAGTCACCAGTGTTTCAAGTAATAAAAAAGGAAGTTCTAAGTGAAGCAAATTATCTCTGCACTTGTTGTAACTTTGTTTGCCCTTGTATCTCAAGCGTCCTATGGGTTGCGCACTGAATGGAAAGAGGTGGGTAATGGTGGAAATGTTATTCAATGTGGCACTGCGGACCTGACCTTCTTGGATGTTTACCGAACTCATCTTGTGTATGGCTTTCAAACACGTCTCGGCACCCAGTTTGTGATTGGCAAATTAGTTTCTGTTAA
>CAZPYX010000307.1:0-2236 GCA_964590635.1 uncultured Bdellovibrio sp.
TCCATAGGATAAAGAAATCACTGGAGCAAAAAGATCTAAGTAACGTTCATCTTCTTTCGGGGCTTTCCACTCCAAGAATAAGACAGCAAATAGACCTGACAGAACGGCACCACCATAAAAGACAAAACCGCCGTCCCAGAATTGAAGAATGCGCGAGTAGTTGTCTTGGTAGTATTCAAGATTTTCATAGAAGACATGCATCAATCGGGCGCCGATAAAACCCGTCACCATGACGATAAGACTAAGGTCTAGAGCGATCCTATGATTTAAATCGAACTTCTTGGTGCGATGGGAAAGCCAAAACAAAGACATGATAACCACAAGGCTGATCACAAGATAATAAGTCGGGATAAGAATGGAAGATGAGATTCGAATGAATGGAAACAACCTTCCTCCTAAATACCGACGATAGACTTAATTTTTGTTATTTTCCCTGAAATATTCAAGGCCTATCTACCCAAGTGGTCGTGTATCACTACATAATTGAGTCTATATGAGAATGCACCCAGCCGAGATTGCTAAGGAAATCAAAGGATACTCTTTTTTCAAATCCTTCAGTGATGATTTGCTGTTGCAAGTTTCCACTATGATTCATCCTGTATCCTTCAAAGCAGGTGAGTTTGTTCTTAAAGAGGGGCAGAAAAATGACTCTCTTTTCTTTTTACGCAAAGGCAAATTCGAAGTTTCTTTAGTCGGTGAGATTCTAGTAACTCTTGATACTCCAGGCGAAGTCTTTGGTGAAATGAGTGTTATCACATCAAATCCGACGTCGACAACCATCAAGGCATTGACGGATCTGGAGTGTTTTGCGATTCGTTCAAGTGACTTCGGTCATGTGCATCCTAAGGATAAAGATCGCTTTGAGGCTTTGCTTTATCAGATTTATTGTTTCATTTTGACTGAGCGTTTGATGAAAACAAATGAGAAGGCTCGTTTGTTTGAGATCTTGAATCGTGAACTTCACGAAGCGCAAAAAGCTTTGACCAAAGGTCATGGTGGCCGTGTTCTTCTTATTGAGCCTGATAAAAAACAGCAACTTCCCGTGCGCATGGCCTTGGGCGGAACCGGTGTTCAGCTAGATTTGGTGAGTGATGCAGAGGCAGCTCGTGCATCCTTAAAAGAAAATAAATACGACATTGTTCTGAGTGAAGAAAGTTGTGTTGAGGTCCTTAGGGATGTTGTTGAAGGGAAGCTAGCTCCCCACGCCGTTCTTTTGACAAACAAGGATGTGCAAGGAAATTTGCGTATTCTTGAGGGCAACCGTTTTGTTGAGCATATTATTTCCCGTGATGCAGAAGACAAGAATGCGACCATTCGCTATGTCCTTACGGCACTGGGCAAGTTGTTAAATAAAGATCTTTTCGGAGTAGAGAAGTATCTTACTTGGGGCGTAGAGGTTCAGAAGAAAACTGTGACCGCGTCGACCCAAAGAGAACAACTGCGCGAAGAAATGTTCGCTTACTTTAAAAAAATGGGTGTACGTAGCACGGTCTTGGATCGTGTTAATACCGTGACCGAAGAAATGTTAATGAATGCGATTTACGATGCGCCAACAGATGCTCAAGGTAAACCCTTGTTCAATCATTTGACTCGTAAAGAAGAGATCCAATTGGATAGTCACCAACAGTCTCAGTTGTGTTATGGAAGTGACGGGGTCTTGTTGGCAGTCTCTGTGGTGGATCCCTTTGGTTCATTGACAAAAGAGGTCATCGTAGATTACTTGCTTACTTGCTACAATGGTTCAGCAGGAAGCCTGAATTCCCAAAAAGGTGGAGCCGGCCGTGGTCTTCATCAGATTATTGAGAACGCTGATTTGACAGTGTTCAATGTTAAAAAAGGCGTTCGCTGTGAAGTGATTTGTCTTTTTAATATTGATGGCCAAAAGCGCGAAGCTCAGCCATCTTTCCATTACTTCTTCATGTAAGTTACAAAGCCGACAACGATTTGCCCGATCAGAACGCAAGGGACTGTGGGCAAGTTTGTGGATAGCAAAGACAGCATAAATCCTAAAAGGCATCCGACCGTTGAGATAATCAGAATTCTTGCCGTGTAGTTTTTCAAATTGCGACTGCGCTGCGAGGCAAAGCTGGTTGAGATGAATAATGAACCAATCGTAAAAAGATAGCCCATCCCTTGAATGGCCAAAGTCGTCAGCAGCAGAGTTCCCAAGTCAAAAATTCGATTTTTCCAACTGCGATGAATCCAACTATGATTTACCAGTTCAAATGAAATTCGC
>CAZPYX010000307.1:2246-2834 GCA_964590635.1 uncultured Bdellovibrio sp.
GAACAAACCCTGCAAAGACCAAGGCCGCTACTAAAGAAATCTTTCCAGCGGCATCGCTCATCACCGCAAGATCGCCAAAATAAGCGGAAGCCATGTGCGACTCTAAAGACGGCGTCAATGCCGTCATTAAATAAGTGAGCGCCAAGAAGAAAACAAAAAGTGTCAGATAGATGTGATTGCGATCTGATTTTTTTTCGATGGCCAAATCGGAGAGAACCAAGGTTAGCCAGCCCAGTGTGAGCCCCAAAAGCAAGCTCAGCCAATGAAAATCAGTGCCTAAAAGAATATTGAAAACCAGTCCCAGTACGATACCTAAAGACGATCCTTGACCTAAAACAAAGATCTGCGCACTTTTTTCTCGTGCAGTCCATTGAGCGCCAACTAAAGACAATGCCGCAGCCATAAAGACGCTAGAGGGTAGGGACCATTTATAGATTTGCAGAAGTTCTAGAAATGCCATTAACGAATCTCCACAAAGCGAACTTTAGGCCAATCACGTACTAAGGATCGATGTGAAATCAACATCATGGCACTTTGGGGATTTTCTCTCAAATAGTGACTCAGGCTCTCTTCAAGAAGATGGCTGGC
>CAZPYX010000308.1:0-2832 GCA_964590635.1 uncultured Bdellovibrio sp.
GCATCGGTAGTGTTTTATAGAGAGCTGAGACATACAAAACGAAGTCTCAGCAAGATTGAGTTCATGTTGAGGATATCTTAAAACCTAAAAGGACAATGAGGCTGATCCGAGTTACGCTTTCAGACCTTTACCACTAGCACCACCCTAGTGGTGCAGTTTTTGATCTACTGTAGGCGATACGCCAAGCCGATTTTCCAGAAAGTCGCCCCTTTGTCGAGGGGACCGATGCCTTGATAGAAATCAATTTGATCCGTGATTCGCAAATTCAAGTCTGCCAAAGCAGTCAATGTGAAGTTTCTTGTCGCATCTACAGTCAAGCCCGCAGTATCCGTAGGCCATTCTACGTTACGAACATAGGCCATTCCCGTCAGACCCACGTTCACTTTGCTGGTAAGACGATAAAAGACGCGGGGGCTAATGCCGATAATTGTGAAAGCCTGTTTATCTTTTTGATATGCAATTGTTGTGGCGTTGCCGCCGCCATTGGCGCGACCTGTTCCAATAAAGCCACCGAAATTCCAGCCCCAGTGATAATAGATCGTTTCTTTTTGGTAGCTCAACGCCAGGCCGCTATAGTTGGCAACATCTGTTTCAGACTTGCCAGCTTGTTTTAAAAGCAAAGCTTCATTCCACTGCAAAGTAGAAATCCCAATTGCGGAGCTAGTGACCGAGGTGACAGTTTTCTTTTTTACAGGAGCTGTCGCGACACTTTTAGCTTCTTCGGATTCGGTAGCAGGTGCCTCCGTTGTCGGTGTTGTTGAACTTTCTGGAGACGCCGCCGGAGCTTCCGTCGTCGACGATTCTGGTGCAGGAGTTGATTCTTCTTTTGCAGCCTCTGCCTGGGCAAAAGCTGTAAGTGGAAGAAGGGAAGACACTAACAGTGATAAGATAATTAATTTTTTCATTGATGTCTCCACTTAGTAAGATACGTGAATCTGAGATTGAAGAGACCAGGCATCGTACTGACCAGAACCGTCTTCATAGGTTTTTCCATTCACAGCCATAAAACGCAATTCCGTACGAGGCAGAGGGAACATCATGGCGCCAAAGCTGTATTTTAAATTTTCAGCAGAGGCTTTATTGATATCTGTCTTGCTGGCTTCAATCGATGTCAGAATATTATAACCGCGACGAACCAGAACCAAAGATTCGACCCAGGCATAGGTTCCTAGAGTCCCATCGGCGTTAGTGGTCTTGTCTTTGCGTTGTTTTAAACCAAACTCCGCCAGAACCGCGGAACCCTTGGAGAGACCAATGCGTGAAGTGAAAGCCGCAAGATCCCAGCGCTCTGTTTGGTTTTCAGAATGCAAAGCCGATCCACCGATTTTGAATTTTTCAAATAGTTGGTATTCCCCGACAACGGATCCGCCTTTTTGCTTAGTGGCTTCATCATCGTAACTGTTACCAAAAAACGCATTCGCAGCGATATCCCAACTTGGATAGGTGAAGTGAGCAATCACTCCCAAGGATTGATCGAACTGGCCCAAGGTAATCGGAGAGCGATTGACCGCCGTGTGATCGACGTTGCGAATTCCATAGGCCTTATCCATCTGACCAGCATACAACCAAAGATTGTTATTCATCTTCCAACGCAGATAATATTCTTTTCCATACCACTGCCATTGTTTGACGTTGGTATGGGGAGGGTAAGCATCGGAGTAGGAGATCGTCGTGATTAAAGCGACGTTTTGTTTTTTGTCGGCAAAGAAGTTCAGATTCACGTCTTCTTGCATGTTGATGTATTTTTCAATCGTTTGGCTGTTGCCCGGATTTACTTTGTACCACAGGCCACGATATTTCAAACCGGGACGGAACCACCAAGGAAGTTTTTGGGAGCCCAAGAATCCTGACTGAGCTGCGATAGTTTCCTCATCGGTGCGTTTGGAATAAACATCTCGCGCTGTGATTTCAGTCGCGAAAAGTGCGCGACCATAGTCATTCAGTGCGCCACCGCCCAGACCGTTGTAATGGCAGGTGATGCAAGACGAGTAGCTGTAGCCGATAAAATCTGGGTAGGCTTGCGCTTCTTGAAGGTTGAAAAGCAAAAGAAAAGGTAACAGTGGAAGTGTAAATCTAATTTTTCTCACAATGAGACAATCATAGAAGGAGACTTTAGAATCAATAGAAAAAGATCTAAATATCGCGAATTTGCTCCGATAAGTATTTCATGGAAATAAAATCACTCGGTCTTGAGCGCCCCATGGTTGTGCAGCTGGCGGCCGCAGTATTGATAGCGACTCCCGTTATGGACATTCTTTCTGGTCATCGCACCGGAGCTTATCTTTTTGATGTGCTCAGTTGGATTCTTGTCTTCGGAGCCGGAGCAAGTTTGATGGTGCGCCACAAGTCTTCGTGGATGTTGGGCATCGTTCTTTGTGTGATATTTGTCGTTTACAATGTTTTCTCGATAATTCAGTCCACGGGTCCCGGTGCGAATCCTGTCACACAGACCGCCAAGTTGTTGGACTGTTTGTTAGTGGCTTTCATTGTCGGCTCTGTTTTCTATTTCTTTCGTTACCCTTACTTAGATCGTCGGCAACATTGGTTTTCTCCAACGGGCAATCGTTTTGCCGCTCAGACCGCTGTGGTTTTGAATGGCTCTGTGCTGACAAACTCTTTGGATTTGTCTTATACGGGGGCCCGTATTGCTGTGCCCCAGGGCTCTTCAAGTTTCAAAAAAGGGGATCGCGTGTCATTGCTTTTGAGTGAGATTAATGACCTTCTTTTCCAAGCCAATGTTCTTGAGGTGCAGGATACCTATATCCGTGTACATTTCGAGGGAACTTCAACTCAGGATCAGGAAATTATTCCCCAGTGGCTTTCTAGCCAAAA
>CAZPYX010000309.1:0-2783 GCA_964590635.1 uncultured Bdellovibrio sp.
GGACTTTTCTCCACAATGGGGGCATTGGTAGTGTTTTATAGAGAGCTGAGACATACGGAACGAAGTCTCAGCAAGATTGAGTTCTCGACGACAGCACCTTAAAACAAAAAAGGACAATCACAGTGATCCGAGTTACGCATTCAGTTTTTTATCCTAGCACCACGATAGTGGTGCAGTTTTTAAGGCTTTTGTGAAAGATGCTTGGCAGATGGAGTTTTTTTGCTTTCGATCGTTTTCGAAAAAATAAAACTCGAAAAAAAGAGAAGAAGACAAATAATCACAGGAGATATGGCCTTGAGGTTCATAGAAACCCTCCAACTGACCTATCTTCCCTAGAACTGAAGATAAAAGAAACTCTTCAGTAGTAGGGTTTTGATTACATTATAAAAATCCGGGCCTTGTTACCGTGCAAAGGAACCATGCTTCAATAACTTAGGAGTGGTATAGGCTTTGAAAAGTTCTGATTTATTGCGCTCATTGAATTTTCCAGCTCGACTACACATCAAATTGTCCAGGTCGAATTGATAGCTTACAAAAGCTTTTTCTCCGTCATCCCAAAATTCGATGTAGCAGTCAGGAAAGCCAAGCACATGGCCGTATTCATGGCGAATGGTCCATTGCGAATCCCAAGAGTCTATAGAAACTTGAGAATCCATTGTGATGGTGTCTCCTCCGACAGAATCAACATAAGCCACCGTGCCGGGAACAAAACGAATGTTCGCAGCTGCCGCCGTGTCGAAGTTTAATCTCAATCCACCCGCGCTCCATTGCCATTCTGCCTCAACATTCTTTTTGACGAATGAATTGATCGCTTCGTTATCACTAGGCTTGAAAGGCATTAACAAACTTCCCGCAAAAGAACGAATGTCCTTACGGGGAGCGGTCACTTCAAAAAACTTTTCGTAATTTCTTTGCGCTTGGTCTTGGTACTTTTTAAACATCTCAAAAAGACCGTTGTTGCGAACGGCTTTGTCCAAAAGGTTGTCGCAGGTCGGGTCCCATTTCGTCGCGTTGAAACACACATCCCACACCCAACTCTTCAGCTGCTGTTGGCGTTCTGGCGGAAGAGCTTTGAAGTTCTGCAATTCCTCTTTAAGTTTTTCGTCGCCGATTTTTCCTAAGAAGCGAAGCCCTCGGAAGTCGAAGATTTTTTGTGAGCGGAAATAAGGAATGTTTTTTCTCATTCCATTCCAACGCAAAGAGTGTGAATAGAGCACGTCAATTTTACGCGCCCATTTACGATAGATCTCAAGGTCCACGGGAAGATCAACAGGCAGTGAAGCGGTTCCCAAAAGAACCGTTTTAAGTTCAATCGGTAAATCCTTTTCGATCTGCATCCAACGATCATTCAGAAGGGTATCGTTATATTTAAAAGGATCTTCCATCGGGATACCCTGGGAAGTGCCGGGATTGGAAAGATCAATACGATTTTCTGGTTTGCGATGAGCATTTAAAAGATTCAACCACTCAAGGTTGCGAGGCCCGACAACTAAAGTGTTATGCCAAGCTTGCGGCGGTTCAGCGACAAGACTTTTGATAGAGCGATATTCCGCAGGGTAGGCAGTTGACGAAGCTTCTAGATCGGGGAGTCCCTGAAAATGATGATGAAATGACGGAGAGGCTTCAACCGGGGACCAAAACTTCATAATGAGCAATAAAATCAACATGGCCGGATCATATGAAATGGGGACTTGGGGTCAACGGAATCTAACTAACAAGCCGTGTTGAATTGTTAGGATTGTGTTAGGGCCATTGACCGAACTCTGTCAGAGTCGATAGCGTCTTTGCATTCCAAGGAAATTTAGATGCTGACAGAAAGACCGAAATGGAAATTCTTGTCTCCTGGCTCACTGCCGGGATGGCCTCCGGGGGAAAAATCCCACGACGGAGCCCTGCGTGTCTCTAGCAGTGTGCCCTCGTGCCCTCACTGCCACCAAAATTCCCTGCAAATCTCAACTTCTGTTAATAAAAATTCGAATATCAAATTAAGCAAAGGCGTCCACAAGACGCCTTTTTTATTTTCTAAGGGAGCATAGAAATGTGTGGAGTCGTTGGACTGATCGGAGAAGAAAAGGCCGGAGAGAAATTGTACCCCGCCTTATTCGCACTTCAACATCGCGGTCAGGATGCGGCAGGCATTCTCAGCTTTGATTTTCAGCGTGGCGAATTCCAGTTGGAAAAAGACCTGGGCCTAGTTTCGCAAGTCTTTCCTTTGGAACGCTTAGAGCGTTTGAAGGGAAGTATGGCCTTAGGACATACGCGATATTCCACTATTGGAACTGTCGATAAAGAGGACTTGCAACCTTTGGTTTTAAGTTACCCCAATGGCATCGGCATGGTTCATAACGGCAATGTCACAAATTACTCTGAAATCGTAGAATACGTCAGAAAGCGCCGCAGTCGTTGGACCTTCACTCGCAATGATCTGGAAATTCTGCTGCACATGATGTCCATGGGTGTCTCGGACCAATTAGATCAAGGTGCAAGTCTCAACGCTGAAGTCATGGCCAAGGCCGCACGACAGGTCGTCGAGAAAGTGAAAGGCGCCTATAGCATCGTCGGCATGATGGCCGATGAGGGTATGTTTGCATTCTGTGACTCTCAAGGAATTCGCCCATTGCTGATTGGGCGCAAGATGCAAAACGGTAAATACAGCTATTGTTTCGCCTCTGAAAAACAAGTCTTCTTCGGCCTGGGTTATGAATACTGGAGAGACCTTCGCGCCGGGGAGTTCGTCTTCGTCGATCGTGAACAAAACATCAAATCTTTTCCACTCACAGAAA
>CAZPYX010000310.1:0-2764 GCA_964590635.1 uncultured Bdellovibrio sp.
TCGCCGCTGGGGAATTCCGCGAAGATCTTCTTTATCGTCTAGCTTCACAAAGAATTGAATTGCCACCGTTGCGCGAACGCCTGGATGACATCGCAGAATTAGGACAACATTTCTTAGAGGCAGAACGTCCTCGTCGCAACAAAAGCTTCACCGAAGATGGCCTTGCGGCTTTAAAGAAATACAACTGGCCCGGAAACGTGCGCGAACTTAAGCGTGTGTGTGAGCAATTAAGCCTCACGTCTCCCCTGCCTTTTATTCGCGAAGAGGATGTCACTGCTTGGATGAAGCCCGCAGCTTCATCTGCAGCGGCACCGTCTTACACAGTGATTGATTTCAACAAGGGATTAAACACTTTGGTTGATGAGTTCGAGGCGCATGTGATCCGCACCGCTTATCAATAAACCAAAGATGCCGAAGGGACAGCCAATCTTCTGCAAATTTCACGATCTAATCTTTATAAAAAACTGGCTCAGTACAAGATCCAAGAGGACACTCCATGAATTTCAACTTCCCGATCTCTCTTCAAATGCCCACCGCTTGGGACAGCCACATTTACCGTCAAACGGTTCTGATTGTTCTTTCGATCATCTTCGTTTCTGGCGCCATCATCTTTTTCTTCAGAAATAAGAATTATTATTTTGTTCAGTCATGGGCGAGTATCAAGAGTTGGCTGATTGCAGCTCCGTTGATGTTTATCATCATGGGCTTACCAGAGCCTTGGCCTTTGGTTCTTCTAGCCTGCATCGCAATCTTTGGCGCCAAAGTATTTTTCCAGATCATGGGGATGTTCCATCGCAGTAATTTTGTGATGATCTGCTATCTGGGAATTATTGGCTTGGGCGCGGCCTGCTATTTCAATCGCTTGGATATCTACAATGCCATGCCGATGATTGTTCTGGGCTTCAGTTGCTTGGTGCCTTTAGTTAGAAACTCATACAAGCGCATGATTCAGTATATGTCTTTGACCCTATTGGCCTTCATCTTCTTGGGATGGTCGTTCATGCATTTGGGTCTGATACTAAAATTCCCGAATGGCGTTTTCCAAGTGATGTATCTAATCATCTTGACCGAGTTCTGCGATAACACCAACTTGGCTGTGGGTCGTTACATCGGTGGTTGGAAACTTTTCCCAGGTATCAATCCTCGCCGCTCTGTCGGCAGTACAGCGGTTTCTATCGCTCTGACTTTGTTCCTTGCTGGCTGTATGCGCTTCTTGCTTCCAGATGGTTCAGAAAAGTATTGGCTCTCTGCCGGTCTTGTTGCAGGTCTCGGCGGCTTCGTCGGTGATCTTGTGATGACAGTCGTACGACGTGATGCTGGCATGAAAACCGTGGGCCCCTTCATCATCGGCCGCGGTGACTTTCTTCATCGTATTGACCGTTTGATCTTCGTGGCACCGATTTACTATTACTTGATGACGGTTATTCTATGAGAGATTGGGATTACGAAAACGAGCAGTGGACCAAGCTGCCCACTTACCTAAAACATCTGCCGCTGTTCACACGTCATATCGACTTGTTCAGTGTGTGCATGCGCTTTTTGTGGTCGATCTTTTTAAAGAACATCGCCTTCAAATATTATATTCGTCTGCAGGTCAAAGGGACTCCGTTTAAAGAGCTTTACAAAACTCAACCGAAGTTGATCATTATCAGCAATCACGCGAGTCACTTGGATGCGACCTCCATCGCTGCTGCCATTCCCCGTCGTTATTGGCTGAGCGTTTATATCGCTGCTGCCAAGGACTATTTCTTTTCCAATCCCTTGTTCACCTTCTTTTCTCAACACTGCTTGGGAGCCATTCCCATTGATCGTAAAGATCGCAAGGGTGAGGCTGTGAATTTGATCTTGAAACTTTTGACTGAGCTGCCGCGCATGTGGTTGATCATTTTCCCCGAGGGCACGCGTTCTCAGACTGGAAAAGTTCAAGAGTTCAAACGCGGAATTTCGATTTTCTCTGAAAAAACTAAAACTCCGATTTTATTCACATATCTTGAAGGCAACTTGGATCTTTGGCCCAAGGGTCAGTTCTTTGCCAAACCAGGCAAGCTGATCATGCACGTAGGTCCGGTGCACCCACCAGCTCCGATCCAACAGGTTTATACTGCTTACAAGAGCTGGGTTTTAACGATCAATCCTGATGCTTTCGCGGCCCAAGATGAAACTCTTGCTCCGAAGAAAGTGGAAACCGCAAATACCTCTGAGGAGACTTACGATGACTCCGAATAATGAAACAAAGCATTTAAAAATTTCTAGCTACGAACTTTGTCCGATCCCTACTGGCATCTTTGGCTTGGACGGCGGAGCGATGTTTGGAACCGTCCCAAAAGTTCTATGGGAAAAATCCAATCCGGCCGACGATAAGAATCGCATCAAAATGGAAGCACGGGCTTTGCTTTTAAAATCACCGGGCAACAATATTTTGATCGACACTGGCAATGGTGGCGATTTCGTTTTGAAGTACGGCGAAAAATTGGGACCAAAATTTAAAGAGATGTACAATATCGACGAAAGCGGTCCTTCGCTTTTAAAATCCTTAAAAGCCCATGGCCTCACGCCTGAAGATATTCACCATGTTGTTTTGACTCACTTCCACTTTGACCATGCGGGTGGCGGAACAACAGAACGTAATGGCAAACTGGTTCCCACTTTTCCTAACGCAAAATACTGGGCTCAAAAAGGCAACCTTGAAACTGCCAGTCATCCGAACTTGCGCGAACGCGCCAGTTACTACCGCCCCGGTCAGCGCATCGAAGAACTCGAACGC
>CAZPYX010000311.1:0-2757 GCA_964590635.1 uncultured Bdellovibrio sp.
CTCATTGGTTTTTTTTAGTTCGCAATGAAGGGCTTGTCTAGAAAAGAAATCTCTGACAGCCGCCACCAGTTCGATTTTGCGTTGGTTTTACTTTGGATTGACGGAGTTGGTCGTTTAAGCCCGTTATACTGATTTTGGCAGGTATTTGCCCTGACGGTGCCCGGTACCAGATTTTGCCTTAAAACCCTCCGGAACCTCGAAATGACCAGTTTGACCTAAAATCGCGCGATCTTGATCGTGTGTTCCTATAGTTCGATCTACAAGTCACCAGTCCTGCGAACGCCGGGCGGCTTAAAAGGATTACTTTTTAACCCAAAAAAAATCTATATTCAAACAAGCCACTTCTTCTGCAGGAGAATCCTGAATAATCGGAGACATTTTTGAAATCTGTTTTAAAAGATCTTCGCGGATCTTTGTGAAGTCTTTTTTTGAAATAGACATGGGGGCCGTGAACATCAATTCGGTGTCTTCTAGGCGAGTGGACTCATGCACTGCCAAAAGTCGCCAATTGGCATGATGCCGATGAATATGTGGCGACTCTCGAGGGAGGAAGGTACTCGTAATACCCATTGAGTAGTGTTCTTTTTTCTGCACAAGCAAAGCGGCATCTAAAAGAAATCTCAAGATGGGCATAAGTCGCTCTCGAGAAATATCAAAGCGTGAGCGAATCTCCTCAAGCGTTCGACCCTTCTCATCAGTAGAGCAAAAAAGGCGGATTGCAGAATAAAGATAGTGAGAATAGAACTGAGACTTGTCTTCTTCGCTTAGTTGTTTTTGGTGAGTAAACCGCTCAGCGGGTTTTTGAGACTTTTTTTGAATCTCCTTTAGCTTTTGCTGACAGTACTTTTTAAATTCAAAACTAGAAGCTCTTTCTTCATGAACAAGGGTCAGGAGATATTCGACTTCAAGTTCAGAAAGACCTAGAAGCCTTGCTAGAATCAAGGCCTGATCCGGGGTCAGGGATCTATTCCCAGATATGATTTGGCTTAGATGACTTGAATGCATCCCCAATTTATCAGAGAGCTCCGTCTTCTTTCCTCGGCTATGCTGAGGTTCAGAATCCAGATAATGACTAATGATTTCGCGGTAGTCCTTGGCTTGAAATAGGTCCATCTTCATATATTAACATAAATGTAAAATATGGATTAACAATTTAACAAAATACTTCTGGATGCAATACGTTAAGTGCTTTAAATTACGGCCTCACTATTGCTTTTAGGAGTATCTATGAAAAATAAATTTTTAATGCTCATTATACTGATCCCTGGAGCTGTACACTGTCAAACTTTTGATCAACGTCGTGCGGTTGCCGGCACTGCCTTACAGATCTCTCAGGATTCTTTAAAAGGTCAGACCAATTCACTGGCTGAAGCCGCCTTAAAAAAGGCAGACTTAGATTCTATTCATGACAATGAAAAGTCGTTCCTATTGGAAAAAAATCAGCTCATGAAGTCCGGCGGAGTCGATGCTGGCGGTGGCCATGTGGTCTCTTGCCAAGGAAAGAAATCTATCACTCTTGATTACTACAACGCGCTCGTAAAAGTTGTAGATTCAAATCAATTACTAAATCCGGATCAAGTCGATCCACAACAGGTTATAGTACAGCGACTGAATCAGTTTTCAGCTACTCGTGAAGACATGGAGCTCTTTGATGGCCTTTCGTTAGGCGACTGGCTTGCAAAAACAATTCAAGCAATGGGTCCGGTTAATAACTGGGCCGATGCTGACCTAAAAATCATTCAAGATTATAATTTAATCTACAAACTTCCAGGAACTTGTCATTTAGAGCAAGGTGCCGCCCAAGAAAAAAACGGCACCGATATAGAAATGTATCGAAACTCAAAGGTGATCCAGCAACTTTCTGAGGGACAGAAAAAAGTTCTGCAAATCCATGAAGCCTTTTATTCATTAGTGCGTTGGCAGCTTGGAACTGACTCAAGATCCGTCAGAGTCCTACTAGAAAAATTGTTGCTAAAAAATCTGCCCGACGGCGATAGAGATAAGGCCGTTAAAAACTTTATTGTAACGACTAAGGCCAATGCCGGCCGATATGTTTGTCAGGCTACGGGCTATCGTGAGATCTACGAGGGATCTAAGAAGTTTTTCAACAAAAACGGAGTCATCTCGAACAATGAAGTAAAGGAACTTATCTTATATGGAAGGACCGCGGAGGAGGCCTTTGCGAAACTAACGAATGCGCAGGCCACGACCGGCTATATCCCATGCAATCAGATCGGATATGGTGGGAATTCACTTTATGGTATTTGCGTAGTTCCTCCGACGTTAGGTGAAAACTGCAAATAAAAATTCTCAACAGTAAACACGTCTAAAACAGATCGGAGATTTCATGAAAGAGTTAGCCCTATTTTTTATTGTTCTGTCTTTTGTATCTGTAGGTAAATCACAAGAACCTGAAAAGGCTCCGCGCCAGGAGTCTTCAATCAAGTCTATGAAACTGATTCTGGATTTCTTACCGACAATTTCTGCTCTGAAATCTATGGATGTTGATTCCATCGTGAATCTTACTTATGCGGAATCGGTTACTTTTAATGTTATCTTTAAAAGAAACGACGGTGGAAATACGGCCAGATGCGAGCTTTATCTAAACGTTGAAGCCGATGAAAATGGCAAACAAGTTGTAACTATTCCTGAGGCTCAAGCTCATCCATCGTATAACCCAGCCTGTTCTCTGAACTAAATAGCTTCAAAATAAGCTGAAACCCGGACGGTAAACATCCGGGTTTTTGCCATTGATGC
>CAZPYX010000312.1:0-2722 GCA_964590635.1 uncultured Bdellovibrio sp.
GTGGGCTTAATTGGGTATCGTAGTATTCCACAAAGAGACTTTTGGATTGTTGAGAAAGCTGAATTCGAAAGTTCAGATTTTAATAAGGATCTATTTGTTGATCCGTATCAGAGTCTTGATCCTAAAAATTCAAAACTCGTCAGTAAAATGCAGCTACATAGGATTAAAGAAGGTGCCGGATACACCATCGCAATAAGAGAATATTATCCAATTCCTATTGGTTTTGGAGATCTCGATAGTTACAAGAAAGTATCCATTTGGTTGCCTGAGCTTAGAACCGGAAAATACGAAATTGGAAAGAATGGTGTCAGAGCATATTTTTCAGAGGGAAATTCTGCATTCCCTCGAATTGGAGGATGCTCAGAAGAGCCGGAAGGTGTTGTTGAGGTATTAAATTTAAGTTCCAATTTAATTCCTGTAAGAGTGAAGTTGTTCGTTAGGTGCGGTGATGAAGTACAGTTCGTTGACCATAAGTATTACTTGCAAAGAAAGCAGTTTGTACAGGTAACACCTTGGATTGGAAAAATGGGAGAGCATCTCTATCAAGAAAGTTTCCGACGAACCTATTGAGGGAGTGAATATGCCGAATTTTGAGCTGCAGGCGAAAATTAATGCTTGGTTCTTTTTTGGGTTGCCGGTTGTTGGTGGGCTTGTTGCCATGCTGTTGCCTAGATTTGGAGTGGCGACGGTTCCTGCTATTCTTGCATGTTATGGCTTCTGGTTATTCTTTAAGGCTAAAATTTCTGAGAAGCGCAGAGTTCGAGTTCTTGTTTCTTATGGCAGTCGCAAGATGAACGTCAAAGAAGCTAAAGATTATTATACTGGCTATGCGTTGATGTTCTTAGCGATTGGGCTTGCGATATATCTCTTCAGTAAGATGAACTAGTTCGGAGGGGTTTTGGAGTTTAAGGTTTGTGATTATTCCGAAAACTATATTAGAAAACTGAAGTTACGTAGCTATGTTTTCTTCTGGCTTGTTTTTTCAGTGTCAATTTTATTCGGATTTCTTGATGGTGAAATCGATAGGTTAGCTATTGCGGCCTGGATCGATTGGTGGGGAGTTCTTACAGAGAATGTAGTTCTCTACTTGGCAGTGATCTTCTTTGTCTCGATTATAATTTATCTATTAGGAAAAGCCATCGATTTTCACTTTTATGATCAAACTTTTGAAACTACCGAAGATGCACTTGTTCGATTAAGTGCAAGTAAAAGAAAAGTAATTTCATTTAATCAAATTCGCAGAATTCAACACTGTAGCTTTGCTGGAATTCAAAATATTTCTGAAAGTGGAAAATTGCTTCATATGGTGTTGATCTACTATCGACCTAAAGCATTTCCCTGGATTCGTTTGCGCATGACGCTGAAGATTGCACCGCCGGAGGAATGCGCTGCTTTTGCAAATGTTTTGAGTGCGGAGATTAATGTTCCTTTAAAAAACACTAGATATCCTTTTCTTTATTTTTTCAATTTATAAAAGTTCTTAATTTCCGGAAATGATGTGCTCGTAGATATGGTGGGCAGGATCGTCGAGGATGGATTCCATCTTCTTCTGGTCGAACTTTTCCGGCGATAACCAGTCGTTAATATTTTCGTCCTTCAATGCAATAATCAGGCGGTCATGACCTGTGAGTGAAATTTCAGGTGTTGGTTCGTGGGTGAGGGCAGCGAAGCTGTAAAAACCGTTGTCGGATGTCGACTGCCAGTAATCATATAGACAAGCGATCTTTAGATCTTCCTTTGATTGTGGTGAGAATTGTATCACTCTATTGAATTCTTCTTTAGCTGGGGTGGGCTTGTAATCCAGCAAAGATACATTTTCGTAAAAGCTATTAATCACGAAGAAACCATGCTTATGGCCAAAGAGATCTTTCCAGAACGCGTTACCTAGATTGTCTCGTCTGGCGTTGTAGAGGCCACTATATTTAATATCTATACTTTCAGGCTTATCCGCAGGTCTACAGTGATAGCGCGCAAGCTTGATTACGTTTTGATCGTTTTCGCGAACTATGATCGGCGCATAGGTCATCGGGAAAACCCTGCTATCAGTGGGAATAAGCTCAGTCCGTTTCATTCCTTTGATTCTTTGTGTGGTTTTCTCGATTTGGTTCGTAGCAATACGCTTTTCGTTCTCAAACTTCTTTGTGATTTTTTCAGACAAAGCAGAATTCGCAGTTTTTAGACGCAACTCTTGTTTTTGAAGTTCTACCTCTAGCTCTTTGAGTTTTACCTTGCGATACGCATGAATCAGATTTTGAATCTCACGTTCATCAGAGTTCTCGGCCTCATCAAATTCTGCCTCCAGGGCTTTGCAGATTTTAATCTTCTCATCAGTAAGGCGACGGTAAAATAAATTTTGAATAACTTCATAATCGATACGAGCTTCGTATTGGATTCCCAGTTTTTTAATCTGCTGTTTTATGATAGCCGAATAGCACATGCGACTATCATACGACCCGTTAGGAGCCCTGTCGAGTCGAGGACGCCTATAGACACCCAATTACTTTGTTATCGAGCCAGTTCCTGCTCTCCGACGTATTGTACATACGCCTCCGTTGCAAAACTGTCCCTCTGCCGCGTACTTGAGTATCTCTAAGCGTTCCCAAGAAGTTAGGTTGAGGGCCTATTGGAAACTCTTTGTGTCTACGTTCGTAATTGGAATTCCGCTAGTTTCGCTGATTTTCTTAATGAAGTAGCCGATCTCTTCGGGTTCAAAGTATTCCCA
>CAZPYX010000313.1:0-2663 GCA_964590635.1 uncultured Bdellovibrio sp.
TGGCGTGAACCGAGCGAAGCTCGGCGGCAGTTGAGCCTGGATGGCGTGCCGAACGAAGCATCAGTAAAAGCTTAGCTCTTCACCAAATCCTCGCATTTAGCACCACACTAATGGCGCAGTTTTTAAATCTTCTTAGGGACATCAGCCCCTGCGATATACCTTAAAGTCCTCGAAAAAAGAAGTAGTAGATGGCGCCTATCACTAGACCCGCTAACAAAAGAAAAACCTCAGTGCTCATAAAGATCTTCAAAGGGCTGTCTTTCAGATCATCTGATTTGTGATCTCTCTCGGTCATTCCCTCTGTTACTTCCTCTTCTTCTTTCTCTTGAATTCTGGAAGTGCTTTTACTCTTCAGGTCAGTTTGTTGTTTTTTTTGAGGTTCTAAATCCATAGGCCCCCCTGCGTTTTAAGAATAAAACGCTTCTTCGGGGAACTCAATTTGCTTTGCTTGCTTAGGCCGTGACTTTGTCGAGATCCAAATTGCGCAAAGTCGGAGATAAAAATGCCACCGCTCCCACTGTCATCAGGCAGATGATTCCACCAAAGTAGGCTGCTGGTACGGTGCCAATTAATTTCGCGACAACTCCTGATTCAAATTCACCAAGCTCATTAGAAGAACCGATGAACATTGAGTTCACAGCAGAAATTCTTCCTCGCATATGATCAGGCGAAGCCAATTGCACTGCCGTACTGCGCACGACCATGCTGACGCTGTCAAAAACTCCACTCATTGCTAAAGCAAAGAGCGAAAGCAAAAAGCTTTTGCTGGCTGCAAATACTAAAATGCACACACCAAAACCAGCGACAGAGGTAAACAACCAAGAGCCCGCTCTATGACGTAAGGGAACTTTTGCTAAATACAATCCCATGATAGTCGCCCCCACCGCGGGTGCCGCTCGAAGGGCGCCTAAACCACGGGGCCCCACATTCAAAACTTCTTTTGCGAAGATGGGCAGAAGTGCGGTGACACCTCCGAACAAAACAGAAACCATATCCAAAGTCAGAGCCGGAAATAAAATCGGATGTTTAAAAACAAATTGCGCGCCCTCGCTCAATTCTTCTTTCACTGAGCGAGCGGCCCCGGTCATCATCGGTGCCTCAACGACAGTTTGAATAGCATAAGTAGCTAACAACCCCGCAATAAGGAATGCGCAGATCATTAGAAAGGACGTGGTCACACCCAGAAAACCAAAAACCAATCCTCCCAAAGCTGGCCCCGCGACTCGAGCCACTTGCATCGCTGTCCCCATCCAAGCTTGAGCTTGAGAAAGTTCTTCGCGCTTTATAATTCTTGGAACGATTGCAAACATCGCTGGCTGAGAAAATGCACGGGCGCCGCCCGTAAAAATCGAAGCAACATATAAAGCCACGATCTGCATAAAAAGACTGATATGATTTTGCATGACGGCTGAAGCCATCAGAATCAGTGCCGAGATAAAGCTGCCCTCAAGAACCCAACGATACACTCCGACGGGCCGACTGCGATCGACAACATACCCCGCATAAAGAGCCAACGATAAAGCTGGGACTGCTTCCGCCAAACCTATCAAACCCAAAGCAAGGGGATCATTTGTAAGTTCATAGATGCGCCAACCCACAACAACGGCCTGCATTTGAACAGCGAGAGTAAAAAAGAATCGAGCAGCAATCAGCTTCTTAAAATCATTCAAGGCAGTCGACATCGAAAGGTCCCTTTGATGGGGACAGTCTAACATTCTCAGTGCAGAAAACCAGTTCTGACTGCGTCCTGAATTAATAAGTTCAGCTTATAATATTGCCGCAGTGGATTTAATTCCATTGAATCCCAACTGTGAGGCCGAATTTTATTTTGAATAGAAAGCACTTCAAAAAAAAAACCATGAATCGTTCGGGTGAATTTCAGTATTCCTGAAAATGGCTTCTAACAAAGCCTTGCACCTAGGTCCTTAGATTTCATCGACGTCACTACTGATTCACCAAACCTTGCCTCTATTATCAGATCAAAGAGGCCAGATCTATGTCACGAATCGCTAAAATATTCTTATTCTTCGTTATAAATTTGCTATCGATATACGCCTGGAGCGTGGGTTCTCAATTACGTGGCCTTCGCGTGGACCCCGCCTACTTCGGAAGTCTCTTTCCCGGTGTCGATGCCGCACAAATTGCCGAACGAGTTACCAACGATGCGATCCGCTCCGGCGCCACCACTTTATTTCTTTATGCCTACAGTCCTCTACACGGTTCGTTCTATCAAACGACCTATCCTCTCACTGAAGTTGAAGAATACATGGGACGGGAAAATGCTTTTGCCTTGGTCTATGCCGCAGCGATAGCTAAGGGATTGAAGGTCATCGCAGTGATTCCTGTCAATGACTTCAAGTTGGTTTGGCAAGAACATCCAGAATGGCGTTCAAAACTTATCGACGGCAGCGACTACAAACCTTTTTCTCGAACCCATCACCTCTCTGCGTGGCATCCTGAATTTCGCGATTGGTTTAAAGGCTTCGTCACGGATCTCCTTGTGAAGTTTCCGAACCTCTATGCGCTAGAGGCGGTTGAACCCACGGTGGATTGCTTTTGGACCGGACAGCCCGACTACAATCCCACAGCCAATGCCGAATTTCAAAGGAGGTATTCGAAAGGGCATCTCGGGGATGAAAATTGGAAACAAATTCTCGCATTGG
>CAZPYX010000314.1:0-2654 GCA_964590635.1 uncultured Bdellovibrio sp.
TTAATAAGTTCTCCGGACACAACAACTTAAAGTGTCAATGGTTAAATTGAAATTAATAGGTTTTTGCGGTTTTATAAAAATAATTCCTTTGTGGCCCAACTTACTTAACCCTGCGTAAACGTGCCAGCTCCGCTAGTTAAGCTTCTTTTTCACCTAGCTATCTCTATGACCAATTTAATCGTAAGAGGGAACTGGTTCGACTATATTAGAGCTGCCTCCAGCAGAGGCCGAACTTCGATCAGCAAAATCTTAACTCTTCACCAAATTTGCAGTTATCACCAATCATATGAGTCTGTATTCGGTCTTCTTAATTTAACCGCGTTCTTGAATGCGCTTTAGCTGTGCCCGTTGGTAGGACGCGAAGGCGACGCCGTTAAAGAGGCAGCGAGTTAATGGGTCTTCGATGATATCGGCAAATTTAATTTCTTTTTCGGTTTGCTCGTCAAAGAGGGTGTCGTTGATTCGCATGTAAAGGGAAGTTAAAGATTCGCCCGAATTCAAAGCTGCATAGAGTTTGGAAATTGGAATTTCCGTTGTCCAAGATAAAGCACCATGATGGTCTTCTATCAATTCGATTTTTTCGTTGGCGAGCCTATAATGAAATGAAGTGATCGAGCCCTTATGATCGAAGATCGACAATTGCCACAACCTGGGTTTTTCAAAATAGATATCTAGGGGTGGTTCCATCGAATTATATTTTTCGATGAGGCTCATGCGACAGTAATTTAATACTTCTTCCGTTTGTTGTTGGCTTAGCGGGGCAAAGTGCTGGGAAATTTCCGCCGTTGGAGGTGGCTTAATATCTGGCTGGTATTGATAATCCACGTCTTGATTGCCCACAGGTATGACCCAACTTAGGGGCGTGGACATCTTGCAAGATTCCTTATCTAATTCTATTGAGATGGATGGATTCAACCTGATAACGCCGGTCCGTGGCAGCGCCTGTTCGATCTCTTTATTGAATTGAAGATAGGTGATCGGGAACATGGCGTGGTTGTACCAAGACCAACTTTCTTGCACGAATTGACAAGAGCTTGGGACGATAAACTTGGGACTGAGGATTTTGATTTGTTCAATCCATTCCGGCGGCAGTTCTAGCGGCGAGGTCGGTTTTCTGCTTGGCGCGAGAACGTCAGTTTCAAGCATTGTTTGGAAAGGCCATAAGACCATATCCCATGGAGAATACTTTCCAAGTTGTTGAAGGGTCTCGTCGTCAATCCAGGAATCAACGACGTTCAAGACGTTAAGGCCAGCCGCTTTAACGTGAAACATCGAATCGACGTCTGCATCTAAAGCTCGACGTGCGATCACTTCGATCGATCCAATCTTGATGGGCGTATCAATCTCTAAAGGATAAACTTTAAGGAAGCCCAGTTCTTTGATCAGTAAGAGGAGTTCTTCGCGGAGGCAATAGATGTAAATCGGAGTTCCGCGATTTAAGAAATTCAAACTTTCTAAGGAACAGTGATCATCATGGAAATGAGAAATAAAAACGGCATCCAGTTTCAAATTTCTGATCTGCTGATGATCAAACTGGACATCGGGAAATGCGTGACAATTTCTGCTGAAAGGATTCTCAAAGATAGGATCAATGGCGACTTGCGTGTCACCGCATTCAAAGACATAACCGGCATGAAGAATTCGAGAGATTTTGAGACCCATGATCGGACGATATCATTGAGGGTGCCTTGAAGGCAAAATTTCAGAAAGGCAAAACCTCAAAAGGCGTTCGCATCCTCTGCAGTCATCTTTCGAATCGAAAGATGATAAATTTAGAGACTCATGGGCTCATCTTTATTGTCCTTGTGCGCCGTGGTTTTTAAACTGGGCTCGCCTAGACCTGAGTAATTAATCGACCTCAAATTTAAATAAAGCTTCATTTTGTTAGGGTGAAAAACCAATTTGTGATGCTAGAAAGTACCAAATCTTGATGTGAAAAAAGATACACTGTCGAGGTCGGTAACTTAAGTAGTTCTGCGTAGTTGCAATTTTCCTCTGCCTATTGGAAAATCGTCTCAGAGTCTTAACACATTCATAGAGAGATTGTATGAGCATACAACAAGTTCCTTTTATTACTTTGAACCGTTTTGAGCCTGGTTTTCGCGATGAATTCCTAAATGGTGTCGCTTCACTTTTCGATAAAACACAATTTGTCGGTGGTCCTATCGTAGCAGAGATGGAAGCAAATCTTGCTGCATTCACAAAATCTAAACACGCTATCGGATGCGCTAATGGAACCGATGCAATTCAAATTGCTCTTCGCGCAGTGGGTGTTGCGAAGAACGATAAAGTTCTTGTTCCTGATATGACTTTCTGGGCAACTTTTGAAGCAGTTGTGAACGTAGGCGCTAACCCTGTGACCGTTGACGTAGGTCGCGAAACTTGCCACTGGGATATCGCAACTTTCAAAAAAGCAGTAGAGCAATATAAACCTAAAGCTGCTGTGATGGTTCACCTTTATGGTTGGGCATCACCTGATACATTAGAGATCAGAAAATTTGCTAAAGATGCTGGCGTTATTTTGATTGAAGACGGGGCGCAATGCTTCGGTACTGAGGTCGAAGGTCAGTCAATCCTAGGCTCTGTTTTGATTTCCACTACAAGCTTCTATCCAGCAATAGTTTTGTGTGCTTCAGGGGTTACTGCCTCAGTCT
>CAZPYX010000315.1:0-2642 GCA_964590635.1 uncultured Bdellovibrio sp.
CTCATTGGTTTTTTTTAGTTCGCAATGAAGGGCTTGTCTAGAAAAGAAATCTCTGGGAGCTGCCGACAGCTTGATTTTACGGTGGTTTTACTTCGCATTAAGGGCTCCGGTCATTTAAGTCCGCTATATTGATTTTGGCGGGTATTTGCCCACACGTCGCCCGGTAGCAGTTCTTGCCTTAAAACCCTCCGGAATATCTAAATGACCACCCTGACCTAAATGCACGCGATCCTGATCGTGCGTTTCTTTGGTTCGATCTACAAGTCAGCGGTCCCGCGAACCCCAGGCAGCTTAGATGGATTTGCTTATGGATATTTGAAATAGTTTACAATAAGTGTAATAACGGAATCAGGGTTATTCTAAAAGTATTTTAGAACACTTTGTTTTGAAATGTATTGCCTCGTTTTAAACTATCTTCTAGGTTGCGCGTTATGGATGCACAACTGGAAATTCGAACTCTTTTGAGGGACGAATTCACTCGCAGAAAAAACAAAAACTCAAATTATTCACTTAGATCTTTTGCAAGATCTCTGGGTGTGAATCCTTCGGCGCTTTCTGAAATCATGAACTCAGATCGCCCGATTACCAGGAAAATGGGCGGAAAGCTTCTCGATGGTCTTTCCGTAGATCCCAAAAAGCATCTTAACTTACAAAGTATGCTTCAAACCAGAAACTCCCTTGGGGATGCTAAATACGTTTTAATGGATATGGATCAATATCACCTCATCACGGATTGGCAATATTACGCAGTCTTGTCCCTAGCCGAAGTTAAGGGATTTAAGGGTGAGCCCGAATGGATTGCGAAGAGATTAAATATTTCTGTACGTCAAGCAGAGCAAGCGCTTCAAGGGTTGATAAGATTGGAGCTATTGATTCCGAATGAACAAGGAAAATTAGTCGCTTCAGGAATCCAATTGACGACCACAGCCGAAATTAGCAACCACTGGATTCGCAGTCGACATCTTTCAAATCTTGAACTCGCCAAAGAGTCTTTGGAAACGGACTCATTGGATATTCGAGACTTCTCGGAAATCACCATGGCTGTCGATACGAAGAAGTTGCCCAAGGCGAAAGAAATGATCAAAAAATTTCGTCGTGAACTTTGTACGTTCATGGAATCGGGCAGTAAAAACGAAGTTTATAAATTATGTGTACAATTATTCCCCCTTTCAAAAAAGGACACTTTATGAAATTGTATTTTTCATTGATTTTAACATTATTGCTGCAGGTTCAAGCGTTGGCAGGTCACGAGATCGCTAACGGCGGTGATGCTATTTCGGCTGAGTTTATTTCTAAGGGGCAATTTCTGAAGGATAACTGGCAGAAGATCATCTTACCTGCGAACTTTCCAGTAGATGAATCGAAGTTTGGCCAACTGGTGAAAACAGTTATCATTGAAACACGCGACAGCGTCGATCTTGATGGTCGAATCGTAGATGCGATCAACATTCCCTCGCAGAATCGGATTGTCGTGAATCGTTCTCGATGGCCTGGTCTCTCTGCAAATGAACGCATGACGCTTGTATTTCACGAATACCTGGGACTTGTGACAGATGCAGATCGTAATTTTGAAATCACGCCTAAGGCCCTTCAAGAGATCGTTCCTTATGTAGATCTGATAGACAGAATGAATGGGATCTTTTTCACCAATGGAACACTCAAATCTTCTGAGGGTTGTCCCAATCTAAATGGCCAATGGAAAACTTGTGAAATCCAAGATGCTGATCTAGGAAAATTGCCTATGACAAACTTCTCAGTTTCACAGATCGCGACTGGTCAAGTAACGACTCTTGCGATCAGTTCTAAGATTGTCGGCATTAATGATACGCTAAATTCAGTGAACTTATATGATGGAAGCAATCTGCAATTGTCTTGCAACGGTGGTTCTGTCCTGAATGCTCAGTATTCCTCTTCAAAAGGCACGGCTCTTTCGTATGCGGAATTTGCAAAATTAGGCGAAGAGCTTTACATCTCTTTTGCGATGCCTGGTTTATCTACGACCATCATCTGCAAATAATCGCTTTTGAGTCTGTTCTGACAGCCCCAGGTTGTCAGAACACTGTCTTGTCTGTTTTTTCTCTAAACCATTTAAAAGACTGATCTTTTTTTTGCGCCTAAGTGTGATGTTAAACATCTGTACACCATTTGCCCCTAAAAGTAGCTGGCACGGCCTTGCATACTATTCCTTTGAGATCTTTTTTTAATAATTAAGAGGTGTCTCAAAATGCGACAATATTTTGAGAGAGAGAGAGAGCAAATGAAAACAAATAAGTATATTTTTGCATGCGCTTCAGCAATTCTGGTTTCGGGATTTATTCCAAAGAATGTTTACGCTGCAAATATGTGTAGTCAGATATTTGCCACTTCTGAAATGTCTGCCGCTGTTGGCACAAAAGATTTAGTAAAAAAAGCTGCAGCACGTGAGGCCGACCTTAAAAAGGCAGTTCAATCCTATGTAGCTAAAATTCAAATGGATCGTAGAATCTGGTCCGAAAAAGATGCTAGTACAATTGAAAAAATTGAAACTCTTATGAAAAGCAAAGACTTTGACCTTCGCGTAGAATACGCCCAAGGCAAACCATCTCCCACCGGTCGTTCAGTGGAAGAGCTGAACTCGTTTCTTCATTCACTTAAAGGCTTAA
>CAZPYX010000316.1:0-2547 GCA_964590635.1 uncultured Bdellovibrio sp.
AGCGCTCTACCTCTTCGACGGACAGAACATCTTTGTACTGATTCAAAATCGCTTTTAAATGCGGAGTCGTCTTCATAGGAAAAGTGCTTTCACTCAGCGAGAATACGCTGATCTCGTTCCTTCACATTAACACGGTCCAAGAGCGAACTACTTCTATAGTTCTCACTTTTGTTAAA
Source organism: uncultured Bdellovibrio sp. (assembly GCA_964590635.1). Taxonomy (GTDB): domain Bacteria; phylum Bdellovibrionota; class Bdellovibrionia; order Bdellovibrionales; family Bdellovibrionaceae; genus Bdellovibrio. Next base: position 177 of record CAZPYX010000316.1, read on the forward strand.
ACAAGACCAAAGCCTACTGCAACAAACTCGAAAGCGTTTTATCCACAAGGGCGCCAAATGTTTTACAGAGCAAGCATTCCTGCAAAGACTCTTTTCAACCTTCTTAGATCTATTTTCCAAATCAGTGATCTTGACTGATTCCATACCCTACCCCATCGGAATATAAATATTGAATTCTGAACTTTCAGAGCTTGGATTAAAACGATGATCATAAATTTCAAACTCCGGTGCATCCCTCAGTTTGTAATCTGACTTGAGCAACCAAGATCCATAAATGTAATTCATCGTAAAACCAATCTTATCTAAACTTCCTTTGTGGGTGAAAACTGCATAGCTCCCAGCGGGAATTACAATGGATACCATCCCCTCTGGAATTGCCTGATGATTGCTAGAACCATCACTGACCTCTGCCCCCGCCAGATAAAACATTTCATCGGGATGAGACTGGTCACTGTCATTCTTCATACAACTGATGACGCCCATATCCGCGGGACTCAAGCGATTCATAATTTCGCCACTGCGAGGAGCATAACGTCCCCACAAAGCCGGAATAACTTGATTGTTGTTATGATCGGGCGATCGCGCAGAAATAAACTTCGCCTCCATCCCAACGATCCTCTTTGCTTCAACAAATTTCACCACGGGCTCCATATTTACCCTCCATAAAGATGATCCAAATATTCCAAGGTGATTCTTGGCTTATTGAGGGACATCACGGACTGAATTCCGTCTTTTCGACATTCTCCAGGTGTTTTTCCGAACATGCTTTTAAAAGCCCGAGTGAAGGCTTCCTGCGATTCGAAGCCAGCCTCCAAAGAGACATCTAAAAGACGCTGATCGGTCTGACCAATGGTGATGGCCGCCGCAGTCAGACGACGTTTGCGAATGTATTCTTTGACCGTGTCACCGATTGCTGAACTAAAAACAATCTGAAAATGCCATCTTGAAAAACCCGCGACCTTGGCAATCGAATCAATCGCGAGATCCCCATTCAGGTGATCTTCAATATAATCGACTGCGCGCTGTATTTGTCGAAGTTGTTCCATGACGTCCTGTCTAGAAGATAAATTAATCCAGCCTCGGAATTGGCTTTTGATATTTTGTGCGAAAGATGGCTTAAGGACCATAAAATCTAACTGAAGATAAATAAATTCGACTAGAATGTGAGAACATCTTGATGACATGTGCCGCTAAATACCGATCTTTTTCTGTCTTCCGATACAAAGACTCGCTATTTTAAAACCATGACTACCCACGAACTTAAAATCACAGACACTGTTGTTGGCACTGGCAAAGAAACCGTTAAAGGAGCATTGCTCTTCGTTCAGTACGAAGGCTTCCTTGAGGATGGAACCAAATTTGATTCTTCCTATGACCATGGACGCCCTTTTCAATTTGTCATTGGCTCAGGACGCGTGATTAAAGGTTGGGATCAAGGTTTGATGGGAATGAAAGAAGGCGGCAAGCGCACTTTATTTGTGCCTGCAAGCTTAGGTTATGGCGAAAGACAAGTCGGCAAATTTATCAAGCCTCACTCTAATTTAATTTTTTATGTTGAGTTGCTTGAAGTTCGTGCCCGCGAGTAAGCGGACCAACGAACATCCATACAGACAGCTTTGATCACATATCCATTTGCGTACATCTGATCTCGAAACATTTTAATTAAAGCTTTGGAGTATGTATTCCAAAGCTTTAACCCAAAAACTATTCTAATCCCGTCTTAGGAGCATCCAGCTTTTCCACTAACAAATTGTAGGCACTTTCTGGAATCGTCTGCAATTGATCACCAATGATCAAGGCATTAAGATGTCGAACATCTTCAGAGTTCTTAATGTTGGGATTCACTTTCAAAACATTGCGATAAATCACTTCATGCAGGATTGCAGTCGCTTGAATATCATTCGGCAATTGCATCCACAGATCTAAATCAATCACATAGACTTTGCCATCCAAGGAATCCCTGCGCTGAACTATCAATTGTTTGAGTTCACAGTTCCAACCCGCAGAATAAGCCCCTTGATCATCTACACCTTCAAGCTTGCCTTGAGCCATGAACAGAGTTTCTTGAGCAAAGGACTGAAGAGTTTCCCTGTATTGCGCCCAACGTTGCGGATCGCGGGCTTTCAGACGAAACAAAAGAATATCCGCGATAGAAAGACTGTATTGAAGATTGTCCGTTCCACCATAATATTTAAAAGAACCTAAATCGACATTCACATGCTCGCTGACGAAACGAGGTTGAAAGCCATAAAGATGCTGAGTTTCGTAAACATCCAAAAAGGTCAGGTCCGCAGTGCCACATTAAATAACATTTCCACCATTAACCAACTCTTTCCATTCAGTGCCCCACCCAAAGGACCCCTTAAAAACA
>CAZPYX010000317.1:0-2199 GCA_964590635.1 uncultured Bdellovibrio sp.
ATCGCAAAACGTTGGGATGATCCCAGCTTCCCCCGCCTTTTTCCTGAGTTTAACACTTACAGGTATTGGGCAGAGGAAGTGGAGGCACTAGAAAAGATCGCCTGGACGATCAATCCCGCCTAATTTTGGTTAGTGAATCACACATGTAAACTGTGAAAGTGATGCCGCATCAAAGCCTTGCTGACCAATGGAAAGGTTTTGAATCTTCAGTTGATCCGCAGTCACAACATAAGATACCAGGAAGTTCTTATCAGCATCCAATGAGCTGTTCAAATTTAAATTTGAAGCTACGACGCCGCCGCTGTATGAACCCCAAACGTCTGCGACCATTCCGCCTTGATCAGAACTACCACTAACTACTTCGACATTCGAAGATCCACAATTTCTAGACGGACATCTTCCGACAGTAGTTACTGTATAGTTGTATGAAACAAATTTCACGCCAGAGCTTTGATCGAATTTGAAATCCAAAGTCGCTTTAGAAGAACTGCAATGCACTTGTTCACTTTGTTTTGATATTGCAAACTTGTCGTTAGAAACACAAGTAGGATCGCCAAGTCTGTTAAAGTGACAAATAGCTTGAGCTGCGGCACCAGATAAAATTACTACTATCATTGCGAATATATTTTTTTTCATTTTTCTTTCCTTATTTAATTGTTTGTTGGTCTTTAGTTCATGGTTTCTAAAATTAGTTTCAATAAAACGGCATTTCCTACATCGAGAGATCGTCAAACTCCAAATAGACGGAGCGAAGACTCTCCAGCTGTACGGATTGATTTCCTACTTTTGCCTTGATGTTTTTTCCTTCCAGCAATGGTTTGTTCGGATCTGTGCTTTCTACAGTTACGAAAGCCGGTTGATGAATCTCAATACCGTCTGGTAAATCCACGCCGATGATGTGATCGAAATCAGGCTTTTTATAAATATCGTGAGCCAGCCAGTACTCTCGTGGCTGCCCGAACAACAAATAGGTCAGTTGCAAAGGCTTTACAGCCATAGGATCAAACTTCTTAAATACAACTACGTCGCCGACTGTGACTTGGATATCTCTTGCAATCAAACTCCCGCCTCGTTCAAAGTGGCCTCTGTAAAGCTCCCCTTTGAATACTTTTGTTTTCAGCACCACATCCGGCAGCACCATCACTTCAGGAACAAAGGTGTAAATCTTTTCTTCTGGATGCGACTTCTTATCTGACAAATACAAATCTTTAATTTGCTCATTTAGTTGAGCGCTAAAAATAGCTTGATAGTCATGAGGAGAGTGAAACATCGGAAGATGGGAGAAGAAAATTTTCTTCTCCCCGAATACCAACATCCCATGCACGCTCGGCTTGTCGGACGCCATAGTGACCTGAGAGATCGCTAAAAAGAAAAATAGAACAAGAAGTTCTGGTCTGCATTTCATTTTGAGTTTCATAAATCTCCTAGTGGGCTTCTGCTCGCGACTTTTCCACAAGCTGATTGTGGAAAAGTCTTGCGCATCCAGCTGCGTTTTCGAAATCTTAAATAATCTTAAAGAAACTATTTGTATAATTCATAAATATCATTTTATTATGATTTTAAATGAGTTTACTAAGCCCTTCCCTTGAAGCTTTCTGGGCCGTCGTCCAAAAGGGCACGGTCCTGGAAGCCGCTAAAATGGTGAATCTCACCCAGACAGGGGTGACCCAAAGAATCAGAAGCTTGGAAAAGCAACTGGGGGTCACCCTTTTCACACGCTCTCGAAAAGGCATGCGCCTGACCAACGAGGGTGAATCTCTTTTGCGTTATGTTCAGGCAGCACGTGATCTTGAAGGCGACACCCTTGCCAAGATGTCCGGAAAGAAAGCTTCTGCGGTCGTGGAAGTTTGTATCAGCGGAACATCCACACTGATTCGCTCAAGAATCATCCCGCGAGTCAGTGTCGTTTTAAAAAAACATCCGCAACTTCGTCTGCGTTTTGATTTAACGGACACCGACAGTGTTCTTGGAAAATTGAAAACCGGCTTCGCGCAGATTGCGGCATTGCCTGCCAGTCAGGTTGGTCTTGAACTGGATTCAAAGATGATGGCACCTGAAAAATACATTCTGGTGGGTCCTTCCAGTTGGAAGCGCCGAACTCTTGCCGACATCCTGGAAAAGGAGTGCATCATTGATTTTGATCCGAACGATACTATGACTTTTGAGCTTTTGAAAAAATACAAACTTTTGAAGAAAGGG
>CAZPYX010000317.1:2209-2540 GCA_964590635.1 uncultured Bdellovibrio sp.
ATCGATGCTCTGACGTCGATGATTGAACAAGGTGTGGGATTTTCTGTGCTGACAGAGGAATTCGCCTCCACGTTTATCAAAGATGGAACTTTGATCGCTCTTGATAAGACTATGCACTTTGAAGATTCTGTCGCACTGGCGTGGTATCCGCGCACGGAAATGCCTCAGTACTTCAAAGAATTGATTGAATCGATCACGAAAAAATAAATTGGTTCCACCTTGGAACTGGGCTGGCTTACACTTCCGCTTCGCGGAAGTAGGCTCCCATCAAGAATTTCAAGCATTTCAAAAAATTCAGTTTACTTTTTTTGAATGATCCTCGATATTGGAA
>CAZPYX010000318.1:0-2513 GCA_964590635.1 uncultured Bdellovibrio sp.
AACTACCTCCAGCCCCAGGCCCACCGCACGCTTAATCAGGTCCGAATCTTCATATGAAGGTTGATTTGCGATTTGCCTTGAAGCGGGTTGTCTTCGCCAAAGAGAGATATAGTTGTCCAGCTTCTCATCAGTCAGATTTTCTTCTGGAATGAACTTGTCGGAGCGAATTAGATCAAGATGGCCAAGTGCGTAGAGGGCAGCTGTTCTGGAAAAGGGCATATCGAGAGCATCATAAAGATCAGGGAGTACTCTAAGTGAAGAAAAATTAGAGAAAGGAGTCTTTAATACAAGAATTGCATTTATAACATCTTGCATATTGAGATCTTCATCAAATTCTTTCTTGGTATCGTCCGACAGTTGCGTATTTGCTAGTATAGCTCCAAGCAACTCCTTCCAATGCATAACATGAATTGGTCTCCCGATTTCTATCTCAATTTGAATAAGATTTTTTATTAACCAAGGAAGTCGAGGTAATAATGTTTTCTGACTCCAAAAAATAGACAAGCTTCTTTCTATTGCGGAAATATAACTACTTCTTGCAGCCCAAAGGAGTCCTTGTTGTTCGTACGAATGGGCAATTCCATACAACGAAAGGGTAAGCTCATTCAGATATTCATCTTTAGCAAAGAAAATAATGGATTTTCCGAAAAGCCTAATGGCTTCATTGTAACGCTTATCTAGCAATGGAGTGAACCCCTTCGGCTGGAGAGCAATGTCACAGATTTAGTATAGGTCTCTCCGCAGGTTGTTGTTTCAAGATCTTGGCTTCGAACTCTACTGGAGTCAAGTAATCCAGCGATGAGTGAAGACGCCTCTTGTTGTAAACATTCTCAAGGAACTCAGGGATTCGTTCCTTCACGTCATCAATCGTCTCGTAATTCCACAAATGAACTTCATCGTACTTTAGAGTTTTCATGAACGACTCCATGAAGGCATTGTCATAAGGATTACCTTTACGGGACATGGATATCACAAGACCACTTTGTTGAAGCTTCATGATGTATTCGTCACAGGCATACTGCACACCTCGATCGGAGTGATGTACACAGCACGGACCTGGTTTGCGGTCTTCGATTGCCATCTCTAGTGCCTCTAAGCACAGATCACTTTGCAGTGATGACGACAGTGCCCAGCCAATGACTTTTCTGGTATAAAGATCCATCACTACCGCCAAGTAAAGAAACCCCGTTAAGATTCGAATATAAGTGAGATCTGCGACCCACACTTGATTGGGGCTATTCAGCTTTAACCCAGGCAAGAGATTCGGATAAATCCTGTAAGAATGGTTGGAGTCCGTTGTTGCTACTTTAAATGCCTTTCTGACTTGCGATAACAGTCCATGTTCTCGCATGATGCGAAGAACCTTCTTATGATTAACCTTGATGTTTTTACGGGCCAACGCCTTCGTCACCCGACGATAACCGTATCCGGGAAATTCCGCGATGATGAGTTCAATCTCATTCTGGAGATCGGCATCTCGATAAAGATGCTCTGCGGTCGTCACACGTGGCTTGAAGTAATATGTGCTCATTGGAAGTCCTATCGCTTCGCAGGCTTTTTCAATTGAGCCAAATTCCTTCCACTGATGATCAACGAAGTCTCGCTTCTCCTGCGTTGAGTTTCGATTTCCATTTTTTTTAATGCTTCAACTTGACGATAGAGGCTGCCAATTGTGGTCTTTAATGATTCCACTTCCTTCTCGAGTTCCTTGACTCTTCGATCTGGGCTGGCGTTAAGAGTTCCTTCTGCGAATTTCTTTCGCCAGATGTTGAGTAGACCCGGGGATATACCGTGCCTTCTTGCTTGCTCGTTTAGCGACACAACATTGCTTTCAATTTCCGCAATGAGTTGCTGCTTGAATTCAAGACTGTATGTGTTCTTCTTTCTTGCCATAGGAACTTCGCTTTCTAGCAGAACCCCAATCTGGGGTCCACTGGTAAGCGGAGGGCCTATACTAATTTTCTGGATTCAGGCTCCAATATGAAGGGTGCAGTCCAGACACTTTCATTGCGACATTGAAAGAGCCAGCTTCATCGAGGGTTACATCCAAAGACTTGATTTGAAGAAGCTGATCATTGCCTGCTAAATAGATGGGCTTTTTAAATGGCGCCAAGCTGTCGCATTGTACTGAGTAATGAGAGGACGCATGTCCAAAAACTGGAAGCAAAAGAGCAAAGGCAACTGTAAAAAGTTTTGTCATGGTATTTCCTGGTTATTTTGATGAAGGGGATAGTCGCCCATTGCTTGTTAAAAAGCGATTTACAAAATTGGAAGGGAGAAGTTTTACAACGGCTCTTGGGGGTTTTTGACGATTTAAGGAAAAAACTTAGGTTATTTTTATTTTGCACGGGGCTGCATTCGTGCCCCGTGTTTTTCAAAATTAGTATGGAGTCACAAGCGCGTCATAAGGGGTAAAATCAGGTCTTTGTTCATTGCATTGACAGCTATGGAGCTCCTACCTGTGATAGGTTTGAATCAAAAAGTTCCTGATAAAATTCCACTGCGCAGGAGTT
>CAZPYX010000319.1:0-2477 GCA_964590635.1 uncultured Bdellovibrio sp.
AAAGAACTAAAATACGATCTGACAATTGCATCAACTCATCAAGTTCAGAGGAAATTAATAAAACGCCTGTGCCTTCATCGCGGCATTTGCGAAGCTCATTGTGAATGAACTCAATGGCACCAATATCCACACCGCGAGTCGGTTGTGCCGCAATGACAAAGCGAGGCTTCTGCGAAAGAGCACGAGCCACAACTAGTTTTTGCTGATTACCACCGGAAAGCTTTTCGAAAGGCAGGAAGGAATTGCGAGGGCGAACATCATAGCTTTCCATCGCATCTTGAGTAGCGGCCATGATGTCTTTTCTTTTCAAGAAAATACCGCGTGTAAAGCGAGCAAGCTTCTGTTGTCCTAAAAGAAAGTTTTCCCAAACCGGACGAGAGGGTAGAACACCAAAGCGCAGACGGTCCTCTGGGAATGAACCCATTTTGCCGTGCACTTTGAGCTCCCCGCTGAAGGATTTCTTATTTAAAGCGTGGGAATCTAATAAGGCACGAATCAAAACATCTTGCCCATTGCCTTCAACGCCAGCGATACCCACGATTTCCGAAGCACTGACTTTAAAATTGATATCGTGGATTTTATGAGTGCCCAACGCTGCATTCAAATTAGCAATATTCAAAATGGTCGTCGTCGCATCAACTTTGGTGGTGCGCTCTGCTGGAGTCTGCAAACAGCGTCCCACCATCAGCGCGGCAAGATCCCCAGCCGTTGTCTCAGAAGTTTTTTTATTCGCGACAACTTTGCCAGCACGGAAGATGGTCACTTCGTCAGTAAGGCTCATCACTTCTTTGAGTTTATGAGTGATGATGAGGATTGTTTTTCCTTCTTCCTTCAGGCGCTGCAAATTTTTAAACAGATCTTGAACTTCTTGCGGAGTCAAAACCGCCGTGGGCTCATCTAGGATTAGAATCTGAGAATCTTGAGAAAGAATTTTTAGAATCTCAACACGTTGTTGAGCCCCGACAGAAAGATCTTCGATTTTTGCATCAAGATTAATATCAAAGCCATAACGATGTGCAATTTCTTGCAGACGAGCTTTTTGTTCAGCACGGGGAAGAATAGAAAAAGCAGAACCTTTTTGTTGCAGCAGAATATTATCAAGGGCTGTGAAGGGTTCGGCCAGCATGAAGTGTTGGTGAACCATGCCGATTTTGGCAGCCATGGCATCAACAGAAGAGTGAAAGTGAACCGGTTGTCCGTTAAGAAGAATTTCACCTTCATCGGGACGATAAAGACCAAAGAGGATCTTCATCGCCGTGGATTTGCCGGCACCGTTTTCGCCGACAATCCCGTGAATGCTTCCCGCTGTTACTGAAAAAGAAATATCTGAGTTCGCTTTGACATCGCCAAAGTATTTTGAAATTCCTCGAAATTCGACAGCGGGTGTAAGACTCATCTAGGCTCTGTTCCTATTTCTTTTTGTAGTAATCAGGAACTTGGATCTGGCCAGCGATGATTTTCTTTTTGATCTCTTCAACCTTTTTCTTCATGTCAGGTGTGATGAGTTTTTCGTTATATTTATCGAGCGTATAGTTCACGCCATTATTTTTCAAACCGAACTGAACGATGCCAGCGGTGAACTTACCCTCTTGGGTGTCTTTGATCGTGTCGTAGACTGCAACGTCCACAGCTTTCATCATGCTTGTTAAGATCGCCCCTGGTTTGATCCAGTTTTGATTGCTATCGACACCGATCGCAAATTTCTTTTTGTCTTCCGCAGCGTCGAACACGCCAGAGTTAGAAGCGCCAGCACAAGCAAACACAACATCAGCACCTTTGCCGTATTGTGAAAGAGCAAGTTCTTTAGACTTCGCAGGATTGTTCCAAGCTTCGCCTGTTACGCCTACATAGTTTTCAGTGACAGTGATTTTGGGATCCACATATTTTGCGCCAGCTGCATAGCCCATCGCAAATCTACGGATCAGAGGAATATCCATTCCGCCAACAAATCCAACAGAGTGAGTTTTCGAAGCCATGGCTGCCAAAGCACCAACCAAGAAAGAACCTTCATGTTCCGCGAACATCAACGCGCGCACATTGGGAGCAGAAACTTCTCCGTCAACGATGGCGAATTTGATTTTAGGAAATTGAGCTGCCACTTTGCGAACAGCTTCTTTTTGAGCGAAGCCAATTCCGATCACAAGATCGAAATCTTTTCTGGCAAAGGCACGGTGAAGATTTTCAATCGCGTTTGTGTCAGTTGCCTCAACGTACTTGAGTTCAATTTTAAGATCTTTCTCCGCTTTCGTAGCGCCAGCATAAGCAGCAGAGTTGAAAGATCTATCGTCTTTTCCACCCTTATCTAAAACCAGACCCACTTTAAGCGTATTAGCGAAAGATGACGTCGCCGAAAGAATGCAGAACGACAAAGTTAATAGGCCGCTTTTCATCATCTTGAGACCCCTTAATATGAGCTTAACAAATGAGTGTGCGCATTAATTAAGCTTATGATTTTACGAAAAATTTCAGTTTTTGAT
>CAZPYX010000320.1:0-2163 GCA_964590635.1 uncultured Bdellovibrio sp.
AATCACCATCCAATAACATTTCCAAGTACCATTTTATTGCAGAAACCGGGGCTGCAAGTTGGTGACTAACGAGACTCATGAGTTCATCTTTCTGACGATCAATTTCCTTAATTGCTTCCAATCTTTCTCGCCACACTCTCACCAAAAGTAATGTGAGCAATGTTAATGAAAGAATGAGAAACAAAATGAACAAAATAAAAGGCAATAATGTAGCCTCTGTCAGTTGATTAAAATCGTTAACTAAAACGTCTATTCCAAAGATGGCTACTGGATCGCCATGCTCATCACGAACTGGTGCATAGGCGGCCATTTCCAATCCCCATTTGTCGGCCAATAACGAAGAATCTACTGCCGGATGGTAAAAAGCTTCATCTCGCAAAGCTGGATAGCTGCTCACATCATATGGATCACCTGGCTGTGGATTTAATTCATCATCATCAATTTTTCCGTTTCCATTAGAATCAACGGGCGTATCAAAAGTTTGAGCGTCAGCGATAAACTCAAAAGTATTTGGGTCTTTCGTTCTTCGCATTAAGTACGCATATTTCACATTTGTATTCGCATTTTTTATATTGCCAAGCTTACGGACAATTTCTTTTAGAACTTTACTATTGGAATCATCTTTCTGAATTGAATTTAATTCTCGAGCATCAAATTCAGTAGCAGCTGTTGATGCAATCGAAGTCAATCTTTCCTGAAGTCTTTGTTTTAAAAGATTTTGCGTAAATGAGTACAAAACGAAAGTTATAACAGTAGCCAATAAGGCAAAATACGAAAAAATAAGTAACTTTCTCCATTCCACAAAGAGTGATCCCAATTTTCTGAGAAAACGTTTCTCCTCAAGCCCTTTAGATAGTCTGTTTTGTTTTTTAGGCACTTCTTTAAATTATAGCAGTGTTTATTCATTCAGGCTAGCAGCCATACCCCGCATACCATAACAATAACTATAAGGAGCTTTTGAGGTAATTTATGCCACGTGTCGGGGTCCCCGAATTTAGGATATACAAAAAGAAGAATTATAGACGATATGAAAATATATGCAGGAAGTGTTGTTTCGACCGCTGCAACCAAAGAGGGATCTCCTAATCGAATAGCATTTTGCGAGGAAGCGAGCGCAAACAAATTTGCAATTTCAATCCCTATAAAAATTACAAACGCCTTTCTCAATTTGTGCATGTTACGAGAAAAAATCCTTCTGACACGCACAAACAACAAAGGAAACAACCCCACTAAAATGAGACCGAAAGTGATCAGTAAAAAACCTAGGAAAAAGGGCGTTTGTTCATACACGATCTTCTCTAGAGATAAAGCTGCAACCTGAAATACAGATGCAAAAGCCATAAGGATAATGGTATTCCAGCGCGCATGGAAATTAACGTCCACTAAGCAAAGTAAGACCGAAGAAACCACGAGTAGTGAAATTCCAACGTATTGATACAGAGTAAGAACATCGTGAAGGATGAAAAAGCCAACAATTGGCAACAATGCAGGAGTCATGTTCCAATATGCAGCAACGATTCCAGCTTCAGAATGATCTAATGCGTGAAAATATAACGCCTGACTTATCTGAATTAGCATTCCAGCAAAAATTGCTAATAAGGCAATTTCTGGAGGCGGCAACTGCCAACTTACGAAAGGATAAAAAAATGGGATCAACAGAAAAACTAAAATTGATGAAACCGCACTAGTAGTAATTCCCATCCAGGGTCTTTCTAAAATTTCATCAACACAATGTGAATCGGCGATATGTACAACACTCCAGAAAATTGGAGTTATGAGCGCAAAAGCTAGCCACATTACAGAGATGATAATTAATTAACTCATCAACTGTCTAGGGCGAACCCCCTTGTAGAACGAACTATTGTGTCTTTCAGAAGACTGAAAAACCTGCTACAATATCTTGATGTCCTCGAGCCCATCCGCACATCCCATCCAGGCCCTCTTCACGAAGGCAAAGGAGTTGCAGGCATCCGATGTGCACATCGCCGTCGACGCGCCGGTCATGTTCCGCATCCACGGTGTACTGACACCGCAGACGGAGAAGAACGTGAGCGAAGAGCAGGCCACACAGATCTGTCAGGCCGTGCTCGGCGAAGCGTCGTACAAGCGCTTCGAGAAGGAGCGCGAGATCGATGTGTCCTTCACGCTCAAGGATGGAGCGCG
>CAZPYX010000321.1:0-2114 GCA_964590635.1 uncultured Bdellovibrio sp.
AGCTTAGCTCTTCACCAAATCCCCGCATTTAGCACCATACTAATGGCGCAGTTTAAAAGCCTTAAAAGTAAAAAGCCCTATTTGCACAGGGCCTTCGTTTAAAAATACCCTACAACTTAGTTTTACATTCCTTCGACGATGATTAAGGTATTCCAGCCCATGACGTGGATCGGGTTGCCATTCACGTCGCGAGCAACTCGACCGTCTCTGTTGAACAGAGGCACGAGGGCTCTACCTTGGGCTTTAATTTTCTCGTAGATGATTTGCGCATTGGGTTTATAGAGACGCACACAACCTCCGGAAGCTCTTTTTCCCAATTGTCTGTAGTGGTCTGGGGTTGTCGCATGGATCGCAATACCTCCATTGAAGAAAGCCGCGTATTCCATATGAGCTTTCCAAGTATGAGAATAGTGATCGCGAATTAAAGAATAAGGAGAGAACGTTCCCGCAGGCGTTGTCGTCCAATACCAGCGTCCACTCTTCGCTCGTTCGTACTGTTCTCGTCCCGTCGACACGGGCCACACGGCGGTTTGAATTCCATTTTCGACGACAGTCATTTGTTGCGCCCCGGGTCCCCTGGCCGATTTATTGACAGTGATGACAATGGCGTATTCCCTAAACACGTCGATGCCATCTTGAGCTGCGATAGTTTCTGGATTTATCACGGGACGATTCATTTCCGTTCGAGGAGCCCCTATCTCCTGGGCAAGCTCATCGGGAGTCATCAGATCATCTAGCTGAGGAGTGCCCACATAGGGCGTCCCCGCATAAACGATAGATCCTGCAACGGACAACAATAGGGTCAACATCAACTGTTTCATAGATCCCTCCTGTTAAACCTGAGTTTCTTCCCGGTTTAAAAGAGGGTCAAAGCGAATAAAAAAAACGGAGAGTAGAACTCTCCGTTAGACACATTTATCTCTGATTTGAAATTCAAAACCCGCAATAATTCAGACTGAAAGTCTCAAGAATTGCGAGCAAATTCTTATAAAGTCTTAGTAAGACTTAGCGAAAAGCACCCATTTCGTCGCTGGCTTGCCAGAGAAAATGCAATTCCCCTGGATAGGCTCTTGCTTCAATGGAATACATCTTGGCGTGACCTTCAGTTTCGCAAGCAACTCATGTCCGACACCTTCTTCACACCATGGAACTAATGCGAAACCAGGGGCAGATATATCGTCGTTACCTTTGAAGTAAGCTTCGAAGTCAGAAAGAGAATTAATTTTTTTTATATTTTCATCTCTGAAATTTTTTGCTCTTTCAAACAAACCATCTTGGATTTCCTGAAGAAGACCCGAAATATTTTGCACGAAAGCATCGCGCGCTTGTCCTGCTTTTTCCTTTGGACCACGGTCACGGCGGCCTACGAACACTTCGCCTTTAGCCATGTCACGGGGACCTACTTCAACGCGAACTGGAACACCTTGTTTGATGTACTGCCAAGCTTTATCACCACCACGCATATCGCGATCGTCCACTTTCACGCGAACTGATCCGCCTGAATAGCTTTGACCTTTCAACTCTTTCGCAATTCCCTGCACGTATTCAAGAACTTGTTTTTTCTCTTCGTCGTTGCGATAGATAGGAATGATCACAACATGCAAAGGAGCAATTCTTGGTGGAGCAATGAATCCGTTGTCATCACTGTGGGTCATGATCAAACCACCGATAAGGCGAGTTGAAACACCCCAAGAAGTAGTCCAAGCTGTTTCTTCTTTTCCTTCAGCACTTAGATATTTAATACCAGAGGCTTTGGCAAAGTTTTGACCTAGGAAGTGAGAAGTTCCCGCTTGCAGGGCTTTACGATCTTGCATCAACGCTTCAATCGTATAAGTGTCCACAGCGCCAGGGAATCTTTCATCGCTGGTTTTCATCCCCTTGATCACAGGCATCGCCATGTATTGTTCAGCAAAGTCAGAATAAACATCGAGCATTTGCAAAGTTTCCTCTTGGGCTTCTTTTGCTGTCGCATGCACGGTGTGGCCTTCTTGCCAGAGGAATTCCGCAGTTCTAAGGAACATGCGCGTGCGCATCTCCCATCTCATGACGTTACACCATTGATTGATTAAAACAGGAAGATCACGGTAGGATTTCACCCATTTTGCAAATTGATG
>CAZPYX010000322.1:0-1995 GCA_964590635.1 uncultured Bdellovibrio sp.
GGAATTTAACGTATTTGGATTAGGTGGATTGTACGCAATGAACTGACGACAATTCCTTTGACGGTGAGTGTTGGTAAGTAAAGTGAAATTGAATGCCCGCTTCCTTGAAGTTGGCATTGGCCTATGAAGAGTTGGCAGATATGGGCTCTTGGGCTCGGCATGTTTTGCAGGTCTCACTGCGGGGTCTTGATTGTTGCAAGTTCGTTGGGTTTGGCGTTGTAAAACAAGATGAGCTTGAGTTGATCAGTAATAACTGAATCATGGTCGAATGCGATGCAACACCAGCGCCGAAGAAGTTTGCGCTAGAGTCGCTATTGTTGATCTCAGTACTCGGAATTGAAATCAGAATGATTACGGTTGCGTTCGTGGTATCTTAAAAAGATGATTTACGGCTATGAATGCAGCAAAGCCTGAGATCAAAAAATATCTAAATGTGCACAAGTATCTTCAAGACTATTATGAATTTCGCAAAAGTTCGAATAGCGATTTTTCTTATGAAGTATGGTCTCGAGAGATAGGTTTGAAAAGCAGAACCTATCTAAGATTGTTGGTCTTTGCCACTCGTCCTATCAATGAACCTACCGCAGAACTTCTTCGTAAATCTCTGGATCTGAGTTCCGAAGATGGCGCTTATTTTATATGTTTAGTCCACTACACGCAAAGTCGTACTGAAGAGCAACGCCGCGTTTTCGGCTTGCAGCTTTCCAGATATTTGACTCCCAATGTAGATTTTCACGAAGTTCAACAGAGCTTTGAATTTGTCGCGAATCCTTTGCTCCCAGTTCTGCAGACCCTGCTGACCTTTGAGGATGTTATTAAGACTCCTGCTAGTTTGTCTAATATCTTGAATGTTGCGGAAGAGCAGATAGTTGAGGGGCTAAAAAACCTCGAAGGGATTGGCCTTGCAAAAAAGGAGGAGGAAACCAAGGAATGGGCTTCTGTTTCTAGTTCATGGCGTGTTCCGCAAAATCTGAAGGACCTTGGTTTAGGAGAGTTCTATCGTAATACTTTGAAAAAAGCAGAACAGTCGCTGCATCTACCTGGCGAAGAAAGACGTTTTAGAAGTCTTTTCGTCGCTTTGAGCAAGGATGAGTATGGAGATTTGCTGAAGGATTTCGAGGTCTTCATTCAAGAGCAGCTTAAAAAGCGCAACGTCAATGAGATAGAAAATCGACGCTTGTATCAATTGAACTTCAATCTGTTTCCAGAATCTAAATTGATGAAAACTTCGACCAATGAATTGAAATCAAAGTGAATACATTTTGAGGTTTAACCCGCCTGTGAAAGACTGGTGTCATTCATCATGGAGGATGTATGCAAATGAAGGTTCTGGTCGTCGCAGTTTTGGTAATCGCTTCAAGCGTAAGTAATGCTGAGCAAGCTAATAATAAAGGTGTCGGCGATGTAGGTTCAGGCGGCGGTAAACAAATCGTGAAATATTCCAAATTTGATTTCACGGATTGCCTCAAGGCGATTTCTGAAAAGTCGACGGCCTTCAAGGGAAAAGTTTTTCCATTGACTCAAGATGGATGGTCTTTTTCTGTCGTAGATCCTGACAAGAAAGAAACCAGCATTTATTTGGAGAATGGCGAAGTTTATAAAATCTCTCCAACGAAGTCGGCTCTTGGCAAAATATTTCAAGGTCCACAACGTTGTGACAATGTTACCGAGAGTAATACGCGTAATAAAAGCGGAGCGTCAGTTGTAAACGCTCTTTACCAGAAAGCTATGAAAGATAATAAAGCCACTTCATTGGAAGACAGACGAGAGATCGTAAAGAGATGCTCAGGAGTCGCAGATATGATGAATGCTATGAAATTGATGGAGAATGGTTACGGAGGGGTGATTGGAACTATACCTAAAGGCGGCATAATGGGGACACAACCCGGAGGAGTTAATTAATAGAAGATCAGGCTTTGCAGTCAAAAGCCGGAACGGCATTTATGCGTTGCATGTTGGGCTCCATCAAGTATTGAAACCATGACAGCTTTGTGG
>CAZPYX010000323.1:0-1977 GCA_964590635.1 uncultured Bdellovibrio sp.
TGGTGTATGGAGATTGAGCAGGTGTAGGTAGAGGAATAGGCGTAGGAACTGGAGTAGGTGTCGGAGTTGGGACAGGCGGAGGTACCGGGGTAGGAGATGGCACAGGGGTTGGCGTTGGAGTCGGAACTGGCGTAGGCGTAGGATCCGGAGTTACAGGGACTTCGCCATGGCTTTGACACTGTTTCGGTCTGTGATTTTTGCGATCATCATCGTCATCATCCCAACGATTTTTGCCACCACATTTTTGTGAGGCTACGCCACGAAGATTGGAGATAAAATTTCTGCTATCGGAATGGCGGTCGTCGCGGTCCTCGTTACGATAAAACGCGTATTTTCCTCCACGGTGATCTTTGTCATCATCACGTTCACGATCATGATCTCGATCAGAATCATGTTCATGATCTTTTATACATTCTTTATCGTGGGACGCTGAATAGACTTTGAATTTCGGTTTGAAAATACAAACACGATTTTTGTCATATTCAAATTTCGATTCGCGCATATCTAAGAAAATTTTAAGTTTATTATTTTCTTTATTTTGCAGGTTTAAAGCTTTTTGCAATTGAATGCTGACGAAGGCATCTTTGACGGTACATTCATGGCCGAAGTGGTCGCGAATTTTGCCATATTTCTTTTTATCAACAACCAATCTGATTTGCGAGCAACCGTCGGCATCCCCTAACGAGATCCCATTGCCATCATCATTATCTTGCTGGTCTCTGTTGAATTTCACAGATTTTTTTCCAGAGTTTGAGTACCAACCTTTGTTGGTTAGATAATCAATACGTTCAAGATCAATTTGAACATCTGAAATTTCGTTGGAATTTTTTGAGCTAGAGCGTTGATCTTTTGTTAAAGATCCAAAATAAATTTTCAATTCTTTGGATTCAAGAGCTTGTTTGCGGTTGTCGCCGGCCTTAGCGGTCCTTGTATAGATTATTGGCGTTAATACCAGAGATAAGAAAAGTGGCATCCTCACTAGACAGTTTTTCATCAGAACCTCCGAGTTCTTTTCAAGGCCAGTATAGCTTCTTGTCAAAAACCCAGCAAAAATTACTGTGGCGGATGTATAAAGATCGGATTGTTCAAGAGAATGTCTATAAAAAGTTTGACGGTTTTTAGTGAAGTTTCATTTTGATTCATCAGCAATGCCTGCACTCATTCCGTTGAAAATGAGGCTATGCGAGAGCATGAAATATGAGACTCTTCAGCGAATTCACCACTTGTTGAGTCTTATTTAAAATTTGAGAGCTATTTAGTGTAGGAAGTTTCGAGAAGCTTTTTTTCATCGGGAAGTTGCGATTGATCCCATCCTCCGCCAAGGGCTTCGATTAATTTAACACTTGAAGTCAGCTGCTGAGTACGGACATTCAGAGCGGCCTGTTGGTTTCCCAAAACAGAAAGCTGCGCTAAAAGCACGTTAAGATAAGGATCTAATCCTAGCTGAAAACGACTGGTGGCAATTTTTAAAAACCGTTCTGAAGAGGCTACGGCCTGATCTTGCTGCTCTCGTTGTGTGACTAAAACCCGCGAACTGACCAAGGCATCCTCAACCTGCTGAAAAGCAGTGAGCACTGTTTGTCGATAATTAGCAACGGTCTGATCATATAAGGCCGTGTATTGTTCAACGGTGGCAGAACGGGAGCCACCATCAAAAAGAGTTTCACTTAAGGTGGCTCCTAAGGACCAAAATAGATTGGGTGTTTTGATTAGATTTTCCACAGTGTCAGAATTGTATCCTATCGCTCCGGTCAATGAAAGTTGTGGATAGTAAGCGGAGGTGGCAATGCCGATGGTGGCGTTCGCGGAGGCCATGCTTCGTTCAGCAGCGGCAATATCAGGACGTCGTTCAAGAAGTTGGGAGGGCAGACTGAGTGGAATATTCGGTGGAGTTACTTGCAAATTCCCCGGTGGAAGTGAAAAGCTAGAGGCAGGTTTCCCTACTAAAAGAGCGATTGCGTGTTCAAACTGCGCCCG
>CAZPYX010000324.1:0-1921 GCA_964590635.1 uncultured Bdellovibrio sp.
CCGACTTGTCCAAGGATTGAAGAAACGTTGATGATGCTTCCTCCATCCTTTTGTTTAAGCATTTGTTCGATTTCGTATTTCATACAATAGAAGACGCCACTGAGATTAATATCGATGACTTTCTTCCATTGCTCGATGCTTTTTTCGTGAATCATGCCTTCATCACCTATGCCGGCGTTGTTGAAAGCGACGTCAAGGGAACCGAAATTTTTGATCGTGGCATTGATGGCTTCTTTGACGGCCATGGGATTTGAAACATCACAAGCTATGAATGCGGCTTTGACTCCAACGGTTTCAATTTCTTTAAGGACGTCTTTGTTTTCTTTGATATCAGCGATCATGATGTTTGCGCCATCTTTGGCAATGGCCAAGGCTGATTCTTTACCAATTCCAGAGTTGCCGCCAGTGATGAAAGCTGTTTTGTTTTGGAAGCGTTTCATAAAATCTCCTTTTTGCAAAATCAGGCAAATTCAGGAGGTGCTGAAATGCCTCGTCTTTTCATTTTACAAAAGGAGATGATGAACCCGAAGAGGGCTTTTTTAACTTGTGGGAATACAACTGAAAGATTGCTCTTTCGCAGGGGTCCTTGGTCACAGAAAATCAGCTAGCAATGGGATCTTCTTTTTTGGCCTGGAGATGTTCAGGTTCGCTATTTTTATCTAAATAGCGAAGGGCTCGAATGGCCGAGATGAAGGCGCAGGTCACTAGGATCATGAGAAACCCTGGGGTGCCACTGGATATTGTCATGGTGTAGATCTGATCGAAGACATAGTAAATCAAAGTCGCCCAAGCTGCGATTTTTTCCTTTTCGTAAAGGAAGTAAGCCAAAGGAGTATAGATAAAGGCGCTCATCCAGGCACTTTGGAAGTAGGGGATGTCGACGATTTGATATTTATAAAGAAGGCTCGCACCAAGACTCATGCAGGAGATAAAAATACAGTAGCCTGCGGCGATTTTGATGAGTGATTCGGCTTGTCTTTTGGATTCAATTTTTGGCCAGAAGATATTTGGAAATTTTTTTCGATCATCACTCATCGTTGCCTCCAATGAACTCTTCGGTTGGCGGCTAAACATTAATGAGCTTATTAAGATAATTTCACGTTCAAAGTGTTATATGGAAATAAATGGACAACAATTACAAAAATATTTTGGTCAGGCTCAAAGCGGAGCACTTGTCTAGAGTGTAGACGGCTGGAATGTTGATGGCTGCTAAGGGGGCATCTGGCTTCTTGAAAGGACGTTATATGAAAATTCTAAAGATGGCTTTGCTATTTATGTGCTCGGTAGTCTCGACTTTCAAAGTAAGAAACTCTTGGGGAACCTCATGTTCATATACTGCGGGAGTGTTGTGCGATGGTAGTTATTGGGTCACTCGCTCGACCTTGAAGCATATGGCTTCTGGGTGGACTAATGACAGGATCCTTTCATTGCGGTAACAGGTAAGAGTCTCTGAATGGGGCAATAGTCCTGATTTTCCAGAAAATGACTCGTCTTAGAACGAATGTTCTTCAAGATTGTTTGTGTCCCATCCGATCTATATATATAGCAATGAAATACAACTGTACGTTACTGATCATTCTGGGATTGTTATTGGGCGTAGCGCGCGCGAATGCGGCTCCAGCATCGTTAACATATCAGGGACGTATTCTTAAATCTGACAATTCACCTCTTGAGTATTCTAGTGTTTCTTTTCAGTTTGAAATTTTAGCTCCCAACAAGACCTGCGTTCTTTATCGTGAACAATTGAATCATGTCGATATGACTAATTCGAACGGTGTCTTTGACGTGAATATCGGAAGTGCCCACAGTTATCCTGCAGCGCCAACGTTCACCATCCTGGATGCTTTCAATAACAGTCTGTCGATGACCTGTGACGGCAACTCTCCATACCATCCGGGATTGACTGACGTTCGATTTTTGT
>CAZPYX010000325.1:0-1856 GCA_964590635.1 uncultured Bdellovibrio sp.
GGTGTTGTAGCGAAAAAGGCAGACACAAGTAAATATATTTATGAAGATCTAGAGCCTGGGGCCTATTTTTCACGCGTAAGAGCTTTAAATGCCAGTGGTTGGCCTACATCGTCTTGGTCAAAGCCGGTATCCTTTGATGTTGCCGCTCCAAAAGTAATTGCAAGTGTGCCAGCGCCTCCTGTGCAATTGAAACCTATCATCGTTTCTAGTCCGGAAAAGCAAAAACAAATTCTTAAGAAGGCTCTTGATTCTCGAAGTGTTGCGTCTATTTCAGAAGAGGACTCTTCGTCGAATATCGCACCAACGGCTGTTAAGATATCCAATGAAGAAATTAAGCCTAAAAAAGTTCGCAACATCTCTTTGTATTCTGGCATAGGAACAAACTATTTGAAGTTCAATCAAAAGGATTCTTCAGGGCTGGAGTCAGGGAATTTCTCGTCCGTGACTTCGCCAACTTTGATGGTCGAAGCGGGTCTTCAGTGGGATGAAAAATGGAAATACAGTGCCTCTTTCCATCAAATGCCTGGAACAATTATGAACAATCCTTCGACGACGATCAATCAGACTGATTATAAATGGTCTTACCTGGGTGTTGAGGCTGAGCGAAAGATTTATGAAAATATATTCGGTGCACAAGTTTCTATCATGGGCGGAGTGCAACGTCACGAAATGCCATTCTTGATTGGTGGTACCAATACAGATGTTGAGTTAATTCAAACTCAGTTGACCACAGGGGCCCTTGGCTTCCATGCGGAGTGGAGACCTCAAGAACTATGGCTTTTAGAGGCCTTTATGCGCTACCAGGTTCCGTTGGCTTCTGGTGGAGGAACCGGCGGTGTTTTCAAAGTAACCGGTGGTACTTCTTACGATGGACTTTTGGGTGTTTCACGTAGGTTTTTCGATAATTGGAAGGTCGGAGTTTACTGGTTTGGTCAATCCCATGATTTGAACTACACATTCAAGTCCGACGATGGTTCAAATGATCGTGAAGGGAAGCAAATTTTATTTAATTCAGACCTGCAAGTTCGTGTCGGCTATTCGTGGTATTTTGGGCATATGATTTTTGCTTTTAGAAAGCGTCGCAAATCCAAGGACGAATTGCCAGTTGAGGAAAAATCAGAGCAAGGAGAAGTTTAAATCCCTAGCTCTGAAACAGGGACAAACTGAATGTTAAGATTGTAAACTTCAGAAGTGTTTTGATTTGCCATAAGGTTTGTCATATTCAATTTGAATTCACGAATTAAATTCTTTGCGTCTTTTATTTTTTCTGGATCCACCGGAAAAGTTAACGAAGTGATTTCACGAGCAAGAACATCCACGGTATGCATTTTATCTAAAGCCTGAAGTATGCACTCCATGTTCGCTTTTTTTAAAACTGTTGATGGAATGTCTGTTAAAGTCGAAACCGACTTATAAGTATTAGAGATGGTCCCTGCTGAGTCTATTTGAATGAAATTTAAATCTAAAAGATGATCCATAACAGTGGATAGGCGTTCGATGCTTAGATTTAGTTTTCGAGCGATCCAATTTTTATCGGCAATAAATGTTGAAGTTTCCAAAAGAGCCATGAATGCAAAGTACTCCCAGTCACTAACCGCGGCGAATTCTTCAAGATGAAGCCTTTTTGAATTAGGGTCTTTGCGTTTTTTCCTCAGATCGGTTCTTGCTTGGTTTTCATTCTCTACTAAACGCAAAAAATGAGAGATATCTTCGGCGGGAAGACTGAGCTTTGTCGATATAAGTTGCGCCATATTATCGCTTAATTGAGATTTCCCATTCAATATATCAACAAGTCTTCCGCATGAAATTCCTAAGAGTCTTGCGTAAGATCGTTTTTGAAATTGGGGATTTTTTTT
>CAZPYX010000326.1:0-1848 GCA_964590635.1 uncultured Bdellovibrio sp.
CGAGCATGCCGGATACGGAAATGATTTGTTAGACGCGCTTTATGCAGGGTTCACGATTGATTGATTGATTGATTGATTGTGCGGCGATGGTATTGAAATCTGGGATTCATTGTATTTGCAAAGAATCAAATTTACGTGAGTTAATGGCTGACGGCTGCAGAATGCTAACTGCTGAATCCCAGGAATCCCAAGCCATAGTGATATAATTTTAAAAAAAATCGGAAGCTTAGTAACTTGCCTGTCTAGCTGGCCCACTAATAACTTAATTAATACATAGGATTTTAACTGAACTGAGCAACCTGAGTCGGTTGTTTGAACAGGCGGGGATCTGAAGTGACATTTGCTAAATGGTCGAAAATTTAGCGGATGGCTCCTCGATCACCGCTAAATTTATTCAATACTTAAATAGCTCTAAGTGCACAAATACAAACACAAGGTACTGTCCCATGTGCTGTGTGAGCATGCTTTGTATTCGCAGGAATCTCAACGCGATCCCCTGGGCGCAAAACAAACTGATTGCCTGAAATATTAAAAAGCATTTCTCCAGCGACGATAATTCTTACTTCGGCAAAGGGATGGCGATGATCCGGAACCTTTGCCTGTGGCTCATAGATTTCCTCGTAAGGCTCTAAGCCTTCTGATTCAAGAATCATGTAGACTTGTTCTCTGCTCGGTATAATAGGTGCTTGCCAACGTGTGATGATCATATCTCTGCCTTGTTGTTATCGATCAATGTTATCTCAAATCGAAACGCGAGAAACAAGTCACACCGCAAATGATCTCGTCTTGAAACAACTTCGCGATCTTCTTTCTGAATTATGACAGGGCAAGAGACCTGATTCTCATCTTTTTTTGTTTTCCCGTTAAGTAGCCCGATAGATTGTCGATACCTCTTATGTTGGAAGGACCCTAATATTAGGGGGGGGATATTTTGAGTAACTCTAAGTCAAAGTCGACACATGCGGAACTAGATCACATCTTGAATTTTGTCGACTCATCAAAAGGTCTTCGTGCGAAGATCAATGAGTCAGGTCGAGTGCAGATTCGTCAGGATCTCGACGGCAAGCTATTTACTTTTAGTTCTCAAGATCTCGGTGAAGTCCTTCACCGTGCGGATTCAGAAGGAAAGCCTTTTATTCAGGTAAACTTCAAGAATGGATCAAAAGTGCTTCTCACAGAGACACTTGTTGGATTCAAACCTATTGAAACGTTGGGTTTGGACATGGGACGCATTCCAAAAGTGGTAACAACGCCAGATCTAGTAAGTGTGTACGAAGCCATTGAGGAATCAATGGGCGCGGATAATGGACTCGATACTGAGGTTGAAATTCTCAAAAAGGTCTACATGGCCATCATTGCCGGCGGCGAAAAGGTGGGCTTTGACCTTGGTACTGAACGTAAATGGCTAAATAGACTCCTTGCGTCTAAATTCAGAGCCAGTGCTTAACCATTAATAAAATCAGACACTTAAATTCAGGCTGCAAATAAACGAGGCAAAAGACCTCGTTTATTTATTAAGCAGTTTGCAATGAGTCATTAAACTTTCGAAAAAAAGCTATTGACCTTTTTCGGGGGTTACGAGAAAACAGCTCCACTTCGGGGGTATAGCTCAGTTGGGAGAGCGTCTGATTTGCATTCAGAAGGTCGCAGGTTCGATCCCTGTTACCTCCACCAAGTTTTCTTTATTTAAGACTTTTGTCTAACGACGAAAAAAATAAAAAAAGAAATGTTGACGGGGACAAAAAATAGAGTAAAGTCTGTTCCTCGCGCTGCTGAAAAGCAGTAAACGAGATTTAAAATTTTCGCTCTTTGAAAACTGAATAGCTAGAACAAAAGATTTTTGGGCTC